>QHXW01000544.1 GCA_003223115.1 Acidobacteriota bacterium
ACCGCGACCCCACCAACGGCCGATTCAAAGCAAATGGCTCTTGAAATTCCATAACATACGAAGGAGTGCACCATGTCGAGTTATCGAACGTCAGTTCGATCTGCCACCGGAGTCGATAACATTCCATCACCTGCCGCGCCGTGGCCACGCTCTTCGGCATGGTCGTGAATACCAGAACATAACAGGCGAACTCTCGGGACTCGGGCGTAACCTTAGCTTTGCCATCTTGCTGTTTACGCTCCAGCCTGCGGTGCGCACGTTGAATGGCATCCTCGCTTTTCCGAAGCCCGCACAGGCGGCCGGGTATCTCTACCTCTCCGGATTGCACCCAGGCCGGCCATTCCGCTGCTTCTCCGGGCCGCCGGATCAGAAGAAGGCCGAGGCGGCCTGGCTCAACGCGCTCAACCAGAAGCTGCCGCCGCAGATGGAGGTCTCCTTGCACCTCAAACTGAGCCAGCTTTATAGAAAGACGGACAGGTCTGAAGCAGCAGAGAAGCACCTGCGGGAGTTCAAGAGACTTCAGGAGCAGTTACTCGCGCAGGAAAAGCAGGAAAAGAAGTAAGGGCGGTTATCTGTCGGTTCTCACCGCAAGCTGTAGCGACCTGGGTGGCCCCAATTTCACTTTCTGCTTCCATGACAGCGACGAAGTCGGTCCGGCGGCCTCGCCAAAATTGCCAAAGTCACTGGCCCAAGACCTGAGGACCTGTAGAACGTCGTCTCTATTTGACGCACCGGCAAGCTCACGGATCGCGCTCTTCCTGGGCTTCGAGCTTCTTGAATAGCTGAAGCTCGCTCGCAGATTCCTCATTGCGCCCCAGACGCCTGTAAGCGTTCGCGAGTGACAAGTGGATCTTGCTGCTTCGTGGGTCGAGTTTCGCGGCGGCTTTGAGGTGCGGTAACGCCTCGGCGGCTTTTTCCAGTCCTATGCCTGGCAAGAATCGGGCGCCACTTCGACCGCTGTCTTCGCCGCTTCATAGGCATCGGAATATTGCCTTTCCTCGAGCAGGATTTGGACCAGGTGATCGTAGTTGATCTCGGCCGCCGGCTCGAGTTCGATGGCCTGTTTCATCGCGGCAACGGACTCCAGTAAAAGGCTCTGCCGGTGATAGCACCAACTCAGCAGATTGAAGACCTTTGCCTCTCGATCGCCCGCGGCGACTAACTGCTGCAATGTCGACTGGCTCTCCACAAAATGTTTCGCGCTGTATTGGATCAGGGTAAAGTGGATTGGATGGAGTTGAGCAGTTTCTCCGCGGTTTCTAAATCGGCTTGCTGCGATAACTCAAAGCCGCGTTTGGCAGGCTGCTGGGCGAGCGCCGAGGTTCCGCTGGACTGGACGACTAAAGATCAGCGAGGAAAAGCCCTACCGTCGAGGAGTCGCGCGCCCGCCGCCTACCTGCCCCCGGGATTCGTGGGTGCTCCTGGCGGGGGTGTCAGGCGCTCCTGCTGTAGTATTTGCATCCGCTGCTGGTACATTTGCTGCAACTGTTGGTTGATGGTTTGCGGGTTCAATGTCGCGGGCGGAGACATTGGGGCTGTTCTGATCAAGTTAGGTTGATCCGGGCGCGAGAGCGGAGGCTGCTGCATGGACGGATCCGCTGACGGCGTGGCTTGATCCGGCGACGTTGACGCAGGCGGCGGATTTAAGGGGTTCACCTCTGCTATGGTCTCCGACGGTGCCGGAACTGGACTGTCGGGGGCCGGTGCTTCCTCCGGTTTGGCAGCCAACGTTACAGCCCTCGCGTATGGGCTGCGGGACGGGCGCGCCGCCGCATCCGTTCCATTGGGTCCGCTACGTTTCTTCTCTCGTGCCATTAAGAGCACACTCTGTATTTTGTCTGGATCCGTATCGGAGGCCTGGATCAAGTAGTCAAAGTTCGAGTCGCTCAGCAACGACGCCAGGATCTGGCGCGCTGGGCCTGGTCCCAATTCGACAATCGGCATGTGTTCGCTGTTTGCAGCCGCTGGAACATCGATTTTCACGCCGGTGACAGCAGCCACTTTCGTCAGAATGTCCTCCAGCGTTGAATCGAGCGCATGAATCCTGAGTTGTCCGTCTACGTAGGATATCGGCGGGAGGTCGGTGCGGACTTTCTCCAAGGTGGGCCGTGCTGTTGCCGTTTGCGCCGGTGACCCGGCCGCCGGAGCCGGGGCTTGTACCGCGGTCGTATGCAAGGCTGTGGTTTCGGCGTCCCGAGCAATCCCGACCCTTGCGAAAACGAAGAGCGCAACCACGCAGCCGGCTTTCATTACACCCCTTAGGCGGAACACTGTATTCGCCATCGCAAGGGCTTCCCAGATGTGCAGCCAGAACTCGCGGTTAGGTTTTATCCGTTGGTGGTGTACATTCGTTGCCGCGCCCACGTTCGTTGCCGAATCCTTTGCCTCCGCCATATCCGTTCACCTCACCGCCACGATTGCCGCGACCATTCCCTCTGCCCGATACTCGTCAGTTCTCGTGCCGTAGCTGGCCGCGAGCCAGCGTCCAATTCCACGGACGCTTCGGGCCTGCGTAGCCTCTTCACGGCCGTGTTCCACCTCCAAACTTCGTAGATGGCCGGGTACACCAGCAACTCGAGAGCGAAGGAGGTAAAAATGCCACCGACCATCGGCGCCGCAATACGTTTCATCACATCGGAGCCGGCGCCCGTCGACCACATGATGGGAAACAGGCCAACACAGGTAGTGGCGAATGTCATGAACTTCGGCCGCAGGCGCTTCGCAGCGCCGTGAACGATGGCCTCACGCAGGTCGCCGAGACTGCGCAGGCGGCCTTCGCGCTTTGCCTCCTCGTAGGCCAGATCGAGGTACAGCAGCATGAAGACTCCTGTCTCGGCATCAATTCCCAGCAGAGCAATCAATCCCACCCAGACAGCGACGCTCATGTTGTAGCCGGCCACATAAAGAAACCAGATTGCGCCCACCGCGGAAAAAGGTACTGCCAGCAAAACAATGATTGTCTTGGAAATTGACCTTGTATTGATGTACAGAAGAAGGCAGATCAGAAAGAGCGTGATCGGCACCACCAACTTCAGGCGCTCCTTCACCCGCTCGATGGCTTCGTACTGCCCGCTCCAGGTGGCCGAATAGCCGGCGGGCAGTTTCAGGTGGTCGCGCAACAGTTGATTCGCTTCGCTGACATAGCTTTCCGGATCGCGGCCGGCGACGTCCACATAAACGTATCCCGTGAGCAGACCGTTTTCATTGCGGATCATTGCGGGACCGGTGACGATTTTGATTTGCGCCAGATTACTCAATGGCAATTGCCGCTGGCCGCCTGCCGGGACCGGGATACGGCCGAGCGCCCCAAGGTCGCTGCGGAAATCGCGCAGGTAGCGGATGTTTACCCGATAACGCTCGCGCCCGAGCACGACCGTGCTGACGTTTTCGCCGCCAATCGCATTCTCGACCACCCTCTGCGCATCTTCGACGCTGACGCCGTAGCGCGCCAGTTGTTCGCGGTTCCACTCCAGATCAAGAAAGTAACCGTCGGCGGTGCGCTCCGCAAGCACGGTGCGCGTCCCTTTTACCCTTTTTAACAACGTTTCAGTTTCGGCGCCGATTTCCTGAATGCGCTGCAAATCTGCGCCTGCGATCTTTAGCCCGACCGCTGTCCGAATGCCCGTCGTCAGCATATCAATGCGGCCTCTGATTGGCATCGTCCATGCGTTATTAACGCCGGGAATCCTCAGCGCTCGATTCATCTGGCTGACCAACTCCTCGGTCGAGATCTTATCGGGCGTGACATGCCGGAAAACAGACTTCGCCCATTCCGGCGCCCATGAGGAATACCAGGTGTCAACTTGTCGCCAAGCCGCGCGCGGCTTCAGGACAATTACCGTCTCCAGCATCGAGAGGGGAGCCGGATCGGTGGCGGTTTCCGCTCGCCCTGCTTTGCCAAGCACGCGATCCACTTCCGGGAACTTACTAATAATGTGATCGCTAACTTGAAGCAACTGCTGCGCTTGGTGGATGGAGATGCCGGGCAGTGTCGTAGGCATGTACAAGATCGCGCCTTCGTCGAGCGGCGGCATGGATTCTGATCCCAAGTGGTAGAAAACCGGTATCGTGACCATGATCAGTGCCAGCGCGGCGCCAATAACGAGCCACCTCCAGCGCAGCGTCCATCGGACCACCGGCTCGTAAACACGCATCAACCGCCGGCTGACGGGGTGGCGGTCTTCGGGCCTCACCGTGCCAATCAGTACGGCGTTCGCAATACGGCATAGCCATTCCGGCCGGAAGGCGAAGCGCTCGACGCGGGTCAGTAGCAGACGCAATGCCGGATCGAGTGTGATCGCCAAAACCGCGGCAACAACCATAGTCAGCGTCTTGGTATAGGCCAAGGGCCTGAACATCCGGCCTTCCTGAGCCTGCAGCGTCAGCACCGGCAGAAAGGAGACGGCGATTACCAGCAGCGCAAACGAAGTTGGGCCGGCTACTTCTTTGATTGCTTCGAGCACGATTTCGCGGCAGTCACGCATACGCCCCGACTTTTGCCACAGCTCGAGTTTTTTGTGAGTTTGTTCGACAACCACGATGGAAGCGTCAACCAGTTCGCTGAACGCGATGGCCACGCCGGCGAGCGACATGATATTGGCGCTGACGCCCAACATGTGGAGCGGAATGAACGAGAGCAACACCGCGACCGGCATGGTCACAATCGGGATTGCCGCGCTGGGGAAGTGCCACAGGAAAACCAGGATGATGAGCACAACGGTGATCACGACCTCAGTGATGGTCGCCTTCACAGTCCCGATCGTGTTGTGGATCAGCTCCGACCGGTCATAGATGGGAACGACTTTCACCCCTGCCGGGAACCCGGGCTCTATCTCTTTGATCTTTGCTTTTACCCGGTTGATTACATCGAGCGCGTTCTCGCCGTTGCGCATGACGACGATACCGGAGACAACTTCGCCCGCACCATCCAGATCGGTGAGACCGCGCCGCAGATCGGGCCCCATCACCACTTTGCCGACGTCCTTAATACGGATCTGCGAACCGTCGTCGCTGACGCTCAGCGGGATGTTCTCAAAATCCTCGAGCGAGCGCGCGTAACCGCGGCCCCGAACCATATATTCCGCGCCGCCAAATTCAATCAATCGTCCACTGGATTCGCTGTTGCCGCTGCGTACCGCCTCCACCACACGACTAACCGGGATGCCATACGCCCGTAGTCGATTCGGGTCGAGGTTCACCTGGTATTGGCGTGTATAACCACCGATTGGCGCAACCTCGGCCACGCCCGGCACCGAACGGAGGTAATAACGCAAATTCCAATCTTGATATGAACGCAGATCGGCGAGGCTTTGCTTGCCTGACGTATCCACTAGAGCGTACTGAAATATCCACCCGACAGCGCTGGCATCAGGGCCAAGCTCGGTCTTAACCCCATCGGGCAAACGTGGAAGGACGCTGGAGAGATACTCTACCGTTCGTGAGCGCGCCCAGTACAGATCGGTTCCATCCTCAAAGATGACGTACACGTAGGAGTAGCCGAAATCGGAGAAGCCTCGGACCGTTTTGACCCGGGGCGCACCGAGCATGGCAGTGACGATCGGATATGTGACCTGGTCTTCGACGATATCCGGACTGCGGTCCCAGTGTGAAAGGATGATCACTTGTGTGTCGCTCAGGTCGGGTGTGGCATCCAGAGGCAACGTGACCATCGCCCACCATCCGGCGATTGAAGCCACAGCGATCGTGGCCAATACCGCCAGCTTGTGCTCTACAGAGAAGTCGATGATCCTGCTAATCATCATCATCTCCCTGGCGCCTGCGGGCTGAGCCTGCGGGGTCGTTCTGGAACGCCTGTTTGCACTGCCTGGAACAGAAGTAATAGGTGGCGCCTCGATAGGCGAAAGTGTTTCCGGAAGCAGCCGCCTTAGCTGGATCGAGGGACATGCCGCACCGCGGATCTCTCACCGTTTTTGCTGCCGCCTTATGTTCGGGCACTCCAGCCGTTCTGCCAGTGCTGCGTGCAGGTGCTGGCGTCTTCAGCCGGCTTTCCGAGTCGACCAGGAAGGTAGCCGCTACAACGACACGCTCACCCGGCTGAAGCCCTTTCAGGATCTCGACCCGTTCGCCAAAACGCCATCCCGTTTCGACCTCGCGAGGCTCGAAGCTGCCTTCGCTGTGCTCGACATAGACCCGCGCGCGCTCGCCGGAATCGACTAATGCATCCAGCGGTATTGTGACCGCGGATGGTAGACGGCCAGGCAGCTCAACGTCAACCAACATTTCGGGCCGTAAGATGAAACTGGGATTGTCAACCTCCAGACGAAGCTTGACGGTGCCGCCACCGGCCTCAGATTGCGGCAGGCTGTCGGTAATGCGCGCAGGCAGCTTGCGTCCTTCGTATTTTGAGGTGATTTGTGCCAGGCCACCAGGGTGCAGATACCTCGTCTCCTGTTCGTAAACCTCTGCGACCACCCACACCCGGCTCAGATCCGCAATTCGGTAGAATTCCATGTCGTGCATGAAATGCTGCCCGGAAGAAATGTTCCGCGCGAGAATGAATCCGTCGGCTGGCGCAACGACATCGATACTCTCGGGAAGCTGGCGGTTATCGCCCATCCGCTTGATCTGCACATCGCTCATGCCGAGATTGCGCAGGCGATCGGTATAGCCCTGAAGACTGCTAACCCCTTGCTTGGACAAAGCGCCGGGAAATGGAACAGTCCGTGACCCGTCCTTGCCCGCGGAGCCCGGAACGCCCTGAATAGCGGCCAGGAACCCGGAGGCAACCGACAAAAAGTCAGGGGCATAATAGGTCGCCAGCCTCTGGTCCTTCTTGACTAGTACTCCCACCGAATCGTGGTAGGTTTCTCGAATGAATCCGTCCACACCGGAGTTGATCCTGTACACCCGCGTGTCTTCTGGAACCACGCGGCCCGCTACGCGGATGATGCGAGTGGCTCGGCTTCGTTCCACCGGAGCGACCCGTATCCCCAGTAGTCGCTGGGTGGCGCCATCAATGCTGACTGCTCCGGCGGGCAATTGCGGGGGCGAAGATAGAGGTGTATTCCCGAGGTCGTCGGCAAAGACCGGTTCAAGCTGCATTCCGCAGTCAGGGGAAATACCGGGCTTATCGGATTTGTAGGCGGGATGCATGGGGTCCACGTAGTAGATTACGTGCCGCCCCGTCTTGCTGCCTGCTTGCGAATGGCGCCGGCCTAGTCCGTAGGAGGCAGCTACTACCAGAACCAACGCTGTTACAAGACTCATCCGCCGCATTTGGCTCGTCTCCTCTCGACGGTTGTCGCCGGGTCAACGCAAAGCTCTCGACCCCAAACAGGTGAACGGCAGAGTCATCCGGCTTACCTTCGGTTTGCACCTATAGGAAACCTCGTTATGAGCCCGGCGTCCTTGCTCCAGCGCAAACAGTAATGGGCGGAATACAGTGACAATGGGTATTCTTTGGAGAACGAACTCGGATCGGTTATGGGTGCCTTGGTGAATCGTCAACGGCTGACTGTTTTGATGGTCGTCACGGCCTTGTGCCTGCCTGCCTTCGCGGATCCTGGAAAAGCCGCGTACGACCATGGAGTCCGCGCGGAGCGCCAGTCAAACTACGATGCCGCTTACTCGTATTACAAAGAGGCCTTCACGCATACGCCCAAGAATGCAAAGTATCTTGCCGCCTATACGCGCATGCGCTTTGGCGCCGCCTCGCAGCATGTCCATACCGGCCAAATCCTGCGCAGCTCCGGCGCCCTCACGGAAGCATTAGCAGAATTCCAGCGCGCTGTGGACATCGACACCTCCAGCTTTATCGCGCAGCAGGAGCTCAGGCGCACAGCCGACATGGTCCGCCGGCAGGAGCGGCAGCGGACGGCGGCCAAGGTCGAGCCGGCGCCAACCAGGCTGATCGACGACGCTGGCGAGTCCGTGGCACTGCGTCCTATCTCCAACGCTCCCATCACTTTCCGCCTTACCGCGAATGCGGACGTGGCTTACAAGACCATCTGCAAACTGGCGGGAATCAACGTGCTCATGGATCAAGAATACAAGCCGCAAAAAATCACAGTCGACCTCAACGACGTGACACTGCGCGAAGCCTTGGACATGGTTCGCCTCCAGTCGAAGAGTTTTTGGCGTCCGGTGTCGCCTAACACGATTTTCGTCGCCACGGACTCGCCCGGAAAACGCAAAGAGCTTGAACAGAACGTGATGAAGACATTTTACCTCAAAAATATCACGAGCCCGAACGAATTACAGGAGGCGGCAAACATGGTCCGCCAAATCCTGGACATCAGCCGCTTTCAACTTCTCCAGGAACAGGACGCCATAATTCTACGCGGCACGCCGGACCAGATGGTCCTCGCCGAAAAGTTGCTGGCCGACTTCGACAAACCCAAAGCCGAGGTCATGATCGATATCGCCGTGATGCAGGTAAGCCGCGACCGGATTCGCACCCTGGGGACGAACGTGCCTACTTCCGCCAGTATAGGTATTTCACCTGGCAACTCTGGCGGAAGTGGCGGGACCGACAAGGGACTCACGTTGAAGTCGTTGCCAACCCTGAATACAGGCAATTTCGTGGTGAGCGTTCCGGGAGCTTCGTTTACTGTCCTGGCGAGCGACAGCAACACCAAGCTCCTGCAAAACCCGCAGATTCGAGCTCTGAATAACCAAAAAGCCACGCTAAGAATCGGCGACCGCGTACCGATAGCCAGTGGCTCGTTCCAGCCTGGCATTATTGGCGGAGGCGGCGTTAGTCCGCTGATCAGCACTCAATTCCAATATCTGGATGTCGGCGTGAACATTGACATTATTCCGCACATTCATTCCGACCGCGAAGTCACCCTGAAGATGGTACTGGAGATCTCCTCGGTCACTGGTTCGGAAAACATCGGCGGAATTACACAGCCAATTATTGGCCAGCGCCGCATCGAGCATGAAACCCGGCTGGCCGATGGTGACATCAATCTGCTGGGCGGCATTCTGGAGGAGTCCGAGACCAAGTCTTTGAGCGGCTATCCATGGATCAGTAAGATTCCTATCCTCAAGTACCTTTTTGCGCAGGACAATAGAGAACGCCGGGAAAATGAAATTGTGTTCGCCATCGCCCCGCACATTGTGCGGTCGCGAGATGTTACCGAGGAGAACTTGCGCGTGATCGAGATTGGCACCGGCAGCTCGATCGAATTGCGGCGCAAGCAGCCCGCTCCGTCGACTTCCACTCCCGAGCGTTTGGCCGATGCGGCGAAGCCTGAGCAGCCTCCGGTGCAAGCACCTCCCCCCAGCGCGCCTGCGCCCGCCTCATCACGTCTGAGCACTCGAGCACCACGATAAGCGTGTCTCAACCCTTGCGGGTTGCGATTGCCAATCGGCAAGGGACAGCCGGCGTGGTTCGCCGAGCCCTCAATCCTGCAGAGCCGCCTGGTTGACCGTGCCGAACGCACGTACGAACACGAATGGACCTTCAGCAGCGAGCTACGAAGCCGCATTTCGCCCCTGTAGTTCGTTGTCGAATGTACCCGAATCTTGCGAAGGGATTCATAAGAGAGATTGAAACTCATATCCTCGTCGGTCTCCTCTTCCACCGCAAGGACGTCCGCCAGCTTTCCCGCCCGCCGCCGAAGCGGCCGGGTCCGGCGATAATTCGCCATCGAGATAGGCCATCAATTCTTCCGAACCAAAGTGATAAATAGAGGTAAAGACCTTATTTTCAGGGCCCTGGCGAGTGCGTTATGGTCTAACCAGGTAATCCAATGTTCCTCACAAACGCACTCAAGAACTCTTGCGTTAGGGTAGCCATCCTCCCCTTGTTGCTTTCGCTAGCAGCGGGCACAAGCCGAGCGGATATCCTGACTTTCATTTATCACTCCCCTGACCTCGGGTCTGTCCTTTCGGGGACGATGAACGGCACTTTTGAGCCGGACGACAATACATTTGTCGTAACGAGCATGGGACCGGTAGATCTCGACGGAGTCCCAGGGCCGGCGCTGCCTTTCGTCGATTCGCCGGACAATTTCCTTGGTATAGGTACTACACTGCCAACGGTGACCCTTGACGCTTCTTTCATGGACTTCTTCGCATGTACCGACAACACTTGCAGCGATGGTTTCCTTTTCGGTGTAGGGGACGGTGTATCCGGCCTATACGGGGGAGTTCCCGTCTACATTGTTGGCCCCTCGTTTGGGAATACTAGCTCACTGTTCGACGCTACCGGCTGGACCGTGACGCCCGAACCAAGCTCCCTTTGCCTGGGATTGACGATGGTTGCGCTCGCTCTGGTTGTCCGCCGCCATAGCCGCCTGGGCCGACAGATATCCGGGTAAGCCGAACCGGCGGGCCTTTCCTTGGACAAGCCAGGGGGATGCCGATTCTGCGGACGCGCTCAAGAGAACGGCGCGCGCCTGCTCTGAAAACCGCGCTCCGGAGTTCCTTTTCCAATCAGGCCCCGGGCGCGTGAATGAGCTGAGCTTCTGCAAGTTGGCCTGCTACACAACTATTTTCAGAAGAACTATTTTCAGAAGAACCCAATTTTTCCTCAAGCTCAAGAAACCAAGACACATCTATCCGCTGTTGACTTTCTATTTTCGGAACGAAGCCAATTTGAGCCCCGGCACCACATGCATCCGGCCACTCCGCATCCCCGCAGGGCCCATCGCTGGCTATAGGCAGGAGGAGCTTGAGAGCAGAAACAACGCTTGACTAGTGCACTAATTAACCAGTACATTAGAGGAAATGGACAACCTGCAGCCGGCAAAGGAAGAGGTTCACGGCGCGCGCCTCATTCCATCGCTGGCGTCTTGTCTCCAGAATCTCCGTCGTGGTGTGATTCTGTTGTCGCGGGACGCCCGCGTATCCTCGCTGATCGTGCTAGCTAAGCGTCTGACGGCCGCGTTGCGGGCGTCTCTGGCACCACTAACAGGCCAGAACGCCCGGCTGAAAATGCAGGACTTAAGGCCCAGTTAGTGGACAGTTAGTGGAGAGCTAGTGCTCTCCTTGGGAATCGGCGCCAATGCGGCGATCTTCACGCTCTCTCTCTGGAACCGAAGAGCCTGTGCGTATCTTCGCTGCGCGCGTTTCGCCCTCCTTCTTTTTCTTTCCGCTGCTGGGGGTACAAGCATCGCTGGGCCGGACGTTTCTGGCAGAAGAGAGTCAAACGGGCCGATCGTCCGTAGTCCTTCTCAGCAGCGCCTTCTGGCGCTCGCGAATGGGAGCGGATCCGGGCATAGTGGGGCGGATCCTGCGCCTCGATGGCCAATCTGCCCGGGTGTGGGCGTGCTTTCCCCAACTTTCCATTCCGACTATCCGGCGCTCTACATTCCGGAGCCGGTGGACGTCTACGTGTCGTGTCCGCTCGAGCTCTCCGCTCCTCTTCAATCGGGCGGAAGCGGGACCGATCGTGTACTGGCCGGTAGGGACCGAGCGCTCCCTGTTGTGGCTGCTGCTGGGAGGTGGCGGCGTATTACTGTTGATTGCGTGCGCGAATACGGCGCAGCTTCTGTTGGCGCGTTCGCTGCGGCGAGGTCGGGAAGTTGCGATTCGCGTGGCCCTGGGTGCGAGCCGCCTTCGCCTGATTCGTCAGTTTCTTCTGGAGGGCTGGCGCTCGCGGCATGCGGTGCAGCCTTGGGCCTCGTGCTGTCAGGCGGGATCGCGCGCCTCCTTGTCGCGCTGCTTCCCGTGCGCAGTCCACTGCTTAAATCGGCGCATGTGGATTGGCGCGCCGTGGCATTCACATTGTCACTAACGGTGATCGCGGCCCTCGTTTTTGCTATTCTCCCGGCGGTAAAAGGCAGCCGGTGGACACCGAGTCCGGCCCTGACTACACGCGCCATTTCCGGCGAGGGCAATCGGTGGCGCAACGCAATGATCGCGATCGAAGCAGCGCTTCCGTGTTCCTGCTGTGTGGAGCCGGCCTCCTGGCGCAGAATTTGTGGACCTTGATTTCGGCACCCATGGGCTTATATCCGAACCATGTGCTGGCGATGCGGCTGAAGGCCCCGTCCGCGCAGCAAAACGCGATGGCCTCGCAAGCCGTGTTTCGGAATTACCTGGAGCAGATCGCTGCCATTCCGGAGTGGATTCGGCTGCCACGGTGACGAGCCCGCCGCTGCTCCCCTCGGTCAGTGGTCCTGCTGAACTCGTCGGGGTAACGGACAGAGACGGCGCCCTCAAGAGCGTGATCGGGGATAACCATCTGGTCAGCCCGGACTATTTCCGCACGCTTCGAAATCCGCTGCTCGCCGGGCGCATGTTCCGCGATGACGATGGGAATGGAACCATGGAGAGTCGCTATCGTCAATGAAGAGTTCGCGCGCCGCTTTGGGCTGGGCCGCGACGTGGTCGGAAAACAGATGTTCGAGTCCGGCCAGGCCGTGACGATTGTCGGGATGGTCGGCAACGTCCGGACACGCGGTCTCCGGACCACACCGTTTCCAGAGGTCTATCTCTCGTCCCTGCGGTTTTCCTGGACGAACCAGTACCTGGTTGTGCGTTCGGCGATCCCGCCTGCGCAGCTTGTGAAGCTGGTAAAGGCCGCGATTCAGTCCTCAAACTCGGACCAGGCCGTGTTTGGCGTTATGACTATGGACGAACTGATTGCGGATTCGGTGACCGAGCCACGATTCCACGCGTTCCTCATCGGCGCGTTAGCACTGCTTGCTCTGTCGATGTCCGCGAGCGGAATGTACAGCGTGATCTCATTTCTGGTTTCGCAGCGTATCGGTGAGATCGCCACACGCATCGCGCTGGGAGCGAGCAGCAGTAACATTTGTCAAAACGGTTCTGGGGACCACCAGTGTTGGGGTGTTGGGAGGGCTGACATTGGGTATCGGCCTGTCAGTGGCCGCGAGCAAGACCATGCGTTCAGTCACGAATGCGGAGGCCAACGGGTCGCCGGCGATGTACGCCGCAGTAGTGCTCTTCTTTGCGGTGGTGACGCTATTGGCAACTTACCCGGCCCGTGCGCCGCGTCAGCCGCCTGGATACGGCGACCGCTCTACGCAGTGAGTAAGTCAGCACCACTTGCTCATCGCTCGCGGTTCAGAGTAGCGATGCGCAGCTTTTGTTCGGCGTGTATGAAATTCCGGACTTGGCCCGTCCTAGCTAGGTGATATCGTAAAACACGGGAGGACATCGAATAAATGAAGGCTATCCGAATGCGCTAAACGGGCAAACTACCGATGCGAATTCTTCTAGTCAGCGATTACGCAACCCCCACCGGAGGAGGCGAACTGATAGTGCTGGCGCTACGCGACGCATTGCGGCGGAGAGGTCACGACGTGCGTCTGTTTGCCAGCTCTGCGCGTCCGCTGAACCTGCCGAGCCAAGCCGACTACGAGTGCTTCGGGCTGTCATCCAGGTTGCGAGGGTTGACGCAATTGGCCAATCCATCTGCTTACTGGCGGCTACAGCGTGTCCTTCTCGACTTTCAGCCTGAAGTTGTGCATGTGCGCCTTTTCTTGAGCCAGCTTTCACCGTTGATTCTCCCGTTGCTTCGAGATATTCCGGCGCTTTACCACGTGGCGTGGTACCGGTCCATTTGTCCGGTGGGGACAAAGATGCTGCCGAATTCAGCTCCGTGCCGGGAGCCGGCAGGCCTTGCGTGTTTGAAGAATCATTGCCTCCAGGCTTATGCGTGGCCCTCGCTTATGTTGCAGATGAAGCTTTGGCGGCATTGGCGCGGCGCATTTAAGTTGATCGTCGCGAACAGTCACGCGACCAAGCGGCGGCTGGAGGCCGAAGGCATCCGACCGGTTGAAGTAGTCTGGAACGGCGTGCCCGTTCGCGCGCAACGAAAACCATTCGCGGCTCCAGTCACGGTCGCTTTCGCCGGCAGGCTGATTCGAGAGAAAGGCGCCGACGTTTTAGTGGAGGCCTTTGCCAAAGTGGTTGCTTGTATTCCGGAAGCCAAGCTTCTGATCGCAGGTGATGGCCCTGAACGGATCCAGCTTGTTTCGCAGATCGACCAACTGCATCTGAATTCCAGCGTCACGTTGCTGGGGCACCTTTCGCGCGCGGAATTGGAAGCGCGCTTTTCGAATGCCTGGGTGCAGGTGGTGCCGTCCCGCTGGGAAGAACCCTTTGGCATTGTTGCCGCGGAAAGTCTGATGCGCGGCACCGCCGTGGTGGCCAGTGACGCGGGTGGGCTTGCGGAAATCGTTTTGAACAACGAGACGGGCGTTCTGGTGCCGCCAGGAGATCCGCAGGCTCTGGGCGATGCTTTGTTGTCACTTCTCGAAAACCGCGAACGGGCCGAATGGATGGGCGGGAATGCACGCCAGTTCGCGCTCCAGCATCTCACTGAGGAAGCTTTTGTGAATCGCTTCCTCGAATTGTATGAGCTACTCTGTAAGGGTAGAACTTTTTTCGCGACTGGTTAACACATGACGAAGCCTCTCGTATCAGTGGTGCTCGAAACCTACAACGAAGAACATAACGCGCTGGCCCCACCCGAAGATACGCTGGATGCCTTGTTGCGTCAGCAGTTCGAGCTCGACCGCGTGGAACTGATTTTCATTGGAAGCTCGAATCAGATCACACACTGGCGCCAGTTGGATCTGAACTGGCAAGCGCTCGGGGCCGTGACCATGATCCCGGCGGATCCTGGGGCTCATTACTGGGAGCTTAAGAATAAGGGGGCCGAGGTGGCGCAAGGTGAGATTCTGGCGTTTATCGACTGCGACACCGTTCCAGGCCCGTGCTGGTTGTCATCTATCGTCACCGGGCTTCAAAACGGCGCCGATGTTTCCGTGGGTCCAACGCAGTACGGTAGCCGGCGGCTTGATTCTGATTCGGCTTGGATGCTTGCTGCGTCCTTGCCTTCCTGGGCTTTCGCCCTTGCCGTCACCACGCCGGGGCAACCTCTCGGGGCCAGTGCTCTGCTGGCCCACAATCTGGGCATACGCAGAGACTTGCTCCGCCGGCATCCTTTTCCAGCCGCGAAGCGCTCGTTTTGTTCCTCGCTGCTGTATTTCGAATTGGTCCGCTCGCGTGCGAAGTTTTGCTATCAGCCCGAACAGAAAGTGGTCCACGGAATGACATTTCGATGGTGGATTTCCAGGCGCCATTTTCGGAGGGGCTGGGAAACGTACATCGGAAGAAACACCGACCAATCCTGGCCGCGCATTCGATTGCTCGAGAGAATGAAGATCATCGAGCCTGTCGTGTTGCGTATGGCGCTGGTGTGCCGTGACGCACGGCATTGGTTCCGCTTCGGCCGAGTGATCGGCATCAGCCGCAGTCGAACTATTCTGTTGTTCCCCCTGGCTGTTCTTGCATCATTCACCGCCAGAGCAGCGGAAATGGTGGGGATGTATGCGGCGCTGGTCGCGCCCGAAGCCACCGAACACCAGGCGCGATTCTAGAGGCGGGGGCTCAGCCAGCCGAATGGCGACGAAATGCTGATGCGATCAGACCGGGAACGCTCGGTTGCGTGGCTTCGAGCGCTTGAAGATCCGTTGCGTCCAACCTGTTGCCTTCTTCCAGATAGCCCGAATCGATCTTGAGGTCCCACAGGTCGTAGCTGGCGCCCATCACATTACGCGCTGCCAGGATTGCGGTCAACATCGAATGATCCTGGTTATTGTAGCGGTGCATCCCATTGCGGCCCACCAGTTGCAAATTCGGCACCGCACCCAGGAAGCGACGGATCGCTGCGATGCCGCGCTGGTAGACGGCGTCGTAAACCGGGTAGGCCCTCGGCACGCGCACTACCTTTGCGTCGATGACCGCGTTCGGATCGCCGAGACCAAGGTGAGCCAACTCGCGCATGGCCTGTTCCCTGAGTTTCTCGTCCGGCATGGTCCACAAGGAATCACCGTGCTGGCAGAAGTATTCGAAACCCAGGCAGGTCGTCGCCGGGTCGGGCGTCATTTCCAGGCTCCAGTTCGCATAATTCTGGATGCGGCCGACAGCCACTGCGGGGTCGTGGACGTAAATCCAATTGTCGGGAAACAGCCGGCTGCCACGAATGATGAGGGCCACCGTAATGAAATCGCGATAGTGAAAATCATGCATGGCGTGACGCAATTTCTCCGGAGGCTGAGGCGTAAGCCGCATGATGAGCTCGCGAATCGGGATACTACTGATGAAATGCTCTCCGGTGTACAACGTGCCACGGGCTCGCACTCCGATAATGCGCCCGCGCTGCCAGCAGATTTCCTCCACAGGAGCATTGAAAACTACTCGAGCGCCTTGGCGTTCGACGATCTCTTGCATGCGAGACCACATCATGCCGGGGCCGAGCCGAGGATAGTAAAACTCCCGAACCAATGTCTTGGGTGTCCGTCCATTCCGGCGGTTTCCGGCGATCGAATTCCACAACAGCGAGGAGAGAGACAGTCCGCGAATTCGCTGGCTTCCCCATTCAGCGCAGATTTGGCGGCAGGGAAGCCCCCACACTTTTTCGGTGTAGCCTTTGAAAAATGTTTCAAACAATCTACGGCCAAAACGATTTGAGACCCATGTTTCAAGATCATCTTCCGGCCACGACGGAGCCAGGCGTGCGCGCACAAAGCTAGCCACACATCGCAGTGACTCCGCGGGACCGAGTCCCATGAATGCGTCCATCGGTTCGAGCGGATAGCGGAAAAATTTCGCGCGATAATAGATCCGGGAAAGTCGCGGCCTCACCAGTAAGTCATCGCCCAGCACGTCTTTCCAGATCTTCTCGACGAGCGGCAGCTTGGTGAAGAAACGGTGGCCGCCGATATCGAAGCGGTAACCTTTATATTCGACCGTGCGGGCGAGTCCGCCCACCACTGAGTCCTGCTCGAGAATGGCACAAGGAACGCCTTTTGCCGACAGTTCGTATGCGGCGGATAAACCGGCAGGCCCGGCGCCCAAAATAATTACGGGCCCGGTCGACTCGCGCACCCTCAAGGCGCCTCCTCGCCGTGAACCTGAGAGAGGGGGGCTTGCTTCGTGCTCACAAGGTGCAGAGCAGCGCCGAGCAGGAAGCCCACGCCGCTGTAAAAATAGAACAGCAGATGGAGCGGCACCGCGCGCATAGCAAATAGAATTCCGTGCCTCGCCGAGAGGAAGCCATAAAAAGAGCGATTGAGCACCAAAAAGAAAGCTGCGCAGCCGATGGCCACTGCGGCAGACTCGAGCCACATCGTTGCGATCATCAAGAAAGTCAGCAAAACACTGAGCCGCTGGCTCAAGCGCACCGCAAGATCATTTGGCATCGAGCGGGCTCGCAGGCTCATCAAGGTCCAGGGAATCGCGCGGTCGAAGACGTCGGTTTTGAGCATGCCGGCAAATGTCCAGCACTTCAGGTGTTGGGCCTGGATCGCCGGGTCGAGCGAAATGCGCCCACCGGCAGCCTTCAGACGTACTCCAAACTCAACGTCCTCGATGGCGGGCCGTGTGTACCGAAGATCGAAACCGCCGTGGCGTGAGAACACTTCCTTGCGGATTGCGCCACAGCCTGACCAGAACGTGGACGCATCGCGCCTGCCGGCTCTGTGAGTGAAGCAATGCAGCAGGTTCCGGTACTGCGAAACGAACCCCGCAGCGGCGGGCGCATCGTCGTAGGCGCCGATTACCGCATCAAGTGAGGAATCCTGGCGCAAGTGGTCCATGATTCGCGCCATCGCGTCGTCATGAAGGCAGACGTCTGCATCCATGAACAACAGCACATCCCCACGGGCTTGAAGTGCGCCCAGATTGCGGGCACGCGCCGGGCCGGAACGCTGATCGAGGACAATCAGGCGCGCACCGTGACGCTCGGCAACCGCCTCCGTATCATCCGTGGATGCGTCATCCACCACCAGGCACTCGAGCGGCGCGAGCGTGGATTTCGACAGCGCCAGAAGACATGCGTCCAACATCCCGGCGGAGTTGTGGACCGCGATGATCACAGAAATTCCAGATTGGGTATTCATTGGCACCTTTGATAGATGCTAGCACGCGATCTTTTTCTCACGGCAATATTATCTTCGTCGTTTCTCAAGTTGCACGACGGGAGGCAGCTTGCGACATTGGCCGTCTAGCTATTATCGTGCCAAACGTATGCCGGTGAACTGCCAACGTTTTTCGGGCTGAAAGAAGTTTCGATAGCTAGCTCGAATGTGCGTCCGCGGTGTGGCGCAGGAGCCGCCTCGCAACACATACTGGCCGTTCATGAACTTGCCGTTGTATTCCCCCAATGCCCCGGGCAGGGCACGGAATCCCGGATACGGCAGGTATGCGCTGGATGTCCACTGCCAGACTTCTCCGAACATCTGCGAAATTGTTCCAGGCTCGCTCGAATCGGGGGCCGGTCGCAACAAACCACTGTCGAGAAATGATCCACGGTGAATCTCCTCGGGCTCTGCCGTGCGGGCCGCGACCTCCCATTCGTGTTCAGTTGGCAGGCGCATTTCTTTCCAGCGAGCGAATGCATCGGTCTCGAAATAGCTGACGTGACACACGGGCTCGCCCAAATCCATTTCGCAAACCCCCGAAAGAGTGAACATTTTCCAGCGATCGCCGTCCGGAATCCAATAGAGCGGAGTGTTCCATCCCTGCTGCTGCACGAGGTCCCACCCGTCCGCCAGCCACAACTCGGGCCGTTGATAACCGCCATCGTTGATGAAATCCAGAAACTCTCCGTTGGTCACGAGACGGTTGCGCAGTTCGAAGTCGCCGAGCCAGACGAAGTGGGCTGGTTTCTCGTTATCGTAGGCAAAGCCAACGCCGCTAAACCCGACGTTATATCGCCCGGCCGGGAAGGCAGTAAAATCTTCTGTGGCGGCACGGATACTCCCATTTCGGGCAACATCTGGGGCCGGCCGGTAAACCGGGTATATGGGAGAATGCGCCAGGATCGCCTTAATATCGGTGATCAACAGTTCCTGATGCTGTTGCTCGTGATGGGTGCCGAGTTCGACTAAAGAGGAAACTCCAGACGAGATCTGCCCATTGCCTGACCGAAGGAATTCCAGCAGATGCTGATCCACATGCGAGCGATAGGAAAGAACCTCGCGAACGGTCGGACGCGAAAGCGCACCGCGCATGCTGCGTGCCCACCTCGGGCCCAGAGCATTGTAGTAGGAGTTGAAGATGAGATTATATTGCGGGTGAAGCGGCTCGTAGCCCGGCGTCTCCGAAAGAACCATCCGCTCGAAAAACCAGGTTGTATGTCCCAAGTGCCACTTGGGCGGGCTCACGTCCGCCACTGGCTGTACCACGTGGTCCTCAATCTCCAATGGCTCACACAGCTCGCACGTAAGTTTGCGCGCGCATTCGTACCAGCGCATCAACTCGTTTCGGTTCACGGGGTCCAAGGTTCGCATGTCTAATAGATGTCCAGTTCGAGGAATCACTTCGCGGCGAATCGCCGGCCGATGGCGGCGGTGAGAGACTCGAGCGCGTGTTTTTGGTATGGTTCCGCATCGGCGCGCGAGAATACCGGCGCTGCAGACTGCACATATTTCCGGGCGGCCGCGTAATGGCCTTGCCTGTACGCGATCTCGGCTTGAGCCAGCGCCACATTGGCAGACCAATCCGGGAAACCCGCGAGTTGCGCCACTACTTTAGTATCGATTTTCCGCAACAGTTTCGAAGCTTTGTCGAACCGGCTCAAACCGATGCGGCAAGTCGCTCGCGCATACGCAGTTCCGCCCGTGAGCCCGGCGCGCGGGCCGAATGCTTTCCCGGGAGCTTCAAAGGATTCGCGCGCGTTCGGTTCGCTCTCGCTATAACGGCCGGCACGGCATTGCGCGAGCGCGGCATCGGAGAGTGTGGCAATCGCGAAGAACGAAAGCGGTCCCTGTTTGTGAAGGGCCAGATTGTAGATTGCCAGATCGTCGCGCATGGCGGCATCCCAAAGCTCGAGGGCGCCCTCCCATTGGGCGCGCGTCGTGAGCAATTGCATGGTGAGCTCGTGATCCGCTCCCAGTCTTGCGACGTACGCGGGATAGAGACTGCTGGTCTCTTCAACGGCTTCTCTGTTCTTTCCTTGAATCATGCAAGCTTGCGCCAGGTTGAGACGAACGCGAAGCACATTCGGGCTTTCAGGCCCATTCCTCCTGGTGAACGCCGCGATGAGTTCCCGAAACAGCCGCTCCGCCTTAGCTCCATCGCCCGAACGGATGGAGGCGAAGGCGAGCTTTTGTTTCAGCGTGAAGCGGGCGTTTTCATCGAAGCCCGGCAGCTTGGCCGCACGGTCGGAACCAGCCTGAAACTGTTCCGCCGCTACCTTCGCCTTGTTCTCGATCAATGCGATCATGCCGCGCGCGGAAGCCAGCCACACGGTTAAATCTTCGCGGGGTTGCGAGATCTTTGCGATCCGCGTTTCCTGGTCGGCCAGAATCGATCGGGCGAGCGCCGCCGATCCACTTTGATACGTTCGTGCTTCCATGGTTGCACGCTGCAGTTGAACGATGATGGCTTCCTGCGATTGAGGTCCTCCGGACTGCAGGAAAAGCGCCGCCGCGCGTTCATACTCCCGCCGCGCATCGGGATAGGCGCTGCCGTTGTCCAACGCCTTCGCAATGGTCTGGTGGAGATGCGCCGCCATCTCTGGAGCATCGTGGAATTGACGGTCGATATTAGGGGACGCCTGCTTTACGGCATTCAACAGAGTCTCTTCCGATTTGCTGCTCTGAAACGGATCGCTCCGTCCCAGCAGATCATCCGAGAGGAACCTGTTCACGTCCTCGGCGACGGCGGTCTGCTGGTTGGCCCGGTCTCGCTCGCGCGACGCGCTTCGATACAGGAAGAGTCTCACGGCCAGGCCGGCGACCAACACCAACACGGCGGCCACTACCCAGGGCCGCCGCGCCCTAGCTTCCGCCAGCCGGCGCTCTGCGACCTGCGCGCGCTGCCTCGCCAGATCCAGTTCATTACGCTCGAGACGACGACGGTCCAGTGACTCCAGCCGCTCAATGAGGGCCGCGGCGCCGGGGAGCCGCCTGGCGGGATCACCGCACGCGGCCGCGGCGATATCCTCGCGGATCAGCGGATCTTCAATGCCAGCCTCCCATCCCGGCGAGAGCGGCTTCGAAAAATCACCCACTGCTAGTTGATACAGCATCACGCCAAGTGCGTAGATGTCAGCTGACGCCGTGGGAGACTGCCCCGTAATCACCTCCGGGGCCATGTACATCAACGTGCCGGTCAACGTCTTCGCCTCGGAAGTCGCGGTCTGCGTGAATCCCAGATTCTTAATTCCGAGCACGTCCAACCGTGATGGTTCCATCAGCGATCCGCACCCGAAGTCCGCTATCTTGATTTGCCAGCCACCGTCCGGCTGAGGCGTAACCAGTACATTGGCGGGTTTCACGTCCTTGTGGAGTACGCCCACGTCATGGGCCGCGGCTACTTCCTGGGCCACATCCAGCAGCGTGCGCATCCGAGTGGCGCAGGGAAGCTTCGGGAGGCCTCCCTGGGTTTCAGCCCACTCCACCAGGTCGGGCCCGCAGTATTCGCTTTCCAAATAGAACGGGGGCGTGCCGAAATTCCATTCGAGGATGCGAACAAGATCCGGCCGCTCTCCCAGCGACTGATTCAACAGCCTGGCGAGAGTGACTTCGCGTTTCAACGCTTTCAGCCGGACACCGTCGGCTGCGAACTTGAAAACCCGGGATTCGTGCGTCTTGGGATGTTCCGCCAGCCAGACCTCGCTCGAAGCAGCATCCATTTTCCGCACGAGCCGCCACTGATCCCTGCCGGTCACAGCATCGCCTGGCTTAAAGGTGAGTTCTCGTGCTGATGGGGCGGCAACCCGGCGACAGTGAGCCGGAACCCCCAGCCGGTATCCAATTCGAGGGACCGTAACTACAATGAGCGGATCTCCATCGCCCAACGCCTTGCGCAGCTTTGAAACAGCGGTGGCCAGCGAGCCTTCCACCACGGTTACGCCAGACCAAGCCGCCTCGAACAACTCTTCCTTGGTTACTATCTCTCCGGCGTGGAGCAACAGGCGATAGAGCACTTCGATCGGTTTCGACTCCAATTCAACGGTCTTGCCGGCGATCCACAGCTCGCGGCTGGATTCGTCAAATTCGCATGCACCGAATCGCCAGACGCGGCTCGAAACCTCCCAATCCTCGGCGCTAAACACATGGGAACTCATGATCTTGGGTCTCTAGACTTCTTGAGAGTGACTTTAGACCTCGCCAGCGGAGTCTAGTGTCAGGATCCTTCCACGAGTAATGATTCACAAGATATTTTCACACGAATGGAGACATCTGATGCTCCGACGACTTTCGGTTCTTCTCTTAGCGGTGGCTTCGACGGCACTGTTTCCGCCTGGGGCTGTGGCACAACCCGTGATCGGCGCGCTCGGTATCCGCAATGGCGCCAGTTACGCCCTGCCTGGATTGCCTAATTCCGGGATTGCGCAGGGATCCATTTTCATCGTGTTTGGCCAAAATTTAGGGCCGGCGACTATTGCTCAGGTCAACAAGTTTCCGCTGCCCAGTTCGCAGGGATTGGCCGGCACGTCGATCAAAGTGACCGTCGGCGGGACAACTGTAGATGCAATCATGCTGTATACGCTCGGCACCCAGGTCGCCGCGGTGCTCCCGTCGAACACACCGGTAGGTAGCGGGACGCTGACGGTGACGTATAACGGTCAAACCAGTGATCCCGAGGCTATCACTGTGGTCAAGAGCTCCTTCGGCAAAAGTAGGCTGGCGCGCCCGGAGAGACTCGAACTCCCGACCTACTGTTCGAAGCCAAGCACGAACCAGTAATGACTTGCACCGAGTGGGACGTAGTGATGCTCCACAATACTACGGATGTTCACCCTTGGGGCGGAGCGAGGTTTTCCCGCTAAGGCATAGTATTCTAACTAACGGGGTTTTCGTCGCGTGGGCAGCTTCTTGCGCGTGACTACATTCGTCTCGGTGTGAGGCAGCGCTTCCGGTAGGCGGAGATCCAGGGCTTGGAGCAGAGCCCCCCGTATCGGCGTGCGGCGTGGGGATTCTGAGGCAACTCCCCCCTCCGTCCACCTGCACTTTCGTCGAGCACAGAGTCTGCAATTGGCGCAGTCCCTCTTCGACGGTAACGTCCAGCGAAGTCCAGGCGCGGCCCAGCTCCCGCCGAATCAGGTAGGCCAGCATCACCACCAGGACGTGACCGCGGGTGTGTTCCTCCGTTCGCACGTGAATGGGCCGGGTTTCCAGGTGCATGGTTTTGCAGTTGCGGAACGCTTGCTCCACCTGAGCCAGATCC
>QHXW01000545.1 GCA_003223115.1 Acidobacteriota bacterium
CTTCAGCGGCTTCCAGGTCGGACAGCGACAGTGCGGTGATCTCTCGACGCTTGCGCTCCGAGACGAAGCGCAGCAACAGCTTCCATGTGTCGCGATACGACAACACGGTATGATGTGACAGATTTCTCTGTTGCCCCATCCATTCGTGGAAGAACGCATGCAGCACCTTTGCGAGGGAATACGGTTTCATAGCGAACCTCCGGTTTTCTGCAGTATGGCCGCGCCGTTCTTTCGAAAACGTTCGCTCGCCTCGTGCAGCAGCTCTGGTGTGATGTTCAGGTAGACGAGCGTCGATGTGATGTCTTTATGCCCGAGGTAAGTCGCCAGGTAAGGGAGCTTCGATTGCGGGTTGATGCCCTCTCTGTACCATTCGCGCATACGGTGGCCAACCATGGTGTGACGAAGATCATGTATTCTCGGCCCGATCCGGCCAGTGGTCGGCTTAAGGCCAGCACGGCGCAATACCTCGACCAAGAGGATTCTCAATCCACTGTATGAGTATCGCCGTCCGAACTTTTGATTCCAGAACAAGCCACTATCCGAGCTCGTCGGCCCTCCGGCTTGCTCGCGGGCCACAAGGTAATTCTTGAGGGCTACGATCACCCCCGCGGCCAGCGGGAGTCGACGATCTTTGAAGAATTTCGTCTCCCGAATCTCGATCGTACCGTCCTGCAGATTTACATCTGCCAATGTCAGACCGACGATCTCGCCCACTCGCAGCCCCGCGCAGTAGGCAAGGACCATAACGGTAAAGAGGCTGAGCGGCCGCAGCGGCGCCTTTGGAGATGGGAACGCCAGCGCTGCCTTTAGGAGCCGTTGCATTTCCTCGTCGGAGTACACGTAAGGCCGTCTCTGCTCCCGGCGAACTGGGTGGAACATCTCGATATTCATCGGGAGGATTGTGGCGGCAGGATCGAGCCGATGCATCGCTTTCGATATCAGTTGTCCCACTCTCTTCGCCTCACACAGTCGGTTTGGCGAGGGATCACTTTGCGTCCACACCTCGATAAGCTGATTCCACGGCGTGCCGGCCAATTCGGCACGGTTCTGCAGGAAGCGATCGAAGCGCAGCAGCATACCCTCGTTGACGTCGTAGCGATAGCCGAGCGAGCGCATCAGCTCCACGTGCTCTGCCATCACTTTTCCGAGGAAGCTTCCAAACCGCGGCACAGGGCGTAGGGCCCGTAACGCCGCCTCGACGTCATCACTGACTAGCGCGCGCACAATCGGTGTCGTACGCGGCCCATAGTGGCGATGCAACTCAGCAAACGGATTCGTGTAGATCACGCCAAGGGCCTGCGACCATTCCAGGAATCGCTCCACAAGTCGAGCCCGATGGCAGACCATGTGAAGAGGCCATATCTGCCGCTTTTCGCGGAGCCATTCCTGCAGATTCGATATGGACACCGACGCACCAGTGGAGCATTCGCCGACAGATGACTGAAACGCACGCAGGATATGGCCGTAAATTCTGCTTGTTTCTCGATGGCGAAAACGCTGAGTACGCAGGAAACGGGCGACGGACGTGTCAGCCGAGGATGAGCGAGTCATGACAACACCTCTTTGGGGATGTTTAAGCCGACGGCGCGTAGATCCTCCGTCGCGAGTTTCAGATACACCGCGGCGGATTCCGCGGATCTATGCCCCAGCACATCACCAATGATCTTTAGGGGCACGGCGGCGCGCAGCAGACTGACCGCTCGTGCATGACGAAAGGCGTGAGGGCCCTTCCTGCCACGAGGAGTGATTCCGGCCATCTTCAGACGAGCGCCGATGACACAGTTAAGGATCGACCCGCCTTTATATGCCTGATAGGGCGCCCGGACCTGCAGAAATACCTCTCGACGCTCGCTCTCCGGTCTGGCCTTTTCCAAATAGCTCAGTACTGCTTCACCGGGTTCGCGCAGCAAGGGCAGTTCGGAAACCGCGCCCGTCTTCGAGTGCCGCACGCGAAGGCTCTCTTTCTGCCAGTCAATGTCCTCCAGACGCAACGTGACGATTTCGCCGGCTCGCAGACCGTAAGTGGCCAACAGCATCAAAAGAGCGTAATCCCGTCGGCCAATCGGCGAGTAGTCTTGACGAGTCGCTTCCAGGACGGTCTGAACCTCCTCGGGACGCAGTGCCGAAGGAACTTGCTCATCGTCATAGATCCGTGGTCCGATCACGGTGCTGCTGAGATCGAGAGCAGTTCGTCCGCTGCCATGCAAATAGCGCAAGAAGCTTCGAAGGCACACCGTGTAGCCCTCGATAGTTCGCCGACGCAAACCCTTGCAACGCTGCTGCAGGTACGCATCAATGTCGCGAACGCCCAAGTGCGCAAGGCTCTCTTGCTCGCCACGCGGCCCCAGCTCAGTCAGGAACTCCAGGGCTTGTGTTGTACGCGTCGACCGTGTCCCTGATGCCTGCCCACGCAACTCCCGCATCCACGCGTCATATCCCTGTGCCAGATCGCGATGAAATGCCTCGATGGCCGTTACTGGGGTGCCTATAGCGGGCCAATGTCCGTGCACCAGCCGCAAGAACACGTTCATGACAGTTTTGTAGCGGCGGCGCCATTCGAAAATATTACGCGGATCCCGTCTGTACCGCCTACGCCAACTTCGAAGTTCCCATCGCAGGAAGTCCTCGCACTCCGGCGCATGGGCCGCCTCGACGGCGATACATTGCCTCCCAAGGTAATCAACAAACCGCTGCGCAATCCACAAGTAGCGCCGCTGAATCGCTGCGGCATAACGGTGTGTTCGTAGGTGAATTTCGAATTCTCCCAATCGCGACGCAGTCGAAGACGATTCAATGGACATGAGCACCTCCTCGGAAGCCGAGGATCGCACATGCCCCATTAATCGGAAGTGACAGTCGTATTAAAGTGCTGTAAAATCCGCCACCGAGCGGCCGCCTTCTCATTACGGAGTGCTTACGATTAGGTGTGGAGATGCAGCACGACACGTCTCCGCA
>QHXW01000120.1 GCA_003223115.1 Acidobacteriota bacterium
AAAATCCCGCCGGCCCAGCGTCACCTCTACCGCCGTCTCGATTTGCTCCAGTCCGAACAATGTCGCCGCAGTGGACAAACGTACCACCGAAACCATTAAACTTTGCATGTTGCCTCCTATGATCGATGAAGTTTTCTCAACAAACCCAGTAGCCAGACCGTCCAGAATGCCCACAATCCCGTGATGGCGAAAGTGGCCGCATTGACCGACAGATTCTCGCGGCATTCCAGCACTACAACCGCCAGTACCACCCAGATACTTGCCAGCCACAGGGCGCGAATTCGCATCCCCTCCGCCGCACTGGGTTCTCGCACCGAGCGCGTCTGCACCCGGACCTGCCGTCGCTCCAGCAGGTCGATGGCTTGCAACATTCTACCCGGCCCTGCCAGCAGCCAACCCGACAGATCGGCCAGGAAGGTCAGAACGGCAGACGGCGATGCCATTTTAACCCGAGCTTCACGCGCCAGGAAATCTTCGCATACCCTGCGGATGTGCGGCGCCAGGTCAAGTCCCGGCGCCAGGCGTGTCACCAGGCCGTCCACCAGAATGAGCGAGCGAATATATTTGATCATCTCGCGGTCCACCAGCAGGCCGTGGCTCCGGCAAAGCGTCAGCAAATCCAGCATCGCCGTGGTCAGACTCCGGCTGAAATGCGGCACTCCGCCGACCGCGGGTTCCCGGTACCAGGTGTGGGTATAGCGCTCCAGACCGCGTCGGAATCCCGGCAGATTGGTTCTCCCGGCAAATGTGCACACGCTGACAAACGCCGAGAAGATTTCATCCGTCTTGCCGCGGACGTAAGCCAGATTGAGCTGGATCTGCTTGCGTCGCGCCTCCGGCGTGAGACTGCCAACGATACCGAAGTCCACGTATCCCACGACATTATTTTTCATGATGAGCAGGTTTGCGGGATGCAGATCCGCGTGGAAGACTCCGTGGCGGTAGGTGTCGCTCAGAAAATTGGTGATGACATTGGAAAGGAACTGCGCCGGGTCGAATCCCAACGCCTTCAACTCCGCCAGCTTCTGCTCGTCCCCGGTGTCGAGGATGCGCATATACTCCATCACGCTGTAGCCCTCGAGGAAGTCAATCGTGAGCACTCGCCCCGTGATGAGTTCCCAATACACGGCCGGCACTTTTTCCGAGGGGTTCTCACGCGCGTTTCGTCCTAGAATTTCGGCGTACCCGGCCTCGCGCCGGTAATCCAGCTCGTCCAGCACCCATTCCGTGAATTCTCGGACCGGATCGCGCATGAAATACAACGTTCGAATTCTGAAAAGAAAAACAATGCGGATAAACAGCCGCAGCAGCGCGGCGTCGCGCAGGAAAACTTCGCGAGCGTCTGGACGCTGTACTTTTACCGCCACCTGTTTCCCATCCTGCAGCACTGCGCGGTGCACCTGCCCGATGGATGCAGAAGCCAGCGGCCGGTAGTCGAATTCCCGGTACAGCACCTCGGGGGCCTTGCCAAATTCCTCGGTGAAAACCCGTTTCACCTCCGCCGCGGAGAATGGAGGCACCCGGTCCAACAGGCTCAGCAGCGCGTCACAATATGCCCGGGGAAGCGTGTCTACCTGTAGCGAGAGAATCTGGCCGAACTTGAGCAAACTGCCACTCAGTTCCTCAAACATCAGCCGTGCGCGCTCGGGTCCTGGGATCCGGCTGCGCCCCCGGATGCGGTCATAAAGGACTGCACCAAGATTGCGAAATGACACCCGGATAATCTGGGCTGCCCGGCGAGCATATTGGAGCTGAATCTTCATCGCAGGGGCTCCATCAACGGCGCCACGGGAAAGTGTCCGCGCATCTGGATTCTTCTAACGAGACCCGTCCCAGGCTTGTGGAATGTCTCATTGATGGGTAGCTTTGTCACCCCGTGAAGGAGGTCAGGAACAACACGAAACGATTGCCCCAATCCGCGCCACAGAGAATCGCGGATCAGCCAGCCAGTATATTACGGGTTGCTCAACCGGCAATGACAGAGCCGGCCCAAAGGCTCTGCTTTCAGCCCTGCTCACCGCTAGAGTTGCATGAGATGAACTGACGGCATCAAACTCCCACGGTGCGGTTCCGCAGAAACTCTTCCAGTTTCGCGTACGACGTAAACCACGCTTCCATCAGTTGTTCGTAACCCTTCAGTTCGACCGAACGCTTCTCGAAATACTGCTGAATGCCTGGCGCGCTCGAGAGATAATCGTAGGTCGTGTGCCCCAGCGCAATGTCCATCCCTGATTTTTTGGTGGCAGTTTCCAGCCTGAAAGCGGCATTGACGTTATCGCCGAGCGGACTGAACTCGGGAGTGTCGTGCCCGCCGGTGTTGCCGATCATGGAAGGCCCCGTGTTGATTCCCGCGCCCACGCGAATCGGGTGCGGCAGCGGAAACTTCTCGTGCAAGCCGCTGGTGACTTTCTGGATTTCCGAGAGCGCCTGCAGGATCTGGCAAATATCGGCTTGCTGCGGCCCGGCGGCCCCGTGCGTCCACACCGCCATCACTGCGTCGCCGATGTATTTGTCGCCCCAGCTTCCATAGCGCTTGACGATCACGCCGGACTCGCGGAACCACGTACCGATGGCTTGAGCCAGTATGCTTTCGTCCACCTGCCGCGTGAGCGGGGTGAAATCGCGAATGTCCACCACCAGCACCGTGATCATGGTCCGCGCGTACAGCACACGCGTCGCGGATCCAGGGGCTGAGATTTGACTTGGCTTGGGCCCTTCCAGAGCGGCCACGGTATTGTGGAAAACCAGCTCGCTCTGACCGCAAACCATCGAATCACCGTCGTGAAGCGCTACCGGTATCGTGACCCGGCGCCCATTAATCGATGATCCGTTACGGCTGCCCAAATCAATGAAATAAAAGTCGCCGCCGTCCATCCGCTGGATTACAGCGTGCCGGCGGGACATGGCGTTATCATCGAAAACCAGGATGTTATCCGAGCCCCGGCCTATAGTCCAATAATTGCCGGTATCGAGTGAAACCTCGTTGCTCCCTTGCGGGGTTGTCACACTTACATAGGCTCGTCCGGCCACTACTCACACCCCCACTTCTTTCTTGGTGAATGCTGCCTTACCATTCTGATGCATTCGCGCAACGTCGGCAAGGATTCCACATCATACCAAGGACGTTGCCACGCAATAAAGGCTTTGTATTATTCCGCTGCCGTACGGCCCTTCGAAGAATATTTCCGGATCGCCGGCACTTTCAGATTTGCGCCAAGCCGCCTTTGGCGTATGATGTGCCTTGATGCGCTCGCGACAGGAAGCCTCTAAGCTTTGCGTAAAATTTTGGGGCGTGCGAGGTTCTACGCCTACTCCCCAACGGGAAAACCTCGGTTTTGGCGGTAATACTTCCTGTCTCGAGGTTCGCGGTGCGGGCGACGAAATCCTCATTTTTGACGGAGGTACCGGCCTTCGGCAGTTGGGTATTGCGCTGCTCAAGGAATTCAAGAAAAAGAAATTCCGAGCCCACTTCTTTTTCACGCACTGCCACTGGGATCACATTCAGGGAATTCCGTTTTTCGATCCGCTTTATCGTGATGAGAACGAAGTAGTGTTTTATGCTCCTCCAACACCCAACGATCTTCGCGGTGTGCTCATGGGCCAGATGGCTACTCCGTATTTCCCGGTTAATTTCGAGTCCGTCGCCATCAAGCGGAGTTTCGTTCAGCTCGAAACGGGCCCGGTCAAGTGCGGCGGGCTGACCATCCATTCATTCCCCGTGAATCATCCGCAAGGCGCTGTCGGCTATCGCGTCGAATCCGCCGGGAAGGCCATGGTCTACGCCACCGACATGGAAGCGGGCAACGAACGTTTAGACGGCATCGTGCGGGACTTTTCTCAAAATGCCGACCTTCTCATCCACGACGCTCAATACACGGATCAAGAGATCAAAATGAAACGCGGTTGGGGTCACAGCACCTGGGGAGAAGCCGTGCAGGCGGCCAAGGACGCTAAAGCCGGACAGTTGATTCTGTTTCACCACGATCCCTCTCACGATGACCAATTTGTCAGGGAAATCGTGAAAAAAGCACGCCGCAAATTCGACCACACCAAGGCTGCCCGCGAGGGCTGGTTTGTGGAGCTGTAAATCCCCGTTCACCCGCTCCGCACGATACCGTCCAGTCGCACTACGATAAACTGACACGCTAAGGAGTCGTCATGCTGTGTTTCATTTGCCCCGCACTTGCCCTGTTCGCCGTCACCGTTGTGTTGTCCGCGGAATCGAACGCTCCCTTGCTGCTGCAGCGGCCTACAATCAGCCGTTCGCAGATCGTCTTCGTCTATGGAGGGGATCTCTGGAGCGTTCCGCGCTCGGGTGGCGATGCCCGGCGTCTCACCACTGGACCCGGTGTCGAGACCAACCCGATTTTCTCGCCCGACGGTTCCAAGATCGCCTTTACCGGAGAGTATGACGGTAACGTGGATGCGTTCGTGATGCCTGCCGAGGGCGGCGTGCCCAGGCGCCTGACGTGGCATCCCGCTCCCGACGTCGCATTGGGGTGGACGCCCGACGGCAAACGCGTGCTCTTCACCTCTCCCCGGACTAGCTATTCGCGCTTCAGCGAACTGTTTACAGTCAGCGCTGATGAAGGCGGACTGGAGGAGAAAATAGCGCTGCCCATGGGGTTCGAGGCCGCTTTCTCGCCCGACGGCAGCCAGGTCGCTTACGTTCCGGTTTCGCGCGCCTTCAATGCCTGGAAACGGTATCGCGGTGGACTGGCGACGCCGGTATGGATCGCCAACCTGGCCACCGGTCACATCCAGAAAATTCCGCGTGACACCTCCAACGACTTCAACCCCATGTGGATTGGCGACAAGGTTTATTTTCTGTCCGACAGAAATGGTCCGGTCACCCTCTTCTGCTACGACACCCATTCGGAACGCGTGAAGCAAATTGTCGAGAATGAGGGTCTCGACCTGAAGTCCGCTTCCGCGGGACCCGACGCAATCGTCTATGAGCAGTTCGGATCGCTGCACCTCTACGATCTGAAATCCGGCCGAACCAAACCCGTGACCGTACACATCACGGGCGACCTGTTGGAGCTGCGGCCGCATTTCGTCAATGTAGGCAAGCGCCTGGACAATGCCCATATCTCGCCTACTGGAGCAAGGGCGGTCTTCGAAGCGCGCGGTGAAATTCTGACCGTGCCCGCCGAGAAGGGCGACGTCCGCAATTTGACCAACACCCCCGGCGTCATGGACCGCGATCCTTCCTGGTCGCCAGACGGTAAAACTATAGCGTACTTTTCCGACGAGTCGGGTGAGTATCAGATCCACCTGCGCAATCAGAACGGCATGGGCGAAGTCAAAAAGATCAGTCTGGGCGAGAAGCCCGCATTCTACTTTGTGCCTCGCTGGTCCCCCGACAGCAAAAAAATTGCTTATGTCGACAGCCACCTCGGCCTCTGGTATATCGACCTCGATCGAAAGCGGCCGGTCCAGATCGACAAAGACTACTTCTGGAGTTGGGGCGGCAGCGGCAATCTCGCGCCCTCCTGGTCTCCGAACAGCAAGTGGCTGGCCTATGCGCGAAGGCTACAGAATCACTTGAACGCGGTTTATCTCTACTCCATTGGGGACAGCAAAAGCACCCGGTTGACCGACGGCATGAGTGACGCCAGATTTCCTGTGTTTGATAAAGACGGCAAGTATTTATACTTCGCCGCCAGCACCGACGCAGGCCCTTCCACAGAACCCGATATTCAAAGTTTCGCTCGGCCGGTTTCGCGCAGCATCTACCTGGCGGTTCTCTCGAAGGACCAGACGTCGCCGCTGGCCCCGGAGAGCGACGACGAGAAGCCGTCCGACGAGAAAAGGCCGGATGACGAGAGAAAGTCGGACGACAAGAAATTCGAAGACGCCAGGGACCCTGTAAAGAAAGACGACGTCAAAAAAGACGAGGCCAAGGGAAAGGATGAAAAGCCCAAGGATAAGACGCCCGAGGCTGTGACCACTAAAATCGATTTCGACAACATCGGCCAACGCATTCTGTCGCTGCCCCTGCCGCCACGGCGCTACGTAGCTCTCGAAATCGGAAAAACCGGAATGTTATATGCGCACGAAGCTCCGGCTCCGGGGCCTGGAACACAATTCAGCCTGACCGTGCACCGGTTCGATCTCAAGACGCGTACATCAGACGTGGCCCTTGCCGGCGTTCGCAGTTTCGAAATTTCGTTCAATGGTGAGAAGATGCTGTATCTGCAGGGCGACAATTGGTTCATCAAGGCGCCCAAGCCGATGGCCACAGGTCACGGCGACCCGTCTGCCCCACCGCCGGTCGCTGCTGGCGCTGAGGGTCCGCTCAAAACTTCTGATATCGAAGTGCGCGTGGATCCGAAAGCGGACTGGAAGCAGATGTATCACGAAGTCTGGCGCGTTGAACGCGATTTCTTCTACGATCCCAACTATCACGGGCTCAATCTTGCCGAGGCCGAAAAACGGTACGCGCCCTATGTTGAGAATGTGGCTTCCCGTGGCGACTTGAACTATTTGTTCGCAGAGATGGTGGGCGAGTTCACCATCGGCCATCTGTTCGTCTTTGGTGGCGAGTCGCCGGACGTGAAGCGCGTCCAAACAGGCTTGCTGGGCGCGGACTACAAAATCGAGAATGGGCGTTACCGTTTCGCTCGCGTCTACAACGGTGAAAACTGGAATCCCGACCTCAAAGCCCCGCTGACTCAGCCTGGTGTCAACATCGCGGCCGGCGAATATCTGTTGGCGGTGAACGGGCGCGAACTCCACTTGACCGACAACGTCTACGCCTTTTTCGAAGGCCTCGCAGGCAAGAACGTCGCCCTCAAAGTAGGCCCTGATTCATCCGGCGACCACTCGCGCGAGGTGATTGTCGTGCCGATCCCTAACGAAGCGCGGCTGCGAAATCTTGCCTGGATCGAAGAGAACCGGCGCAAGGTGGACCAGATGACCAATGGGCGTGTCGCGTATGTCTACATGCCCGATACGGCGTTCGGCGGGTACACCAATTTCAATCGTTATTTCTTTGCACAGGTGGGAAAAGAAGCCGCCATCATCGACGAGCGGTTCAACGGCGGCGGCGCGCTGGCTACCGACATCATCGAATACTTGAAGCGCCAGCTCTTGAGCGTCGTCACCACGCGTGACGGCCAGGATGAATATCAACCACAAGGTGCGATTTTCGGTCCTAAAATTATGATTATTAATGAGTTCGCTGGCTCTGGAGGGGACGCCATGCCCTGGTATTTCCGGCGGGCCGGCGTCGGCAAGCTCATTGGAAAGCGCACCTGGGGTGGTCTAGTCGGCCGCGCTGCTGCTCCGGAATTGATGGATGGCGGTTTTGTTTCCGCTCCGAGTTCAGCGGTCTGGAATCCAACCACCAGCCAATGGGAAGTTGAGAACCATGGCATCCGCCCCGATATCGAAATCGAGCTCGACCCCGAGGCGGTGCGCAACGGTCACGATCCCCAGCTGGAGAAAGCGGTGCAGGTGGTGATGGAAGAACTGGGGAAAACGCCGCTGCGTGAGCCTAAACACCCGGCTTATCCGAATTACCACGTGAAAGAGAATGCCCGTCGGGTTGCCGGCGGAGAGTGATCTGCAAACTTCAGTAAGGTCTTGAGAAACTCACGTCCCTTTGGAGTCCGCGCCCGAACGCTTGCCGGCCTGACGGTGGTACGGAGATGAAAGATAACCGCGCGATTCCTTTGCGGCCTCCGCCTCCGGTGCGAAATTAACGGCGCGCTTGTAGGCTTCCACTGCCTGCTTGCGTCGTTTCGTCAGATCATAGATCTGCCCCATGCGCATCCAGGCAAGCACACCTGTGTTGAGATCCAGCTCGTTGCCCGAGGCTGTTACTCTCTTCATACTCTCGAGCGCTCGGTCCAGATCGTTGTACCAGAACTGAATATTGCCGAACTGGAAATTAATTTTCTCCCACGGGATATCGGCGAAACCGGGAAGTCCTTTCCGTTTCATCTCCGCCACTTTTTCGACCGCCGCAACCGCCCGCGCCTCGTTTCCCAAGTCGCTGTACATCTGGGCTTCCTCGAACAGCAGCAGAGAATTGCGCGGGAACCGGCGCACCAGATCCTCGAGCAGCGGCAACGCCTGTTTCGGCCGGCGCTCGCGGCGGTAAAGCGCGCACAGCAGCACCTCGGCGTCGATCTTGTTGTGCTTTCCTTTCCGGGCGACTTCCGCGAGCGTCGTAAGGCCGCGCTCTTTATCGCCGTGAAAGCCGACCAGAAACCCGAGCATGCGCCAGGCCCAGGGCAGGCTCCCTACGATGTAATCATGGACACCTTCGATAAGCTGCGCGTCGTAGTTCGATGGGTCAAGTTCAGTCACGCGGTTCTCGTCCTTACGCGCAGCCGTGGCATCACGCAGCGATTCGCGCCAGGCTTTATGGACCAGAAAATTGTAATTCGCTCGCAGTCCGTAGGCCACCCCGCGATTGTATAACGCGTCGGTATCATCCGGTTTGCGAGCCAGACGCGCGTTGGTGATGTCCAGGACTTTCTGAATCTCCTCGTGAAATTCCTTGTGCACTTCCGGACTGGGATTCAGCTTCTGGCGCCGGAGAAACGGATTGCTGCCGGAGACCAGTTCGCTCTCGAGAGACCCGTTGCGGTACATCTCGCGGTAAAGCAAAGTCTGCGCAATGTGGTTGCGCGGGCCGGGAGCCTCGGGATCCTGTGCGGCCGCCTTTTTGAAATTGGCTAGCGCCTGGTCGTACTCCAGATTGTAGAAATGGTCGAACCCCTGCTCCGCGTACGTTTGTTCCGCGCCCAAGGGGAACGTCGTCAATATCGCGATCATTGCCAGGGCTGCTGGCCCGCGCCACCACAAAGATTGCTTCCGCGAAATCGTTTTCTCGCCGTCCCGATGACTCGGCGTTAGAACCATTCTTACATTGATTCTAGCCGCCCCAGCGCCCAGCGCGCGTGCACGGCAACGAGGGCATCCTGGGACTGGGCCATCTTTTCGAGAGGCTCGCGGAATCGTGGCGAACCCTGGTTGCCCATCGCTACCGCCACATTGCGCAGAAAACCGGAGTAGCGCGCTCGTTTCACCGGACTGTGGCGAAACATTTCGCGGAATTCTTCTTCATCGATCCCGGCCAGCCGTTCGAGCGGCGGCGCGAAGTGCTCCGGAATAAACGCCGGCTCGCTCGTCACTGGCGCGCGCTCGTTCCACGGGCAAACGTCCTGGCAGATATCACAGCCGAACACGTGATGCCCCATGTGAGGGCGCATTTCTTCCGGAACCGGGCCGCGCAATTCAATCGTGAAATAAGCGATACACCGCCGTGAATCGATGACGTATTCCGGTCCTTCAGGGGCACCCGTTGGAATAATCGCCGCAGTGGGACATGCCTCGATGCAGCGCGTGCAGGTGCCGCAGCGGTCCGGCGGCGGCGCATCAGGATCGAGAACCAGCGACGTCAGCAGCTCTCCCAGAAAAAACCACGAGCCCATCTCTTGATTGATAAGACAGGTATTCTTCCCGATCCAGCCCAGGCCCGCGCGCCGCGCATAAGCACGTTCCAGCAGCGGGGCCGTGTCCACGCAAACCTTCCACTCGAAAGATTCCGGCACCTGTACGCTCAGTTTTTCCCGCAGCCGTTCCAGGCCCGACCGCACTATGTCGTGATAGTCCTCGCCCCAGGCGTAGCGTGAGATCCACGCCAGTTCTTTGCCGTCCAGGCGATTGGAGTACGGCTCGGGACCGTTGTACAGCTTGCCGACGCAAATGACGGACTTTGCCGAAGATAGTAGATGGCGCGGGTCGTTGCGCAGGTCCGCGCGATGATCGGTCAAGTAGCGCATCTCTCCCGCGTATCCGTTCTCCACCCAGCGGTGGAAGTAACCGGATTCTTCGAGCGGCAGCGCCTGTGCCGCGCCGGCGAGTTCGAACCCGCATTCGCGCGCCAGTTGCCGGATCAATAGAGAGCTGAGAACGTTCACACCCGTATTTCAGTTTCCCATGCTTGCGTGACTTAACTATAGTTAAGTATGATAGAAGCTTGTCGGACATCACTACCACTGTGGCAGCGCGCCAGCCGTCTTTGGCCGAAGTGCACTCGACGGTGCCCACTTCACAACTTAGCATCTGGCGGCGCATGTTCGCATTCGCAGGCCCTGCATATCTGGTGAGCGTCGGCTACATGGATCCGGGCAACTGGGCTACCGACCTCGAAGGCGGCGCGCGCTTCGGATATCAACTGCTTTGGGTGCTGGTCATGTCCAATGCCATGGCCGTCCTGCTGCAGACCTTGAGCGCTCGGCTCGGCATCGTGCGCGGGCGGGATCTCGCCCAGGCCTGCCGCGAGACCTATCCGCGCTCCGTCACGTATGCGCTCTGGATATTGTGCGAGGTGGCCATTGCCGCCTGCGATCTGGCTGAAGTCCTGGGCGCCGCCATCGGCCTTAACCTGCTGTTTCACATTCCGCTGCTGGTCGGCGTATTGCTCACCGCCGCTGATACGCTGCTGGTGCTCTGGTTCCAGCGCTTCGGCATCCGCATCATCGAAGCCTTCGTCCTTGCGATGATTACCATCATTGCTGCCTGCTTTTGCATCGAGATTTTTCTGGCAAAACCCGCCTTTTCTGAAATGGCCACCGGTCTCATCCCGCGGCTTACGGCGCAGAAACTCTACATCACCATCGCGATCCTGGGCGCAACGGTGATGCCGCACAATCTTTATCTGCATTCGGCCCTGGTGCAGACTCGCCGCATTGGATCGAGTAATGCGTCCAAACGTGTGGCCTGCCGCTTCAATCTCGTGGATTCCGTCGTTGCGCTCAACGGAGCTCTTCTGGTCAACGCAGCCATTCTGGTTGTGGCTGGCGCCGTCTTCTTTAAGCGTCACATCATTGTGACCGAGATCCAGCAGGCGCATTTGCTGCTGGCTCCGCTGCTGGGAACTTCGGCAGCCGGCGCGGTGTTCGCCATTGCGCTGCTGTGCTCCGGACAATCGTCCACGCTCACTGGCACCCTCGCCGGACAAATCGTGATGGAGGGGTTCATTAATATCCGAATGCGCCCTTGGCTGCGGCGTCTGGTGACGCGCAGTTTTGCTATCACCCCAGCCGCGCTCACCATCTACTTCGCCGGCGACAAGGCCACATATCAACTGCTGATCCTCAGCCAGGTGATTCTCAGCATGCAGCTTCCTTTCGCCGTGATCCCGCTGATTCACTTTACAAGCGACCGGCGGCGCATGGGTGAGTTCGCGAATAAGCTTTGGGTGCTCGTACTGGCGTGGATCTCGGCTGCCGTGATCGTGGTCCTCAACATCTGGGTGGTGGTCCAGATATTGACAGGATGGCTCGAAGCGGCCGGACGCTTCCGTGGCCTGGTCCTGACATTGCTTGTGCCGCTGTCTGCGAGCATCGGCTTGCTGCTCGTCTGGGTGGCGGCAGAACCGCTGCTGACCCGCTGGGGCATTCGCTTTGGCCGCGCTCCCATCACATTGCCGGTAACGGCCAGCGCCGTCGTCGAGAACCCTGTCTATAAGAAGATCCTCGTCCCGCTCGATCACACCGAGCTCGATCGCCAAGCCATTGCACACGCCGCTTCTATGGCCAAAGTGCATCATGCGAAACTCTATCTGCTCCACGTCGAAGAAGACGTGACCAGCCAGATCTACGGATCGCTCAGCTCCACAGCCGAAGTTGAAGCCGGACGCCAGTATCTGGACACGATCGTTCAGTCTTTGCAGGAACAATCCATCGATGTCGAGACCGTGGTGGTGTACTCGTCCAAGCCCAATCGCGAAATCGTCCGTTGTGCCCGCGAGATTCAGCCCGACCTTCTGGTCATGGGCGCCCACGGTCACGGAGGGCTCAAGGATCTCATCTTCGGCGCCACTATCAGCTCCGTCCGCCATAAGTTGCGTATCCCCATCCTGGTGGTGCGCGACGGTAAGAGCTAGTTCGCGGCTCTCAAATACCCCACCGGCACCAAATTCCTAGAGCCTAAAACCCTATTGTTTTGTGACAACTTGCCCCAGCACGTGTCCATCGAACACATCAAGGACTCTCCGCGCAGCGTTAAATATATTATTATGAATAGGATCGACTGGTATGGGGAATGCACCACAAAGCCGCATGCGGCGCATATCTCTTCTCCTACTGTGCCTAGCTCCCTGGTTAGCGCCACTCCAGGGCGCGACTCTGGAGCGGCTCTCACTCGACGACGTGATCCAGAAATCCAGCGACATCGTTCGCGCCCGCGTGCTGGGCTCGCGCGCCGATTTTCGGGGATCGATGATCTATACCCACTGGAGTCTGCAAGTTTCAGAAAGGCTCAAGGGCGCCGATCAGTCCACCATCGAGATTCTAGTGCCAGGCGGCAGCGCCTCTGGTTTCCGTCAAGAAGTGCCCGGGGCGCCGCGGCTGGTGCCGGGTCGGGAGTACCTGCTCTTTCTTTGGACATCCAAGACCGGCTCGCTCTACATCACGGGTTGGGGCCAGGGCGTGTTCAACCTGTCCAAAAACGCCGGCGGTGACCTGATGGCAGGGCGCGCTGCAACTGGCGAAACCATGCTGGATCCTGCAACCTGGCTTCCGGTTAAGGACGAAGCCATTCAAATGCGCTACTCGGAAATGTTCGCGCGCATTTCAACAACGCTAGCGCAGGGAGCCGTCAGACAATGAAGCGGCCTCGAGCGCGACTGGTACTCGTGGTTTTAACATGGGCGCTCGGTCTTTCACCCGCCGGCGCCTATTATCACTTCTTGCATTACACCAGCAAGACCGCGCCTTACACCTCCGCCCCCGAGAAATTCGATCTCATTGCGCTTCCCAACAAGACGGTCACCTTCTTTGTCTCTACCATCGGGCCGAAACAGTTTGCGCTGAACGACGGCTTTCCGTCGCTGCTGAGTCAGATCCGGCAGGCTACGCGGACGTGGGACAGCGTCCCGACCTCGGATCTCCGCGTCGCCTTCGGCGGTTTACATGACAACGCAAGCCTGGAGAAAACACCGAGCGTAGAACTGGTGTTTGACGACGAGATTCCCCCGGGATTGCTGGCGTACACGGTTCCCACTTCCGCGAGTGACATGGTCACGCGGCCTGAAGGCCGCTTTTTTCCAATCACGCAATCCATTGTTCATTTCCACACCGATCTCACCCAACGCCCCGGCCCCAGCTACACTGACAGCTTCTTCCTTACCGTAGTCCACGAAATGGGCCATGCCCTGGGATTGCAGCACACCTTTACTTCCAGCGTCATGTCCACTTCGGTCACCCGGTCAACTTCCGCGCTTCATCCGCTCGATGCCGATGACATCGCCGCCATCTCCCTGCTCTATCCGCGTAATTTCGGCGCGGGCACCGGCACAATCACCGGCACTGTGACTGCAGGAGGCCACGGTGTGCATATGGCGTCGGTCGCGGCCTTGCGGTCAAATGCCCCGGCCATCAGCGCTCTGACCAATCCAGATGGAACCTATCGCATCGAGGGAGTGCCGCCGGGCAGCTATTTCGTGTACGCGCATCCGTTGCCTCCGACGGCCAACATCATTTTGCCGGTCGATCCGGACGGCAACCCGGTCGACGCCGGCGATCCATTTGATGCCGAGTTCTATCCAGGTACCAATCGCATTTCGCAGGCCACTGCCGTCGTCGTGCGCACCGGATCGTCGAGTGACAAGATCGATTTCTCCGTGAACCCGGCCGCTTCGACGTCCATTTACGACGTTTCGCTGTATAGCTACTACGGGCAGAACGGCGTTCACCCCGCTTACGTCAACATCGTGCCGGGAGGGACCACGATTGCGGCCGCTGGAAATGGCTTGGGCGCAAGTGGCCAGGCTGCGTCGGGATTGGGCGTGTCGGTGATCGGATCAGCGTTCATTCCTGCCGGAGGCGTGCGCGGCTACGGAGCCACACCTACTTATCTGGCTATCGATCTGAAACTCGGTTTGGCTGCCTCTACCGGGCCCCAACACTTTATCTTTTCGCAAGGCAACGGCATGTACGTGTTGCCCAGCGGAGTGAATCTGGTTCAAAACGATCCGCCCTCCATCGATTCGGTCACACAGGACGCAAATGGAAACGCCGTTGTGACAGGATCCAATTTCAATCAGAACAGCAAGGCGTATTTTGCCGGGCTGCCCGCGGTCACCAAGGTCCTCGATAGCTCGCACGCGCTCGCCGTGCCGCCGCCCGGAGCCAGCAACCAGCAGGCGGTCGTCACCATGTTCAATAGCGACGGCCAAAACTCCATGTTCTTCGGTCCTGCGCAGCCGCCTACATTCAATTACGGGACCTCAGCCGCGCAGAGGATTACGTTTTCGCCGAACGTGCTGCCCGCAGGCGCGCGCGCCATGATCGATATCACCGGTGTGAACACTAATTTCGTGGATGGAATGACCACCATCGGGTTCGGTACAACCGACGTGTTCGTGCGCCGCGTCTGGGTCTTGAGTCCCAATCACGCGTTGGTGAACGTCAACGTTGCGCCGGCCGCCCAGCCAGGCGCTTCTCTGACCAGCGTCATTTCGGGGTTCCAGATCTTCTCGCAGCCCGGCGGTTTCCATACGATTTCGGGCGATGCGGACCTGCCTATTGTCGAACCCACGCTCATCAACGGCATCTGGCTTCCGAGCGGCGTTTATCCCGGGTCCATCGCGAGTCTGTTCGGCCTGAATCTCGGTGGCCCCTCGACCAGAATCACGATTAACGATCAGCCCGTGACGCTCATCTATTCCTCACCGGTTCAAATCAATCTGATCATCCCAGCCACGCTGCGTCCCGGACCGGCGATCCTCCGGTTGAATAACGGCAGCCGCGACGCATTCCCGGTGGTGATCTCGATCGATGCGACTCCGCCCGTCATCACGGCGATCGCGAACGCTTCCAACGCAAGCGGTGCCCCCGCACACGGGACTCAGCCCGGCGATGAGTTAAACCTCCTCGTGACGGGCATAGCACCCCCGAGCAGTCCGGTTGATCCTCAGCGCGTGCACGTCATTGTTGGCGGGCTCGACATTCCCGCCGCGGTTGTCTCGGCAGCGGACAATGGCGCCTTCCAGGTACGGATTACCTTGCCCGCGTCCGTGACAACAGGTCAGCGCGTACCCATCACCATCAGCATCGACGGCAAAACCAGCTTGCCGCTCTACATTGCGATTAATCCGCTTCCCGCGCCTCCACCCGGCAGTTAGAGTGGACCAGCCCTCCTCGGGTATGATGTTTGTTCCTGGGAGGGAGCATGCAGATTTCGAACGTCCCAAGACGCAGCTTCCTGCGACGCCTTGCCGGGCTTGCAGGATTTTCCGCCGCGGTGGCATCGCCCGGCCCCGCGCAGGGTCAGAGTCGCGAAGGCTCAGCGGCCGCCGCACTGCCTCGCTACGCGCGCGCTCACAATTACAAATCACTCAAGCAATCCAGCTTCGACCGCTCCGGCGGCAACGCGGACTCCTGGCCCATGGCTCCAGGCGCCACGCAAGAACTTTTCAGTTCCTCCGGGCCGGGCGTCATCACTCATATCTGGTTCACCATTGCCGCTGAAAGCGTGAATCACCTCAAAGAAATCGTGATCCGCGCCCATTGGGATGGAAATTCGAAACCCAGCATCGAAGTTCCCGTGGGCGATTTCTTCGGCCTCAACCTGGGACAGTACTTCGTCTACCAATCCGCGTTTCTCAACTGCTCCTCCGTCAAGGCGCTCAACTGTTATTTCTCCATGCCCTTCCGCAAGTCGGCGCGCTTCACGGCCACTAATGAGAGCGAGCACAAAGTCCACGCGTTTTACTCGAATATTGACTACCAACTGGTGCCTTCCCTGCCCGACGACGCGCTCTATTTTCACGCGCAATACCGGCAGGCCACGCCAAACGCGGCGCAAACCACCTCTGACAAGAATCCCGATGGCCGCCAAAATTACGTGTATACGGAGGCCCGCGGCCGGGGCCACCTGATGGGCATTACACTCGGCGTGCTGCAGAACACGGATCATTGGATGGGCGAGGGTGACGATATGGTGTTCGTCGATGATGAGACCAAACCGGCGATCGTGGGTACCGGCTCCGAGGATTATTTTAACGGAGCCTGGGACTTTGGCGGTCGTGACGGCGCCATTCAATTCGCGCACCTCTACAATGGCGCGCCCTTCATGACCAATCCGGAGCGCGCCGGCGGCCGCTACTGCCTGTACCGCTGGCACGGCGACAATCCCATCACCTTCTCTCGATATCTGAAGCACTCGATGGAGCACGGCCATGCAAACGATCGCGCCGACAATTTCTTCTCGGTGGCGTACTGGTATCAAAGCGAACCGTTCACGGATTTTCCGGCGCTGCCCCCGCCTGCGGCTCGCATTCCCAACTTGAAAGCAGTGTCCGGACCCGGCGGAGCACAGCCCGTATGAGCATTCATTCCCGTGTCGGTAGAATAGGCATTCCTGCCTGTGCAGTAGAATAGGCATTCTTGCCTGTGATGAAAAATTTCGGGAGAAAACGAAAATGAAGATCCTGGCATTGTTCGCCGCTTCGATAGCCTCCCTCATGGCTGCCGATCCAACCGGTTTCGGCCTGTGGAAGAGCGCGGAACTGAAATCACTCGAAAAGAAGCTCGCATCCAAGATGGACGAGAAGAAGAGCCCCGCGTCCGACGCGCTTGCTAATTATGGCAATCACTCCATCAGCCTGATCCATCGCGAGGTCAGTGGCGAGGCCGAGTTGCATGAAACTCAGGCCGATTTGTTCGTGGTCCAAACCGGCGATGCCACAATCATTGTGGGGGGCACCGTGGTCGAACCCCAAACTACGGCACCAAACGAGGTGCGCGGGCCGTCGATCATAGACGGCGAGCGCAAACATCTCGGGCCCGGCGACATCATGCACATTCCGCCCAAAACGCCGCACCAATTGCTGCTCGACAAAGGCAAGCAGTTCACTTACGCCATCATGAAGATCAACGCGGAGTAACTGGGATCGCGTCCCGGGAGGCTGTTTGAAAAACTCGCCGGAACCGCGTGGCGTTCCTGCTAGGCCGCGGTCATCGAGCCGTCGACGCCGGCCCAGAGGTTCATGGTGTTCAGCTCGTCACGCCCGCTGGCTTTGAGGTAGCAGAAGAGCTGCGTCCGGTAGGCGGCGTAACCGCTCAGCACCAGGTTCACCAATAGCGACCCGCGCGTGTTTTTCCTGCCGAACATTTCGACTTCACCGCGGAAATCGGCTTCAGTCCATCCGCTCAAGACACGGGCGTATTCGTCCGATTGTTTTTGGATGGCGGAGACAGCCTGATCGAAGCTCATGGTTTTCGACCCGGCTTCCGCGGGGCCCCAGGCGTCTATCATGGCAGCTCTATCGAAGGCTCCGGCCTTGATGATGGCAACCTGGGTGGGTCCCATGATGGCCATGTACTGCAGCAGTTCCAGGATGCTGCGTTGCTTGGGCGCTGGCCGGTAATCGACTCTTGATTTGTCCACCTTGCCGGCGAGATGCAACAGAATGCGAACCTCGTTCTGCAGCGAAGCAATGAGTTCTTCTTTTGTCAGGACCATAACAGAAGGTTAGCACTCTGAAGACGTCGTTCTCCCGTCTCCTGACTCCCGTCTCCTGACTCCTCCTGCCTCCTGTGCTCCTTTCTACCCTTCCCGCCAGAACAGCTCCGCGTCTGAGCGCCGTACGTAATTGGCATCGATTTCCGCCGGGTCCTGTGCCAATCCCGCTCGAAACCTCTCGAGCGCAATCCGGCCAATTGCCGTAGCGAGCGCGCGTGGTGCGGCTGTAATTTTCGCGGTTTCGAAACGCGTGCCTGCGAGCGCCCCAAGATAAGGAGAAAAATCCGGGGATATGAACTCGATCTCTCCACCCGGCAGAGTGTCGAGCCATTTAGAAAAGCTCGACACCGTCTCCTGGCATATGATCCTGCCGTCGGCATCGTAGACAGCACCGTACACTTCTCCGCGGCGCGCATCCACAACCGTAGCGCGTTGCCGTACTGAACCGAATCGGGCCAGTGCGGCCAGGTTCGAGACACCGGCTACTTCCTTCCCGGCCGCTTCCGCTAGCCCTTTCACGCAAGCCAGACCTACGCGCACGCCGGTAAATGATCCTGGTCCCGACGACGCCGCGAAACAGGCCACCTGATCAACACGCCTCCCATGCCGGCTGAACAAACGTTCCAGATACTCATAAAGCACATGGCCAAATCCGTCGGGCGAGTGCAATAGGATTTCCTCGATCACCGTTTCGCCCTCGAGCAGAGCCACACTCCCGAATTCATGGGTCGTATCGAGGGAGAGAATGAGCTCGTTCACTTGTCGAGCTCGTACGTGCGGTCCACGGAGTACAACTTGCCGTTGGCATTCATGCCGAATACGCGAACGTGAAATGCTGCCGGCAGCTTCCTGGCGAGGTTCTGAGGAATGTGCAGGATGCCTTTTTCACCGGTTCCCACTACTCGGTAACCCTGCGCTTCATCGGCCACATCGGCCGTCCACAAGTACATCATCGATCGCGTGGCATGCGTTTCGCGCGTCAGTTTCACCGCATAGGGGGCTGGTTTGCTAACCGAAAGCGTGGCGTCGGCGGGTTGTGTAACCTCGAACGGAACCTTGCGCGCGCTCACCTCCACTTCCTGCATCATGATGGGTCTGGACTCGAACTTGTACGAACGTGCCATCGATTCCTTGTGCCCCTCACGCGAAAGGTGCAGCACCCAATCATGCGTCCGATCGGGCGGTTCGCCGGTGAAATGTTCTCCTTTGAAACCTTTCTTCAACCCGGTGGTTTCGCCAGTCACCGGGTTCAACCAGGCGACATCGTACCCGTGTTTTTCCACCGCAACCTCGATCAACCCCGGTTTCTCTATGTATACGATGTACTCCACGCCCTCGAGCGCCACCGCGCGCGCGCCATCCACGTCGAAATACGGTTCGAGCTCCCAATGGCGGTTCCCGGCGAAGAATTCGTACCAGCCTTTCATCACTTGGGCTTCCCCATCACCGGCGCCGGCAGCCGTCGGGTACTCGCCATCCATCGTCGCGTTCCATAACCTGCGGCGAAATTCATCCGGGCCCGCGCCATCTGTACCGCTTGAAGCGCTTCCTGCCACAGTGTGCTTTCCCGAGAAAGCCATGTTCACGAAGGGCACGGGATAGAGTTGACGCTCAATAGCGCCTACTTCATCGGCCGCGCTTTCATGGGTTACAAAATCCATCCAGCCATCCTCCAGCAGCGCTGCGGACGTGTCTAACGTGCCGGTTGACCGCACGTGGCGGTAAGGGTCTTCGTTCTTCAACAGCAGCCCAATCTCCTTCAGCAAATCCCGACCGGTCTCATACGTCTCAAAGTCCTGGACGCCGCCCCAGGTAATGTTCATAGGCGAATAGCGCGCAATCAGATAACGCAGGTATCGCTGCCGCTGCTCCCAGTTCGGAAACAGCTTCACCAGGTGATTGTTTGGCCCGGCCAGAAGCAGATCCACAACCAGGCCTTTCTGGTTGATGTAGCGGATATGTTCGTCAAGCCGCCGGAAGTATGCCGGGTCAGGTTCTTCGGGCGTCGGAAAGGCCTTAGAGCTGTCTTCCGGCGCTCCCGTCACGCTGCCTCGAATGTGCGTAAATGTTTGCGCTGCGCGTTCGTCCACAAATTTTCGGAATGCAGCGTCCGTCACGAACCCCAGCCCCACCAGCGTATCTCCCATCCACAAGTGAGGCGTGTTACGTTCCGTATATGCGAAGTGGTGGACGTTTGCGGTCCTCACGAAACCGGGCGAATCGGATTCGGTGGCGGAGAAGTGGCCCATTTTGCCGTTGTAAGCCGTAATGTTGCTGGTCACCCGGTAGTCCCATTCGCCCGCTTCAGTGGGCGTGAACCGAGTCACCATGCGGTTGCCGCCGTCCCAAAATGCCGGCATGAGAAACGTGCGGTGGTTTGGCGAGCGAAACTCCGTTCTCATTTCCACCGTCCTATATGGGTTCGGGTGTGCCGCGGAATCAGCCGGGCTCAGTTCGTAAACGATCTCACAGGGAGAATAAACGGGTGTGAAACCGCACACAGTCTGAGACTCGAGTGGAATGGCGCCGGCCAGTATCAGCCATACGAACCCTCGGGACCCCATGCCAATAGTGTAAACTCACGTTCTCAGGGATGCTGCGTAAAAAAATAGGTGTGGTGCTCTTTCAGCTTGGCGGCCCGGACTCGATCGAGGCCATTGAGCCCTTTCTCTACAATTTGTTTTGCGATCCGGATATCATCGACTTTCCTTTTGCGCGGATCGCGCGACAGCCACTGGCCAGGCTGATTGCCACCAGGCGCGCCAAATACGTGGCGCATCATTATGCCGGCATCGGCGGCAAATCTCCGCTGCTCGAATTTACCAGGCGCCAGGCTGTTGCCCTCGAACGCGAGCTCAACCGGGATTTCGATGCGCGCGTGGCCGTGGCCATGCGCTATTGGCATCCGTTCACCGAAGAAGCCATCAGGGAACTGGCCATGCACGCGGCGGATGAGGTGGTCCTTCTGCCGTTGTATCCGCAATATTCCAAGACCACCACTGGCAGCAGCGTGAACGAGTGGAACCGGCGTTTCGAGCCCAATGGATGGAATCCCAGAACCCATCTTGTGCGTGAGTTCTTCGAGGATTCCGCATACCTCGATTCCGTGGTCCAAGCCGTCAACGCCTCTCTCAGTCATTTCGACGATCACGCCGACCTCGACATTATCTTTAGCGCTCACAGCGTGCCCCTGGCGGTGATCGAGCGGGGCGACCCGTACCAGCGGCAGATCGAGCGAACCGTGGATTTGGTCTGGCAGAAAGGCGGATGGTCCGCGCGCCGGCACATCTGCTATCAGAGTAAGGTCGGAGCATCGAAGTGGCTGCGCCCCTCCATGCACGAGACCATTAGAAACGTCGCCGCGGCTGGCTCGCATCACGTGCTGGTGGTGCCGATTTCCTTCGTTTCAGATCACGTCGAAACGTTGCACGAGATCGACATCGAACACCGCGGGCAGGCGCTTCAGCTGGGCATCCACGATTACCGCATGATGCCCGGGCTGAACGATTCGCCCGGATTCATTGCGGCGCTTGGCGGATTGGTGAGAGGTTGCATCGCGAAACCGAAATATGCGGCAATGGCCGGCGGTTGAGATGGCAAAGGCTCGACATGTGGGCAGACGGAGCCTTTCCGCCACGCCTCGTGAAACGTATAATCAAATGGTGAAATATTTCTGCAGCCTGTTGATTGCCGTGTTGCTGGGCGGCAGCGTCGCATGCAATCGCGGCATAGACACAACGGAGGCCGTGCGGCAAGCCGTGATCGATCATCTGGCCAAGCGCTCCAACCTTAACGTGTCGGCAATGAACGTCGAAGTGACGTCGGTTTCGTTCAGGCAAAATGAGGCGGACGCAACGGTGGCGTTCACCGCTAAAGGCGCCGCCTCGGGACCGCCCATGACCATGCGCTACACGCTCGAGCGGAAGGGGACCCGCTGGGTCGTGAAGGAGAAATCCGAGACCGGCAATCCGCATGGCGTCGGCGCAACCGCGCCCCCCGCAAATTTGCCTCCGGGGCATCCGGTGTTTCCCATACCCAAAAAGTGAGGTCACCGTTCGATGAAGCGCGTGGCAATCTTGGGCGGCGGTCCCGCCGGTGCATTCGCGGCGGGGCAAATGGCGAGGGCCGGTGTTGAAACCATCGTTTTTGATGAAAAACTGGCCTGGGAAAAACCTTGCGGCGGGGGCCTGACATACAAAGCCTATCACCAGTACCCTTTTCTCATCGATAACAACACTCCGAAAAGGTTGATTACAGACGCTGTGCTTTCCGCGCCACCAGCGGGAGAGGTCGTCTTGCGCTTGCAGCAGCCGATCCTGATCTATTCCAGATTTGACTTGAATCGCATGTTGCTGGACCGCGCCCAGCAGGCCGGCGCGCAGATCGAAAAGACCCGCGTGAATGGCATCGAGCGCTCGGGAGATCGTTGGAAAATCAGAACGAAGTCCGGCGTGCTGGAAGCAGACTTCTGCATTGTGGCCACGGGAGCGCGCAACACACTGCACGAATTTGGCACGGCACTTACCCGGCCCGACACCATGGCCGCGCTCGGTTACTACATCACCGGCGATCGGCCACAGATTGACATTCAGTTCCTGTCGAAGCTGGAAGGCTACATCTGGGTGTTTCCGCGATGCGGCCACCTCTCGGTGGGCATCTGTGGCAAAGGTGAACCCGCTCACTTGCTCCGTAAACGGCTGGAGACTTACATGGCCGAAAAAGGAATCTCCTGGACCGGCGCCCCGTTCTTCAGCCACGTGCTGCCGTCATTGGCAACTCCTTCGTGGAAACGAAATCGCGTGGCTGGAGAGGGCTGGATGGCGGTGGGCGATGCCGCTGGACTTGTGGATCCCATCACCGGTGAAGGCCTTTACTACGCCATCCGCTCGGCAGACCTCGCCACGCGCGCCTTGCTGGCCGAGGCCAGTGATCGCGTATCGCACGCCTATCGTCGCATGTTGCGCCGCGACTTCGCGGCCGATCTCGAGTTCGCTTCCAGGTTGGCCCGGCACGTTTTCATGGGGCGCTTCCTTTTCGGCGATGTGCCCGCGCGCATGGTGCAGTTCACGCGGCGCAGTCCCCGCTTCGCAGCCATCATGCAGGATCTGTTTGCCGGAAATCAGCCGTACCTGGGACTCAAGCGCCGGCTTCTCGAAAACCTGAACGGAAGCCTCCTCGAGATCGCCATGAACATCAGCCTTAAGCGGCAGCTTCCGGGCCGAGTTCAGGCATGAGCTCGGCGACGCCGCGCCCCGGGAAGCCACTTTCCGAGCGCCTGTTCGAGCGTGCCCGGCACGTCATCCCCGGCGGCGTCAATTCTCCCGTTCGCGCATTTCGCGGCGTGGGCGGAACGCCACCATTCATCGCCAGAGGCGAGGGCTCGCGCGTGTTTGATGTAGACGGCAACGAATACATCGACTACGTGGGCTCCTGGGGACCGCTGCTGCTGGGTCACCGGCATCCGGCGATCATCGATGCGTTGCGCGCGGCATTGGAGGTGGGCACAAGCTTCGGAGCGCCGACTCAAGGCGAGGTAGAACTGGCGGAAGCAATCTGCGAAGCCGTGCCGTCGATCGAGATGGTGCGCCTGGTGAATTCCGGGACCGAGGCTACCATGTCGGCCCTGCGTGTGGCCCGCGGATTCACCGGCCGCGACCTCGTTGTGAAGTTTGAAGGCTGCTATCACGGGCACGTTGATTCGCTGCTGGTGAAGGCGGGCTCGGGCGTCGCCACACTGGGACTGCCCGACTCTCCGGGCGTGCCAAAAGGCTTCAGCGATACTACGATCGCGCTGCCATTCAATTCCGTGGATGCGGTGGCCGAGACTTTTTCCGCGCATGGCGCACATATTGCCGCCGTCATCGTCGAACCTGTAGTCGGCAACATGGGATGCGTGTCGCCTGCTCCGGGCTTTCTTCAGGCGCTGCGCGAGATCAGCGCCCGTCATGAAGCGCTGCTGATATTCGACGAAGTCATGACCGGTTTTCGCGTGGCCTTCGGCGGTGCGCAGCAGTTGTTTGGAATTCGGCCAGACCTTACGACGCTCGGAAAAGTTATCGGCGGCGGCTTACCCATCGGCGCCTACGGCGGGCGCGCCGAAATCATGAGCAGGGTGGCGCCCTCGGGACCGATTTATCAGGCAGGAACTTTATCCGGCAATCCGCTGGCTGTTGCCGCTGGGCTCGCGATGCTGCGTTACCTGAAATCCCATCCCGAAGTTTACGGGCAACTCGAAGTCCGCGGCGCCGCCATCGCAGCGTCCGCCCCACGCAGTGTTACTGTGAATCGAGTGGGCTCGATGTTTACATTCTTCTTCACCTCGAGCCCGGTAACCAATTACACTTCCGCCAAGAAATCCGATACCGCGCGCTTTGCGGATTTCCATCGAACCATGCTGGATCGCGGGATCTACCTGCCTCCGTCGCAGTTTGAAGCCGCATTCGTTTCTGGAGCGCACAGCGAAGAAGATGTAAACAAGACTATTGAGGCGATTCGCGGTTAGTGGGACCGGCCTCAGGGTCGAAGATCCGCGATTTTCCCGGAACCCGCGACTTTATCCGGGCTCCCGCTGGTCTATATATATAGCTGGTGGCACTGGTCAGCTCTTACAGATTCAAGACTTCGTTCAACGACCCCTGGCGATAGCCCTCCAAGTCAATCGTTACGTACTTGAATCCGAGCTTCTTGAAAATTTCCGTGAACCTTGCGGCCATTTCAGGCGTGAGCGCCTTTGCGAGTTCGTCCTTCGCAATCTCGATGCGCACCAGCTCGCTGTGGTAGCGCACGCGGAACTGGCGGAAGCCAAGCGCCTTGATGGCTTCCTCGCCGTTCTCCACGGTTTTCACGGTCTCGATCGTGACCGGCGTGCCGTAAGGGATGCGTGAACTCAGGCAGGCCGATGCCGGACGGTCCCAGGTGGGCAGGCCCGCCAGGCGTGAGAGTTCCCGAATTTCCGCCTTCGTCAGGTCCGCTTCCACCAGCGGCGCCTTCACCTGATGCAGTTTCGCGGCGTTCTGCCCAGGACGGTAATCGCCCAGATCGTCACGATTCACGCCGTAGATGATATGCGAAATTCCGCGCTCGCGGCCTACCTCCTCCAGGCATGTAAACAGTTCGTCCTTGCAGTGGAAGCAGCGGTTCTTGTCATTCTTGACGTAATCGGGATTGTCGAACTCGTGCGTCTCAATGTACTCGTGCGCAATGGCAAACTGGCGCACGAAAGCTTCGGCGTCCCTTTTGTGTGATTCGGGAATGGAAGCGGAGTCGGCCGTGATCGCCAACGCATTGGAGCCGATCACCCGATGTGCCGCCCAAGCCAGGTAGGCTGAATCGGTTCCCCCGGAATAGGCCACGATCACGCGTCCCAGATCTCGCAGAAGACCGAACAGCTTCTCCTGCTTATCGTGAACCGCCGCGGGATCCGTTACGCCAACAAGAGTCACCATAGCGAAATTGTAGGATAGGCATTCCTGCCTGTCCAATCGGTCGTGCGCTAAATGTGCCGCGTGATACGGCCGGAGGCGCCGTCAGACGCACAAGCATGACCGGCGATTCAGTTACTGTAGAGGCAGATCGTTCTGCCCGTTTGTTCCGTTCTTATCGTCCACCGACTCCGACTCGCGGAGGACGCTGGCCGCTGCGACCCGATCCTCGTCTTCCATGCGCACCAGCCGTACTCCCTGCGTGGAACGCCCGGTCTCTCGAATCTGGCTGGACTCAATCCGGATGATCTTGCCATCTTTGGTGATGATCATCAGGTCTGAATCCTCTTTGACTGAAAGAACAGCGACCACTTTGCCGGTTTTGCCGGTGGTCTTCATGTTGATGACGCCCTTGCCGCCCCGCGTTTGAAGCCGGTATTCCTCGAGCGGCGTCCGCTTGCCGTAACCATGCTCAGAGATGGAAAGGATCAGGCCTTCCTTCTCCACCACCTCCATACCGACCAGGTAATCGTCATCGTCCAGGTCCATGGCGCGAACCCCGCGAGCAGGACGCCCCATGGGCCGCACATCGTCTTCCGCGAACCGTATGGCTTTGCCCTCGTGCGAGCCAAGGAAGATGAAGTTACTGCCATTGGTGAGGTTCGCCCCAATCAGCTCGTCCCCTTCGTCTAACGTCAATGCGCGGATGCCGCGGGCCATCGGGTTATCGAACTCGGTGAGTTCGCACTTCTTGATGACGCCTTTCTTGGTCACCATCACGATAAACTGGCCCGGTTGAAATTCGGGAACAGCCAGGAAGCCTTTGATGCTTTCTCCCGGCTGCAGGTTGATAAGGTTCGAGATGTGCTTGCCTTTTCCGCTGGTGCCAGCGTCGGGAATCTCGTAGATCTTCAGCCAGTAAACCTGGCCGCGATCGGTGAAGCTCAGCAAATAGCTGTGCGTGGAGGCAACCAGGAAGTACTCGACGAAATCCTCCGTGCGCGTGCCCATCCCGATGCGTCCCTTGCCGCCACGGGACTGCCGGCGATAAGTATCAACGGCCGTCCGTTTAAGATAACCGCCGTGCGTAACCGTAACGGCAACATCTTCCACCGGTACCAGATCTTCCAGCTTGATGTCGCCCGGATCATCCACAATCTGGGTTTTTCGGTCGTCGCCGAAATCCTTCTGGACCTCTTTCAGCTCGTTGATGATGAGGTCTTTCAAGACTTTTTCCGAACCCAGAATTTCCAGGTATCCCTCGATGCGCTTCTGGATGTCAGCCAATTCAAGAAGGATCTTCTCCCGCTCCATGCCGGTCAAGCGCTGCAATTGCAGCTCGATGATCGCCTGCGCCTGCCGTTCTGTAAATTCGAACCTGCCCATCAGTGAATCGCGTGCTTCTCTCGGCGCTTTGGACGCACGAATGAGCTTGATCACCTCGTCCATGAGGTCCAGCGCCTTCTTGAATCCCAGCAACAGGTGCTCTCGCTCGCGCGCCTTTCGCAATTCATGATCCGTGCGGCGGCGTACGACATCCAGCCGGTGATCGATAAAGTGACGAATGCTGTCAATCAGACCCAGCTCGCGCGGCTGCCCGTTGACAATGGACAACATGATGATGCCGAAGCCGATCTGAAGCTGCGTGTTCTTATAGAGATTGTTGAGAATGACCTCTGCCTGCTCGCCGCGCTTCAACTCGAAAACAATTCGCAAGCCGTCACGGTCGCTTTCGTCGCGGATATCCGAAATGCCTTCAATTTTTTTATCGTTCAGCAGCGCCGCAGCATGCTCGATCAGCCGGGATTTGTTCACCTGGTAGGGAATTTCCGTAACGATGATCTGCTCGCGGTCTTTACCCATGCGCTCGATCGCGGCGCGAGCGCGCAGCTTCAACTGCCCCCGGCCCTTAGTGTAGGCGTCGACAATCCCCTGACGGCCCAGAATGAACCCGCCCGTGGGGAAATCCGGCCCGGGCACCATTTCAGCAATCTTGTGAAACGGCGTCTGAGGATTTTGAATCAATGCGATGGTAGCGTTGATGATCTCGGTGAGATTGTGCGGCGGAAAATTGGTGGCCATGCCAACGGCAATTCCGGAGGAGCCGTTAATCAGCAGGTTCGGCACGCGTGTCGGTAAAACCTCGGGCTCGCTTTCGCTTTCGTCGTAGTTAGGTTTGAAATCGACGGTTTCTTTGTCGATATCCTCGAGCATCGGCACCGCGATGCGAGCCAGCCGCGCTTCGGTATACCGTTCGGCCGCGGGAGGATCGCCATCTACCGATCCGAAATTTCCCTGCCCCTCCACCAGCGGATAGCGCATATTGAACGGCTGGGCCATGCGCACCAGCGCGTCGTAAATGGGAGCGTTGCCGTGCGGATGGTATTTGCCCATCACGTCACCGGTGATCTTGGCGCATTTCCGCGTAGGACGGTTCGGCATCAGCCCCATCTCATACATCCCATAAAGGATGCGGCGATGCACTGGCTTCAGGCCATCTCGAATATCGGGTAGCGCCCGGCCCACGATCACGCTCATGGCGTAATCCAGGTAGGAACGCTTCATCTCGTCTTCGATATTGATGGGAACGATGTCCCGCGATCCGTCACCGCCACCGCCCAGCGGCAATTGGGGCGGCGTTGGAGGCGGCCCTTTAGGTGGGTTTTCCTGATCTGGCAAGTCAGCTCCTTAATTGGGTGTAAATGCCATTTTACCATGGACATACACGCTAAAAAAAAGCCTCGTTTGAGGGGGTGCTGGAAAGACTCGAATCAGGCGGGGTGCAAAGCCGATGCGGCTTCTTCGACCTTTTGGATTAATTCCTTGATTTGGATAGGCTTAGAAATTAACCATCCCGGCTTCGCGGCACCGCTCCTGATCCGCTCTCATGGCATGTGCCGTCAACGCAAAGATGGGAATGTGAGCGCCGGTGATCTTTTCTTTTTCCCGAATGACAAACGTTGCCTCGTATCCGTTCATCTCCGGCATCTGAATGTCCATCAGAATCAGATCGAAGGTTTCGCGCTCCAGCACTTCCACGGCGCGTTTGCCATCCAGCGCCACAGTCACGATATGACCGCGCTTTTGTAAAACGCTGACGGCGACTTTCTGGTTTACCGGGTTGTCTTCCGCCACCAGAATACGCAGTGAAGATTCGCTTCGCTGGCTCAAGGCGGACCGGAGTTCCGTCTTGCCGCTTCCGCTTTCAACTGCCATGGCTTCGAGAATGGCGCTGAGCAACTCAGCTTGAAATAGCGGCTTGATGAGGTAGCGATGTATTCCCAATTCCCGGCAAACGCTTGATTTCGACCTGTTGATCGATCGAACTCAGCATCATCAGAATGGTCCCATTCAGAGTCGGGTTCTCGCGGATGCCGGGCGAGTTCAAACCCGTCAAAGCCCGGCATCTGGACATCCATCAGGATCAGACGGAATGGAAATCCGGCAGTGCACGCGCGCCCGATCGCATCGAGAGCCGGCACCGCCCCGTCTACCAACGTCACCTTCATCTCGCAGCGCTTCAGCGACTGTTCCATCATTCGACGGTTGATCGAATAATCCTACAAAAGGCAATTGACGCTGAGCGCTCTAGGCAAGTCCGAGACCTGTCTGGTGTTCCAACTGCTGCGCACTTCACCCAATGGGTGACAAATGCCATTGCTGCAAATATTTGCGGCTGAAGAGGAACGCTCATATGGCGGGCTCTTAACCGCCGTTTTTGGGTTAATGGTCCACCACCAGCACCGGCATATCGCGCAATCTGGACAATTCACCCCGGAAGGGGACGGGAATGGTTTCCGAAGCTGACTGAAAATAAACCACGAAATGAAATACGCTGCCCTTGCCCGGCTCGCTTTCAAGTAAGATCTGTCCGCCCATAAGCTGCACCAGTTGCTGCGAGATGGCAAGCCCCAATCCAGTGCCTCCGTAGCGCCGGGTCGCAGAGCCGTCCACCTGAGCAAACATCTCGAAAATGTACTCTTGCTGGTCTTTGGGACTTCCGATTCCTGTGTCCAATACGCAAAATGCAACGAAGCCGTGTCGTTACTGTGCCAGTCTTTGTCGACCCGCACTGAAATGCCACCTTTTTCAGTGAATTTGATGGCATTGCCCACCAGGTTGACCAGCACCTGTCGCAGCCGGGCCGCGTCGCCGATCAATCCGTCGGTCACATTCGCTCCGACTTCATAATTCAGCTCCAGTCCTTTTTGCGATGCCCGCAGCGACAGAGGTTTCGGTGTCTGCTCGAGCGCCTGTCTCAATTGAATTGAAATGGCGCCGGGGCCAGAACCAGTTTCCCTGCCTCCATTTTTGAGAAATCCAGAATGTCATTGATCACTGTGAGCAGCGAGTAGGCAGAACTCTTGACGATGATCAGGGATTCCCGCTGCTCCGCAGTGAGTTCGGTCTCGAGCGTAAGTTCGGTCATCCCCATGATGCCGTTCATGGGAGTGCGGATTTCGTGACTCATGTTCGCCAGAAATTCACTCTTGAGCCGTGAGACACTCTCGGCTTTTTCCTTCGCCGCGGCCAGTTCGGTATTGATTTTCGCAAGTTCCAGGGTGCGCGCTGTCACCTGCCGTTCGAGCTGGTCACTATGGTGCTCCAACTCGAGATCGCGAGCCTGTATTTGCGCGAGCATGTCGTTAAACGCGCCAATCAGCAGACCGACTTCGTCATTACCGTGTGCGGCGGCGCGAGCAGAGTAGTTCTTCTCCGCTGAAACCTGGCGAGCCGTACGGGCCAACACAGGTTCCGAGATCATGCGCCGTATCTTTGAAGTGAACAGAAGCGCGAGCAGTGACGACGCGATCAACACAAGAAGAACTACGCCAACCTGACGTCTCATCTGCGCCATGGCCTCGCTATCCAGAATAATAGCCTGGGATAATTCCAAGTGGCTTGTTTTGGAACGAGTGGCCCGAAGGCGGAGCCGTGGAAAGCGCCGAAGGCTGCGATGCGTCCCGGCAATAGCGCGCAAACAAGGACCCGCCTTTCCCGTAAATCGCCGCCGAAACAATTCGCGCGTCGGCGCGCAAAGCGGATAAGGTTTCCTCGACCGCATGCCGGTCCTGAAAAGTCAATGCCCCGGTGCCTATTGGCGCCGATCACATCACCGAAGCAGTGGTCGAAATCTGGTTCAGCGCCTCACGCCTGAGATCAATCGATTCGAAGATGACCAGGGCGATGGAGGACAGGATCAAAGCGATGGCACTGGTCGCCACGATCAGTAGCGCCAGCTTGCGCGAGCTCGACAGGTCTCTAAAGCGTGTCATGGCCGCTTGGGGTTCGTCTGATCCGATTCGTGCACCAACTCGGCCAGTTGCAGAAGCTTCGAGCTGATTTTCAATCCGCCGCGGTTCACCGCGTCCACATTGATCCTGAAACGAACTTTGTTCGCTTCCTTGATCAGACGAATCATGCCACCGTTCCGGGCAAAGTTATCCAGATCGCTCACGGTGACAACTCCCGATGCCTCGGTCGCGGCAGTCAGGATCCCGTCAGCGAAGCTCAAGTTCGTCAAGGTCGCCATTAGAGTAGCCGTCAGCGCTGCGTTCGAAACCCATCAGTGTCAGAAAAAGCCAGTCCGGATTCAGCGCGAATTCTTACTCGAAAAGCGTAACGGCAGTGGAGGCTCAGCCTCAGCATAAGAACGATCAAAACCCTTCGAGCCGACACGTGACGCCGGTACCCGACCGCCTGGCGGTAGCCGTCGACACAACGCCACATGTTGCATTACTCGCCAGAATAGGAGGAAAGCTTTAAGTCGAGTCACGACCGCGCCCGGATAACTGGCCGGATAACTGAGGATAACTTGCGAAACGTACCGCCGTTTCGTACCTTGAAAGCTTTCGAGGAGGTGTATGGCTTTTTGTACAAACTGCGGTGCCGAGGTAAGCGGCCCGTTTTGCGGCAAGTGCGGAACACCGGCTCCGGGCGCCATGCCCGCCCAGGGTAGCACGGCCCCTGCGGGTGGCGTGCCGGCGGGAGGCGGCACTCCTCCTCCACCTTATAGCGCTCCGCCAACCACGCCGGCCGCGGCTGCGGCGAAAACCAGCCCGCTGATCTGGATTCTGGCAGGCTGCGGCGGCCTGATTGTTCTGTGCATGATCATTGGCGGGATTTTCACGTATTACGCGGCTCATAAGGCACGCCAATTTGCGAGGAATCCCGCGCTCGCGGTAACCAAGATGATCGCGGCGGTCAACCCGGACGTGGATATCGTTTCAGTGGACGAAGGCAAGGGCGTCATTACGGTGCGCGACAAAAAAACCGGCGAAACCGTGACCATGAACTTTGAAGACGCGCAAAAAGGCAAGTTTGTCTTCAAAGGCAAAGGCAATGAGAAGCTCACCATGGAAGCGAAAGGTAGCGGCGAGAACGGATCGCTCGAAGTCAAATCGAATGACGGGACGATGACGTTCGGCGGCTCGGCGAAACTGCCCGACTGGCTGCCCGCATATCCCGGTTCTCCGCCTCAGACGGCCATGAGCGCTCAAGGCGCAAAAGGCAATAGCGCCATCTTTTCATTCAAGACCAAGGATTCGGTGGACCAGGTGGTGCGCTACTACGAGGATGCCCTGAAGAAATCCGGCCTGAAAGCGAACACCAACGTCATGCAGCAGGATGGTAAGCCGAGCTTGGGTATTGTAACCGCGGAAGACGCGCCCACTCACCGGAAGGCGTCCGTAACCGCCACGGTGGAAGAAGGCGCCACGAATGTCGCCGTCACGTTTGAGGCGAACAAATAACGCTAGAGCCGGCACCAGCTCAAATTTCCAAACCCACCGAGCGCATCAACTCGATAGCATTGCTTTTTTGCACCACACCCGGACGTAACTGGTGATCGAAATGCATCTGCCCGTCCTCGATGCGATCTTCGAAATGCACATTCACCGCGCGCTCACCGAGCACTCCTACGATCTCCGCCACCGCCAGGTCGTGGGTGGTGATGAGCCCGATGGCTCCGCGCTCGACCAGCGTGCGCACCAGAGCTTCGGCGCCAATCCGCCGGTCATGCGAGTTGGTGCCCTGCAGGAACTCGTCGATCAGGAATAAGACCGGCCGAGTACCCGCGGTCATATCCAGAATCTGGCGCAGTCTCAGGATCTCCGCGTAGAAGCGCGACACGCCGCTTTGCAACGAATCCGTGATTCGAATGGATGCCCCAAGAGCCAGCGGAGACATGCGCAGCGCGTCAGCCCGCACCGGCGCACCGGCTTGCGCCAGTATCACGTTAACGCCGAGCGTCCGCAGCAGCGTGCTCTTCCCTGACATGTTCGAGCCGCTGACGATTAGCAGCCGCAGCTCCCCACCGATGCGCACATCATTTCGCACCACGCGGTCTTCGGGAATAAAAGGATGGCCGATGGCTTGGGCTTCGAGGCAGGGCGACCCGGCCCCGAATTCCGGAAATACGTCGTCCGGATGCTCGAAGGCATGGCTCGCGAGAGAGCACAACGCTTCCATCTCGCCGGTTGCCGTAAGCCAGCGCCGTACCGCCGCGCCGTTGTGCCGCCGCCAGGATTCCACGGCGAAGGCCAGGTGCATGGTCCATAGCGTGAATGATTCGATCACCCGCAACAGCAAGTGATGGCGCGAATCCAGCAGCTCCATCAGGCGGTTGAGGCGGCCGAGGCGTTTCGAGGGCGCGTCGCCTTCGGAATCGAGCGATGCACGAAGCGCGGTTAACAGGGGCGAGTGAAAAGTCTCCTGCTCCAGGCAAGCCAGCACCTCGGAGAGCAGCTTCAACTCGTGCGCAGCGTGGTCCACAGCCGCCACCGCCACTTCCACAAGCTTATGCGCGCTGAAAAGAAATACGGCGTTCACCAGAATGACCAAGAGAAAAAACGCCCGCAGCCGGACAACCGCCGGTGCGGAGAGCTCGATCAGACCGGATTGCTGCACAAGATAGACCAGAAATGCCAAACCCGCGAGCGCTCCGAGTACGGTCAGCGGGATTACGGCGACGTGCAACCCCACTACAAACCAGCGTTGCTCGAGGAGCGGCGGAGCCTCGCCCCACGCCGCCAGTGATACCGGGTCCACACCGGTTCGAGCTTCTTCCGCCACCACGGCCAGTTCTTCGCGCAGATCCAGGCGAGGCCGCAGCTCATTGACCGCATCATTGCGTGCGCGAACGGCATCCGGATCGGCAGGCGCCAGCAGCCACCGCGCCAGCGTGTCCTCCCCGATGTGCGTGCGTGCGGTCGATAGCAGATCGAACAGCGATCCTTTGCCGAAAAGGTCGAGATCCTTGGCGTAAGGATGAGCCGGGTCAAGATAGCGGTCGCCTGCCTCTCCGGTTCCTGCCCAATTCCCATCCAGCCGTGCGAGCGCTTTTTCGAAATACCGTTCCGACCGCCGCCGCCGCTTGAGCAACCGCAGCAGGCGGTCGTGAGTGACGGCCAGCGTCATGACGGCCGCCACGGGAATCACGGCCCAGAAAATGGAAACAGCTTGATAGACCAGCGCCGCCAGTATGATGGCCACGCCACAGGCCGCCATCACCAATTGACAGTAGCCGAGCATGCGGTGACGCCGCTCGCGGCGAACAATATCGGCGCGGCGTTCGTCCAACAACTGTGAGTAGACCGGACGCGGATCTTTCATGATGGGTCTTCATCATTCTCTCTCGGATCCGTAGCGCAGCGGCCTGCTGGAATAGGCATTGCCTGTGGTGTCTAGCCCTACCTTCGAATTCCTGAACGACGAAAGAGCATCGTCGGTGGTTCCAGTGCTGTAAGAGATAGGTCGAAGCTTCCTTTCGCCTCGAAAATATGCTACATGAAAGATATGTATATATTCGAACGAGAGGTTAATGGCTGCCGCTACCGTATCGCGGCCCAGTCGGTGTGGGACCCCGTCCGTGGTCG
>QHXW01000121.1 GCA_003223115.1 Acidobacteriota bacterium
ACCCGGAAGGCTACTGGGGGTCGATGCAACTCTTACTTCGTCCCAAAGATGGGCAAGTCCTTTGCCCGCAAGGCGCTCCATAAGTTTCGCCTGCGATGATGGATCGTTGACCATTGGTGAAGCAATTCCTTGGAAGCCGGTTGGTTTATCTCCCAAAGAGCCTTGGCCCAATCTGCACAGTTTTTGTAGTCGGGCCCGTTATATCCCGGATCAGGCACGAGGCGCAGTGCGTTCCGTTTCCAGAACTCCAATATTTCAGGAATAAGAGAAGAAGCGCCAAGGCGTTCTAAACATTTTCTCCGTGAGGCCCTTAAGGCCTGATCATCGCTCCATCCGTAAGCCAAGATATTTTGGAGGGCGCGAGAGACGGGAGTCAACCATGAGGCGCTGTCCAAATCCAAACAGAGTCGGGCCAATACCCGCTCCGACTGGCGTAGGGCTTCGTCGTTTTCTTCAGTCGCCTTGAGCCATTGCCGCAGAGAACCCAATGGGGTTTATTAGACTTCTGATATCCCTCATAAAAAACGTGTCCGATGCTTTTTTCTGCGACCAGTTCTTTCCACTGAATGAATAAGCGCTCCCGTAAAGCGGAAAACGTCGGCTGTGGCACACGGTGGAAAGCGGCAATCGCTTTCTCCCAATTCCTCCACCCCTCCAGTAACTCCGCCTGGAGTCGGACAGCCGCGACGATCTCTTTTTCTTTCAAGGCCATCGCGGCCCGTCCCCAGATTTCCAGCAAATTCAATAGCCGCACATCCGATATTCTGTCCAGCCGGTAGCCCGCACGCGTCACAAGAAGCTCCTGCCGCAAATCCCACTTGTCCTCTGCCCGAAGATAGAGAAAAGAGCGCAGAGCTGCGGCGCATAAGTCCAAAACCTCGGCGTGCTTGCTCCTGCGCTCGAGATCTTTGATCACAGGCAAGGCCAAGGCCCAGTCCTGGCTGATTCGCGCCCTGCAATTCTCCAAGTAGGCGGGGCGGTCTTGACCGCGACAAAGATCCTTGTAGATCTGGAACCAGACTGAATGCGCGGAACTCAGCGCTTGTTTCCAGGGATTCTGCTCCCGCTTGGCCTGAATCCCTTTCAGCACATCTTGCTTGCCCTCCTCATTCAATCCGCGAACAAATCGGGCTACAGCTTTTTCATCCAGACCCAAACCTTTCGTAGAGATCTCCAGCTCGCAGAGCCGGTCAACAAATTGAAAACCCGTCATTTTCTTGCGACGCGCAAGTCTCCACTCCCAGTCAATCAGGCAATCGGTCGCCTCAGGCCCCAATCCGAATCCCTCATTGCCAAAGGGGTCCATATAGTCCGGCAGGCTGGAACCGATTTCTCTGACGTTTTCCTGAACGGCCTCGGCAAAACTGAAATCAGGATCAAGGTTCTCCTCAAACACACGAGGGAGAAGTTTTCTCATCCGGGCGGCAATCGGTTCCAAGTCGTGGGTGACGGACAGAGGATCAAAATAGGGCTCCTCCCAATGATGCTCTTGGATCACATACTCGCCTTCGCTGTCGCAGGCCTCGGCAATCCGGGCGTCCCAGTCCTCCCATGCCCGATCCCACTCTTCTTTGACCTTGGCTTTGCCGGGAACCGGTGGTTGCTTGGCGTTATCAGCCTCCAGGATTCTACGTAGTACGGCGCCGGTATCCGAACCCACTCCCTGCAAGAGACGGTCTACCCCCGCTCGGTCAAGCGAGCTCAGCGCTCCGGCGAGCACGCGCTGGATTTCTTTCTTCGAAAGTCCGGCCGAAAGCCGCTTAAGGATCTCTGGTTCACTTCCGGGCTTGGATTTCGTCTTACTGATCATCGTTCGGCTCCGAACAAAAGCGGCATTTTGTCATGCATGCACTTCCCATAAACCAGTGAGAGGCCCTTGAGAGAAGTTCTCCTGAGGAAATTTCTCTTTAAAGAAATGAAACCGATCCCACAACGGTTTCAGCACCTCCAGCCCGCCGGTCATCCCGAGCAAAAGACACAGAACGGACAACGTGTACGCGTCTAAGGAGGTGGACTCAATGAGCCGAAGTAATGGGGCGACGCATTTTATCTTTGATTCGAATAAGATCCTTGCGGAAAGCTCTACAAAGCAGTGATTTTGGTCGTGGCGTAATTCCTCGATCAAAAGCGGCGCCGCAACCTCGCGCTTCTCAAGGAGCTTGTCCATGAGGAGTCTATGATTTAAGGGGTCCGGCTCTTGCTTGAGAATGGCGATAAGATCGATGACATCCTTTGTTTCCCTAATTTGCTTATCCTCATACTCTCCACGGTGAATAAACTGCCTCGCGAAATGACGCGCAAAAGATTCAACCTGCGGCTGCAGCAGACAACTGTATAGAAGCCTTTGAGCAGAAAAATCTCGAAACGGATTGCGCTTGAAGAATTCTTCATCAATCGTCGGGTTGCGTAATCACTGATCTCACAGACCGATATGAGGGGAGTCATGTCAGGACTCATCTCTGGCCTTGAACGAGGTTCTCATCTATGCAGCAACGCTTAAACTTCTTGCCACTTCTGCATGGGCAGGGATCATTCCGTCCGACTTTCATAGCCTATCAGACCTCCACAGGTTCATTGAATGTTTCATTTGATTCTATAGCCAATCTATTTTTGCGCGCAGCAACAAAGTGGCGCGCATAAGCGTCTTCGAGATTACGGTCACCCGTTTTTGAAAAACGCAAGAAAGGCCGAGAACCTTTCGTCCATCGCTTGTAGACGGTCGGAGATGGTTTGAGGTTCAGGTCGTGCGCATGCATCCGTAAGATTCGCAAGATCCGGCTGGCCTTACTCAAATTACAACGGATCACCCTCTCAAGATAAGGGATTCGTCCGCGTCGCCAATCCTCGGCAGATTTAGGGAACAACAAACCCATCCGTATGAACAGGTCGACTGGAGCGATATATCCTTTTTCCTGAAGAAGGTTGCCGGCTGCTTTCACGACTGGAGCATAGTACGGGTCCTGTCTGTAGTTGGTAATCGTAACTTTCTTCAAGAGGATATCCCGGTTGCTGTTGATAATCGTTCCCATTCACTGAGCACGCGATCGATCTCCCCCGGCACTGCAGCGCGTGCATCCCTACGGTCCCAGCCTTGCGCTATGAGTTCATCGTAACGACTGTGGTTATGGCGAATGTAGGCGCGAACCGCCAATCGGATGGCCTCCAGGTCAAATTGTTTTGCCGCGGCGCTGCGACCCACGCGCCCGCTATATTTTAAGTATGCATGCTGGGCCATACGGCCAGGGACTTCCAAAGGACAAGATGGGTAGAGTTCCTGTAGCCGCTGGGTGAACTGGACCACATAATCCCGATCCAGGGTTGCGCGTTTCTCTACTTCGCGGAAACGTCGTGCTTCCCGCGCTTCCTGATCCGATAAACATTCCGCTTCTGCGCGATCCAGTGCTTGAGTCTCTACCAACACCCCTTGCCTTTCGTATCGCTTGCGCGTGCGGCTCCATCGGAGTACGTTAGCGTGCATTCGAGAGTGCTTGACAGCTCGTCGGGTCAGGGCCGCATTGCCCGAAGCCAAGAAGACCAAGTGGTCCAGATCGGCACAGGCCAAGCAAAGCGGCCCTTTTTCTCCTCCAGACTGATCAATCGTCCTGACCCGAGTCACGGCATTCTGCGCAAGCGGTATCTTTGCGCACCATGAAAACCAAGCGCTCTTTGGCGTTTAAAATCACACTCATTAAGTCGGGCTGCTCAAGCACTACTTGATGATGCGCTTGCCTGAAAGGTTTTCACCTCGGAGCGACAGAAGCTCACGTTTGATTTCAGTTTTCAGTTCCCTCTCCGTAGGCAAGTGCAGCTTGTAACGACTGGCAAAAATCTTTCTTCGTGCATGACGTCCCAGCTTAAATTTGACTACCGCATCATACTTCTCAGCGCACAGGATCAACCCGAGAGTGACTTCCCTAGATGGAATAGCGTTAGTCACAACGCTCTGAATCAGATGGCCAAGAATGTATGCGAAGGCAGCGGCGATAATGGCGGAAGTCCAATCGCTGGAGGGCCAAGACTTTCTTACCAATCCAAACGGAGCCCAGAGTACCGCCAGGAATGCTGCTCCCGGCAGGAAGTAGCCGTATATATCATAGAAGTTGAACTTTTCGATCAAGCGATTTTGCCCTCATCGCGTAGGCAGTCGCATCTCCGAAAGCAGAGACTGTACCACATCGTGGACACGCTCGCGCTGGTCCACCGGAAGACGCACGGCTCCCACCCGCTCGTGGCCGCCACCGCCGAATTTCGCAAAGGCACGGCCAAGGGCGATGCTCCTGAATTTCCGCCACGGGTTGCGCATGGCGGTAATCCTTATGCTGTCAGGAGAGTGGACAACGGCAATCGAATAACGGGCATTGGGTGCGAAATAGTAGGGGGCGTACCGGCTGATCATCTGATCGTCATTTTGCAGGCAACGTCTCCCGGTTCCACCCGAAGCCTGGCCTTGACTCTCTTGAGACCATTCAAGATGCTGTGCCGGACCCGTTCTTCCCGCCGTTTGACTTCGTCCAGGCGAGCCACGTGGCTGAGATCGTGAGCTCGCAATTCTCGCAGCAGGAACCGCGCATATTCCGGACCATTTTCCTGATCCAGCAAGAGAGTCCGGTTGATCTGCAGAGCAGATGCGTCACCTAGGATCGCTTCTTTTACCGAAGGGTAAAGTGGCGGAGTCGATCTTCTCCGCCCATCCGACCATCTCCTTGAAGTGTGGCTTGTCAGTCAGGAATCCACCCAGACCACGGAAAAGCGGAGATGCGCAAGAGCGCGCCCGTTCATCGAACATCAGACAGGCCTTGCCTTTTCGGCGTTGAAAATCTGCCTCGGCCGCTCTGCTGAGCATGGAGGTCTGGTGGTGGTCAGCCCAGAATTCCGCGCTGGGATGATAGAGAAAATCGACGATCGCGCACGGCGTCCTTAACTCGCTGGCAAGCCAAGTGTCTCGTATTGTGTAGTTGACGGGATGGATTTCACCGACGTTCCAGTTCTTGTGTTCCTCGAGGAACTCCCAGGCTAGGACGCCGGAAACGAGCCCGTCAAAGCATGGGTAGTGAACAACGTTGCACTCTTCATGAACCGGCCAGAATCCTCCATGCGTCTTACCCGCAACCTTCAGGGAGAAAAATGTCATACCTAACGACTTTATGATCCGCTGAACACTTCTCATTGTAGGCGAATTTCGCAATCAGAGACCATCTCTGTTGACGATATCCATCTCTCCGGGGCCACCATGCGATCGTTCGGCCAGGCCATTTGTGCTCGGGCATCCCTTCACTATCCCGCGCCTGTTACGGTGGACTGAATGCAGAACGAGCACATGAGGCACGTTCGCTTAAACCCTGTCAGGGATGCTGTTTTCGCCGCTATAAACGGCGATTCGCGCGCCCATGCGCTTTGCGAGTTTTTTAAACGGGCACGTGCGCCGGGCAGATTTCGACAGGGTGCTTTTGGCGTGTGGCTGGCGCAACCGCCATGGCGGTTATGTCCTGCGCGGTGAACCTGCTCCAGCCTGGGACGTGTGGCGCCTGGAAGATACCATAGGGCTGAGGAAGACCGGAACTCCCTGCTCCATCGAAAATGTGCTACGCACTTTCAACTTAGACTGTAACGCCATAGCTTTGGACCTGGGAACAGGGCTATTCCTGGATGGAGGAGCGATCAAGGCGATCCACCAGAAGCGGATTGGTTTCGTTCGGGGCGTTATTCGGCACAGTGAGGAGACTTTTGCCGCTAAAGCACTCATTCTTGATCTGCGTTTGAAATATACGCTGGCCGCATCGTTCTCAACGAAGCCTCGCTGTACCGCCGTGTGAAGTCGTTCGTGACGTATTATCACGAATCTAGAACGCACCTCTCATGGGGCAAGGACTCGCCGGAATCGCGGCTGTGCAGCCGCCAGAGCTTGGACGGATCGTAGCTATCCAGCAAGTCGGCGGTCTCCATCACCGGTATGAACGGCGCGCAGCTTGAAACTTCTGGAGCCCATTCCCGTGCGCAACGGGAACAAGTGTGAATCGAATTGATCCTCTAAGCCGATCGACGTCCTCGGCGCGACGGCGCGTGGGCGCCCGCCGATCTCGTAGTCGAATTCCAGGGTGATCGGATTTCGGCATAGCCATCTTCGACCAGCCGGAATTTACGAGACCCACCGATACTGAAGCGGGCTGATGGAAGCCGACGATGCCCGACAGAGCTTCAGGCGACCGCCGTCATGCCGTGCTTCTCAACCAGAGACAGGAGCTTGAGCGCGGGGCCAGAAGGCCGCTTCTCACCCCGCTCCCATTTGCTCACGAGGTTCGGCGTCACATTGAGGTAATTCGCGAACACCGTCTGGCTCACGTGCTCTCGTTCCCGGAGAGCCTTTATCTGTTTCGGCGATAGCGATTGCACAGGCGTAAGGCAGGCATCGTCGAACCGGCGCATCGTCTGCTTGTCGATCGCGCCCACCTTATGGAACGCCTCCATCGTTTCGTGGATGGCAGCCATCGCGTCACTTCGATACTTCTTGCTCATGCCTCTTTCAACTCCACAAAATTGCCGTTCTCGACCAATTCCTCCATCTGCTTCTGCGTCAACCGCAGCACGTGGTGTGCGGCTTCCTTGAACTGTTTCTCTTCCTCAGGATCGATATTCGCCCTGTCGCTCTTCGCGAAGCCGTAAGCGAAAACCGCGCGCTCAGCTCGCCGGAAAAAATGATCGTGCGGTAGCCGCCCGACTTCCCCTGCCCTGGTCGCGCGACACGCTGCTTGATCACGCCTCCGCCGAGGTCGGCATCCAGCTGTCCCTTCTCAGCGCGCGCTACCGCGTCCAGCAGAACCGCGTTGCGGATTTTCTCTTTTCGGGCGAACCGCTCAAACCATCTCGTCTTGAAGATTCTCGGGCGAGGTTCCACACACTTTCATTCTATAGTACTGGGTACTAGGCTTCAAGCCCTCGGGCATGGCATTTAGAATCTCTTTAGGCGGTCAGAGATGATCCCGCGATGGATCTCGTGGCCGAAAACATCGATGTCGCGCTCTGGCACCGGCTGGTCGTTGCGAGTCCTGCTTACCTTGGCGCGAAGAGGAGTTCCGCACACGCCAGCAGATCTACTCGAACACGACTGCATCATTTATGGCCAGAGTTCGGGCGGACAAGAATGGCTCTTTCGGCTGGCAGCTCCGAGACATCTGTGTACCTCAGGATGCGCTGAAATTGAGTGGGGCCAAAGGAGTGCGCCAAGCAGTTCTCTCAGGTCAGGGATTTGCGCTAGCCTAGCTTCGCGGTGGATGTTTGCGCCCGAGCGTTCTCGACGAATGGACGCTTCCTCCGATGGATCTCTGGGTCATTTATCCCTCGGGCCGGTTCCGGTTAACGATGCAAAGGCGCGCGCTTTCGTAAAGTGGTTCGAAAGGACTATTGGGCAAGTGGCTTAATCATTCGGGAGTAACGGCCACTTTGGGAGACCTTGCCGATTCTCGCGGACACGGTCCGCATTTGGACCGAAGGCCCTTGTCGCGCATCATGGCGCCTCCTCACGCCTGGCGGTCCTCAATTGGAAAGGATCGAAATGGGCTGGCGAGCGAGCTCATCTAATCTCGTCGCGATTCCTCTCGCTTCGTTTGTCCCGATGTACTCTCGGTTACGCGATTAAAATAGCTCCACCGGACCTGCCGCACGTGATGGCCGGGCTGCGGTCAGTAGTCGCCGTTCCCGCCGTTCTCGTCTTCGTCTTCCTCTTCCTCCTCTTCTTCTTCCTCGACGCCGATGGCCTCGGCAACAGCGTCGATCTGGTCCTGCAAATCCTGGTTCTCGACCTGCAACTCTTCATTCTCGCTGCGCAATTCTTCGAGTTCGGCTTGCACCTCCTCGCGGGTTATCACTCGTTTCGCCATAAAGCGTTTCCTCGTCCTTGGATTTTTAATGATCTCGAAGCCCTTCTCGTCGGCATACTCCCGCGCGCTGAGACTGTCGATGCGGTCTGCGTCGTCATCTCTGCCGAGATTGCGCAGGCCCGTGACGGCCCGCCGTCTGGCGGTTTCCGCCTCCGATAAGGTCTTCACCTTCGCCACGCCCTGAGTGTAGAAGTGTGAGTCACCGTGTGTTGAGCAATCTAATCTCAAGATCTATTTGGTTGCCGATACTCTGCGGTGGTTTTAGGTGGTGGTTTTCAACGGATGATTTCGCTGGCCTCGGTCTTGGGCGTTGTCTGGAACGGGATCTTTTGCAGGAGGAGATTCGACTCTGTAGAGGTTAGAATAAAGACGCGATGGCGTTCCGGATTTTTCTAAGCTACAGCCTCAACCCCGCTGAACAGGCGCTGGCTTGGCGTTTGCAGACTCTGGCGGCTGCGCATGGAATCGAGATGTACGTTCCCAATTACGGGGCCACCCCGTCCCCCGGGGCGGTGCCCATTCACAATGCAATAGACCGCTCGGACTGTGTGCTCGCGATCCTCAATACCGCAGCAAGCCCGAGTGTCCAGCAGGAACTTAGATATGCTCTGGAAAGGCGAAAAGTTGTCATTCCGATTGTGCGCTCGGATCTTGTCGATCAGTCGCTCCTAGCCCAGTTTCCTCGCGTCTTCACTTTCTCTCCGTGGGACAATCCCGGTAAAGTAGAGAATGACATCGTCGAGTTCCTCAAGCAGCAGCAGCTCACTAAGGAAAAGCAGCAGGTCATCGGGGCACTGGCCGCACTGGGCCTCGGTCTACTCGTGCTCTTCGCACTCAACAAAGAATAGTGTTGCGCATTGCAGTCGTTGACGCTTCTCCGCTCATTAATCTTACCCACCTTGGTCTCGCTCGGGAGCTGGCGCTGTTTTTCGACATCGTGTACGTGCCCAGAGCTGTCCAACGAGAGTTGAACGAAAAGGAAAGATTCCGATATCGCCTCAACAAACTTTACAAGACTGGATTCTTTGCTCGATGTGCGGTTGGCGATGCGACGAATCTTCAGTTGCTTCTAGTTGATCCTAAGATACATGAAGGCGAGGCGGAGGCCCTCATTCAGGGGCAAGAACTACGAGCGCCATTCTTCATCGGAGACGAGGAAAAAGCCCGTGTGATCGCGGAGCGGATGGGCACAAAGCCTGTTGGAACCGCACGTCTGCTGGCCCGCCTCCACTTGGAGGGCCGGGCACCAGAACCATGGAGCCTGATTCGGAAACTACGAAGGGACCGCAACTTTCGAGTTTCCGATGACATTGTTCAACAGGCTATCGACATGGCAGCGGAGCCTATTTGAACACTTCTCGATTAGCCTATATAGGGGTCGCTTGCGCTGCTTCTCCCAGCGCGCTACCGCCTGCCGAAGTCCCTTTGCGGCGAGATAGCGGGTGTACGGATCGAGGGTGTTCCAATTTTTGATTTGCTCTCGCAGGACCCTCATAACGCTCTTGCCACGCCGCACGAGTTCGCAAGCCTTGTCGATTAGCGGATCGCCGGGGCGACCGGCCTTCAGCGGGAACTGTCTCTTCACCACAAAAAGCAGTTCTTCCCGGAAGGCCCGGAGATCGTTTCTGATGTGCGGGTAGAGTACGCCGTCGCTATTCCGGCGAACTGGTTCGCATGGACGATTAGCTTCCGGTAGGCGGGCTGTGGCAATCGTGGCTTCCTCAGCTTCCGGATGGTGGAGCGCGTCCGCCGGGGACGGCTGAGTCTGGTGGCGGAACGCCCTGTGGCACTTGGGCCGCCCTTGCCGAAACCTACTGCTTCTGGCAGGGTGGCAGTCTGTCGTTCAACCGCTTTGCTTCTGGATTCGCCCATAAAATTCACGCCGGATAGATTTGGCAAGGCGCAGGAGCGTCGGTCAGGCTCTCATAAGCCCTCCGCACTGCCCCGGTACTGACACGCAACGCGGTGGCTATCTGTATCTGACTCCAGCTCCGGCCCTCTTGGCGGAGTCGGACCACCTCTGCTCGGTCGAAGACAACTTTGGGCGACCGATGACTTTTCCTTGGGACCGCGCCCTCGACTGACCCGCTATGATGGCTACGGCCCTCTCTGAGTTCTCCATCTCGCCGTACCACGCCTGAATCGCCCAGAGCAGCCTGCCCATGGTGGAGCTGATCGGGCCGGTTTGCGATTTGACGGGGTGACCGTCACGCCGAGGTCCGCCAGTTCATAAACGGTCGAGATCACCTCGCGCATGTCCCGACCCAGCCGCGAAACCTTCCAGACCAAGAGCCGGTCGAATTTGCGCTGCGCGGCATCACGCTTCATCCGCTGGAATAATGGCCGCTTCGCCGATCCGGCTTTTAGGGTCGCCCTTGTTCGACGTACACACAGTGCGCTGCGAGTTCCGCTGCGACTTCGTGCCGAACGCGATAGACGATCCGGCTGCGGCCATTTGAGGTAGGAAGTTGCTCCTCGTAGACGCAGCGGGAGAGCGCCTGACGGATCTGGCCCCAGTCGCGGGAGGAGCCGTTCTTCTCAGCTACACAGAGAAGGTCCTCGAACTGGTTTTCGGTTGTCTGCCGTTCGGAGGACACCCGGGAAATAAAGTGCGTCCACCGGTCACCTCGTCCATCCGACGCCACCACGACTGGCGAGCGGCCCGAAGGGTCTGTGCGGTTGAGTGTTGATCCAGCGAGTTACTCGCTCGTCTTCAGCGGGACAGCGAACCCCTCGCAGCCTGCGGCTACCGTGGCGTACCAGGGGATAACGGTGTCGAGCCGCGTGATTTTTAAAAGTCGAGCCACCCTCGCGCTGCCACCCGCCAAGCGTAATCCCCCGCCCGCCTTTCGCGCCGCCAGATAGCACTGGATGATGATGTTTACGCCGGTGCTGTCGATTTGCTCGACGCCGGTCAGGTCGAAGATCAATTTCTTGTCGTTTCGGTGAAGCAGATCGCTGAACAGCGACTTGGCGATGAGCTGGCTTTCTGGCCCAGTTGTGAGGCTGCCGGAGAAATGCACAACGACTATGTCCGGTTCGACACGCGTCGTATTCACTTGCAGGCTCACATGCGCACTCCAACCTGGGCTGACAAGAATATAACAGCTTCTCACCGGCTGCAGCGATCGATGCAGGCTCCAGGCACGTCGCAGCGCGATCGCGCACCACAGTGTTGTGCTCGATAGCCGCTATGAGCTACCTTACTAACCTAACGGACACGGAGCGTCGTGCAAAGCCAAGTTCCGTCGCGCTGGTTTCCACGGCGGATTACCCTGGTGCGTTATGGTGTACCTGATTTAAGCACAGAAGGTGGGCTTGCGTTCGTACCTCAAGGGTTATCGGCGGTGCTGGTGACGGGTGGCTCTCGGGACCGGGCCCCGCATCAATATGCCAGCTTCAGGCCAAACTGGATCTGCCGCTGGCGCGTTTGCGTGCCCAAAACCACACCGAAGTTTGGTGTCCCAACCGTCCCACCGGGGTTACTGAAATTCACGTTGTTGAAAACATTGAAGAATTCGCTTCGGAATTGCAGCCTGAGCCGCTCGCGAAGCTGAAAATTCTTGAACGCACCGAGATCGGTGTTGTAGAGCGGCGGGCCGTGGAAGGGGTTGCGGCCCAAATTGCCAAACTGAAATCGGGGCGCCACCAGGAAAGCATCTTTGTTGAAATATGTCCCGCCCGGTCCGAACGTTTGCTTAAATCCACCGGGAAATGGATTGCCCACTAGATTAGGACGCTGGAAATTGCCGCGCGCGCCGACATTGGCGTTATCAAACGAAATACCGATGCCATAAACGCGTCCACTTTCCAGATCGGTGATGCCGGCGATCTCCCATCCGCCTAGAACGTGCCGGGCCAAGGAGTTCCATGCCGCGAGCGCTGGAACCGTGTAAATGTAGCTGAAAATAGCGACGTGCCGCTGGTCGAAGCCGGAGTTTCCGAGACTGCACTTGATGCACCGGTTATCCTGCGGTGAACTGCCCCCGAACTCCGAGTTCAGATCAATGGAGTGCGACCACGCATATGACAGAAGCAGACTCAGGCCGCTGGAGTACCGCTTTTGCACTTTCGTCGTCAGACCATCGTAGCGAGAAGTGGCGATGTGCTTCAGTTCGCTGATAGCGCCAGCTTGCGGATACAGGCGCCGCGGGTTCGGATCTCCGGGCCCGGGAGGAGGATCGTTCGTGCTCAGGAAGCTGCCGAGATGTGTTCCTTTCGATCCCTGATAGTTCAACTCGAGTAGCACGTCGCGCGCCATCTGCCGTTCGACGCCGAAATTCCAGTTCTGCATGTAGGGCGTCTTCACATCCCGTGCCACCGTGTGCTGAGTCTGCGGGACCACCTTCTTGGGATCAAAGCTCGCAATCAGGCTCTCAGTCGGCTGTAATACCGTGCCGATGTTCAATCCCGTCAGGTTGTCAGAGACGGAGAACGGCCATCCGCCTCGGGAATCACTCCATTCCCATGAAAAATTCGAGTTGTAGAAAATACCGTAGGACGAGCGAACGGTCGTCCGGTCCGTCAAACGATATGCGAAACCAATGCGAGGGGCGAAGTCGGCGTAACGTGGATCCGCGATCTGGGGGCGCACGTTAGGCGGTTGCCCGGTCACCGGATTTGTAGAGGCCCAGAAGAACTGCCCGGTGATCATATCGAAGCCGCTCAGGCGACCCCGGATGTGATGCGGCCATTGGTCATACTCCCAGCGCAGCCCTAGATTCAGCGTTAGCCTGGGGTTCACTTTCATATCGTCCTGAATGTAGACGTGGTGCAGATTCTGGCGCAGATCGAGATCGGTCTGGCCCACGATGCGGTTGGCCGTCGAGGAAAGTCCCAACAAAAAACTCGCTAGTGCCTGTCCGGTCTTGCTCACGTTCTGTGGATCGGCGGTCGGCACGTTGTCATAGTTGAAAGTGCTGAAAACGGAATCGTGGAAAATCCGAAGGCGCGTGTAATCGTAACCTACCGTGAAGCTATGGCGACCGTAAATTTTATTGATGCTGATCGAACTCTGATACGTGAAGTCCGGGCCGTTCACGAGATTTCCCAGTCCCGGACCGGAGAAGCCCGCGATCCCGAAGTTAATGGGATAGTCAAAGTTCCGGAAATTGAGGGGTGTGTTGGTCAAACCCGCCTGACGGTAGACGTTGATGAAGCGCTCGACGGGACCTTGGCCCAGGTTAGCCCGCAGGTAGCCCAGGCGAGTATTCAAAATGAGCGATGGGTCGAAGATGTGAGTGTCGCTCAACACTGAGCCAACGTACTTGTTGAATGTGACCTGAAATGCCTTGGGAAGGCTCGCTGGTGCGTTAGAACTTAAGTCCACCCACGAAACACGTCCGAAAAGGCTGTTTTTATCGGTGATCCGCTGATCGATGCGGGCATTGACCTGATCATGGTTTTCAGCGGTCGACCGCGTGTCGATGAAGTTGGCGGTGGTGCCTGGCAACAGGCTTGTCGGGAACCAGAAATCAGCGTATGCCTTGGAGTAGGGCTTGATCAGATTGGAAGGGATGATGTTGCCTGCGAATGGGTCGCGCACCACCACGCCGTGCTCCACGCGGGCTGAATAAGGATTATAGATCTGGGGTCCGGGATCGCCCTTCAACGTCTTGGACAGGTCGCCGGCAATCATGGCGGGTGTCGGAATGGTTTGGAAAGAAGTATTGCCGCGACGAATGCGGTTACCCTCGTAATTGAAGAACCAGAAGGTCCTGTTTCTTCCGTTGAAGAGCTTAGGAACAAGGACCGGTCCGCCGATCGTGAAGCCGAACTGATTCTGCCGGTACTGCGGGATGTTGCGCGCGAAATAGTTTCGCGAATCCAGCTTGTCGTTTCGCAGAAACTCGTACAGGGTACCGTGAAAATCGTTCGTGCCGGACTTGATCATCACATTGATGTTCGCTCCGGCCGCCGCGCCATATTGGGCGCTCGTGTTGGTTTGGATCTTGAATTCCTGGATGGCGTCGACCGATGGGTGTATGGCGGCAGTCTTGAAAAAGGTTCCGTTATTGAACATGCCGTCGAGCGCGTAATACGCGTTGTCGCTCCGATCGCCGGTGACCGCGTAAGTTTCGCCCTGAATGGTCTCACCGCCACTGCTGGTGCCGCGCACGGCGCCAGGCGTCAGCCGCACGAGCTGGTTAAAATTCCGCCCGTTTAGCGGCAGTTCGACGACCTGCGTGTTTTCAATGACCGAACCGACGTTACTCTCGGCGGTTTGCAGCAGAACCGTTTCAGCTTGTACTTGCACCTGTTCGCTTAACTGTCCCAGCGTGAGGCGGAAGTCGAGCGTCACGGAACCCGCGACATCGAGCTTGATATTGTCTTGAACCTGTTTTTGAAAGCTCGGAGCGGTGACTTCGACGCGATACATGCCCGGCACGAGCGAGCGCGCCGCAAAGCCCCCCTGGGGATCAGTGAGGACCTCGCGGGTCGCCCCTGTTCCGGTGTTAGTGATCCTCACATCTGCACCCGGAATTCCCGCCTGCTGTGGATCAGTTACAGTTCCGAGGATAGTTCCCAGTTCGGTTGCTTGACCCGACAGCGATTGGGCCGTGGTGAAAAGGAATACGCAGATCGGAAGAACGCCGCAACGCTGCAGGCGCATACATTGAGTGGACATGTGAAATCCCCTTCGACGGATTTGCGGGCGATTTTATCTAATGGCCTAGGGATGGACAAGCGCTAGTAGTCTAAAATCACACAATAGTCTAAAAAGGGACTTCGCAGATCGATCCAGCAAGAGAAACTGAGCTGTCTCAGTCGGGCCGCACTGAGCAAGATTCTCAAAAGCCGCCTAGGCCGATTGCAGCGACTTCCAGTCTCGATCTTTTTGACATACCGTCAGTTGTAGAGCCGTTCGCCCCTCGGTTAACTGCTATTGTGGCCCCATGAACCTAAATCTGGCAGTTGGGGCCGCCGGATTCCGCCATCTACTTGTCGCCGCAACTCATTGCAGAAAAATCGGTTGTCAACCAGAAGGTGATCTGCGCAGCAGTTGGAACTCGTAGTCGGCAAAAGCGTATCAGAACGCGGCGAAGGCCGAACTGCCGGATTTAAGGATGAAGCAAGTCTTCGACCCGTTTCGACTCCTGCTGATTTCGGTCGCAGGCTGGTTGGGCCAGCAACAACGCGACGCCATTGACTACCTCCAGGAAGAGAATCGGGCTCTGCGGGAACAACTCGGAAACAAGCGGCTTCGTCTCAGCAACGACCAGCGCCGGCGATTGGCAGCCAAAGCCAAGAAACTCGGCTGGTGCATCCTGCGTGAAGTGGCCACGATCGTCACACCTGTGCCTCCCGTAAATGTCAAACGATCTGAGAAGATGGGCTTGCGCATTCTCCATCACCTCCGTGGCCTAATGCTCGGCGTGCTAATCGCGCTGGTTGCCGCCGCCCTATCGTTCTTTAAAACTCGAGCCGCTCTCCAGTTGGAAACCTTGCGCTCCGGCACCAACTGGGCGTTCTGCATCGTTCGGTGAAGAAGCCGAAGTTGACACCCCTCGACCGGCTCCTCTGGGCTTGGCTGTGCGGAGTGTGGCCTGACTGGCGCTCCGCACTCATCGTCGTCAAGCCGAGACCGTGATCGCTTGGCACCGGAAAGGCTTTCGCCTTTTTTGGACCTGGAAGGTCGGGCATTGCCAGCCCGGGCGTCCGTCGGTTCCAAAAGACGTACGCGATCTGATCCGTGTGATGAGCCGAGCGAACCCAACCTGGGGGGCCCCCAGGATTCACGGCGAACTGCTCAAACTCGGTATGAACATCGGCGAAACCAGCGTGAGCAAGTACATGGTGCGTCGCCGGAGGCCGCCATCCCAGACGTGGCGGACTTTCTTGGAAAATCACGTGAAGAACCTGGTATCGGTGGACTTCTTCACTGTTCCGACTCTGCGCTTCCAAGTCCTCTACGTATTCTTGGTGTTGGCTCATGACCGACGCCGGATCCTCCACTTCGGCGTCACCGCCCATCCCACCGCAGAATGGACCACCCAACAACTCCGCGAAGCCTTTCCTTGGGACACCGCGCCACGCTATCTTCTACGGGATCGCGACCGCATCTTCGGCGACGCCTTCAGCAAGCAGGTCCAGGATATGGCCATCCAGGAAGTGCTATCGGCGCCACGATCACCCTGGCAACGAGCCTACGTTGAACGCGTGATCGGAACGATCCGGCGTGAGTGTCTGGACCACGGATCGTTTTCAACGAAGCCTCGCTGTACCGCCATGTGAAGTCGTTCGTGACGTATTATCACGAATCTAGAACGCACCTCTCATTGGGCAAGGACTCGCCGGAATCTCGGGCTGTGCAGCCGCCAGAGCTTGGACGGATCGTAGCTCTCCCGCAAGTCGGCGGTCTCCATCACCGATACGAACGGCGCGCCGCCTGAAACTTCAGCCCATGCGCCGTGCGCAACGGTGACAAGTGTGAATCGAATTGATCTAAGAGGCGATCCACGTCCCCGGCCCACGCGTGGTCGCGCGCCGATCTCGTAGTCGAATTCCAGGGTAGATCGGATTCGGCATAGCCATCTTCTCCAGCTGGAATTTACGAGACCCACAGGTACCGCCATACAGTGGGCGTTTCCGCTGTCCGAGACCTCTTCGGGACAATGAACCACGAAGGCGCGAACAAGGGCATACTGGTAACGACTAGCAGCTTTAGGCCGGACGCCTATGATTTCATCAGAGGAAAACCAGTGGAATTAATCGACGGTGGCGGCCTTCTCTATTAGCTGCACCTTGGCCGGGTCTTCCCCAAGGCCGGAGGGCTTATCGATTCCTAGATGTGGATAACGTCCTAGATGTGGATAACGGACTTCCATTGAGCAGAAGTCTAACAGTGCATTTCTGTCAACACAATCACTTTCTTTTCGCGCTGTGCCTTCAGAGTCCACCCAGAACATTCTGGCTCAGCGGAGCAATCAGTTATCATCAATAATCCACTCCCTACCTGAAGAATCGCGAAAGAATCCATTGACTTCGCGGCACGCTGACGGCCGCAACCGTCTGCCGGTTGGGTTTCCATAAACGTCGTATTCTGGGCAGTCTTCGAGCGCGACCGGGACAGAATTCCCATTGTCGAATAGGATTGTGGCGTGCTCAGAGTCGTGGGAGATGACAGTGGCGTCGTAGCCGTTGTCTTGGTCGGCATCGTAAACCCAAACGTGCTCATGCATGTTAGTGCCGCATGCGCTACAGGCCAGCAGCACTGAAATCGCCGCCACTAGAAATGATTGCGTCAACTTTTATTCCTCAGTACACTAGGTTCCGTGAGCAGAGAAGAAGAATACATCATCATCGGTCGCTTGACGGCGACCCAACGATGAGTGAAGCAGAAAAGCCGGGCGCGCAGAATTCCCGACGGCACCGCAACCCGTTCGCCACCCGCCGATTCCGGCAAAACTCACGCAAAAGCTGTTACGGCAGCAGCTCCAGGGCACGCGCGAAGCGCGGACCGATGCGGATCGCGCCGAAATCGCGTCGATCGCTGGTCAGAACTCGGTAAACTTGTCGGCGCTCGGCGACGGCGGCCACCATCCCGTCGACGAGCCCCAGACCGAGCCCGTCGAACTTGGCGTCAAGCTCCAATCGCAGCGGCGTTGCGGAGGTGTGGCTTCGCAACCGGGTCGACAGATCGGAGCGTCGGATGTCGGCCAGAAGGACGTAGGCGTGGAGGAGAGCCAGTTTTTCGACTGCGCCGTATCTCCTGACGGCAATCGCATCGCCTTCCGGCGATGGTGGGGCACCCACGAGATCTGGATCTCACCCCTTTCGGGCGAACCGCCGGTCCGCCTCTGGAATGATCCGGCCAGGGTTTCCCAACGCGGTCCGGCCTGGTCTCCAGATGGCAATTGGATCGCGTACTATTCCGAGCCAGGTGGAAAATTCGCCATTCTCAAGATTCGAGTCGGCGCCAACACCCCACCTGAGCTTGTGACTTATGCGAGTGCGGCGGCTCCTCCGCACTGGTCGCCGCTTGGCAATTGGATTGCCTTTCGGGATGGCAACAGGATGCGCATGGTTAGCCCGGATGGCAAGCAAGAGCGAATTATCAGTCAACAGAGATGGGAAACGTATGGGTGGTCGAAAGACGGTTCCTCGCTATTCGGCATTGCAGCGGATGACCGGCGTCATCTGATTCTCAGGCGTCTCGATATTGCCAGTGGCAGCGAAAGCAGGATCGCGGATCTGGGCCCAGCGCCGCCCGGGTTCGACTTGGCCAACTATCAAGGCAACTTTTGGTATCGGGGCTTCAGCCTGCATCCGGACGGCAAGAGCTTTCTCACCTCCGCCTACCGCATGCAGTCGCACATCTGGCTGATGGAAGATTTCGATCGCCCAAGCCGTCTCCTGGACCTCCTCCGGCACCGTCACTGAGCGGGGGAGGAGAGCTGAGCCAAACGTCTGGGGGGAGAACGACATCTTCATCAGAAACCTCCAGGCCAAACCGGACGCGAGCAATGGTCACCTGTTAACTAAACTGATGCGCGGTGTTGTGCGCGTAGCATAACTGTTGCGAAATCCTCATGTAATGAAGAACGCTGCGTGGCTGCTTATAAGCGATTGACGGGGCGGCACCTTGCCGCTCAGCGTCAACATTAGTCTCGTGAAGTCCCGGTCACGGCATTCATGACACCCAATTTTGTCAGCGTTTTCGGCCAACTCTGCACATTTGGGAGGGCTCTATGGCAAAGGTTGTATTTCGACACGCCCAATTGAACCAAACAAGATCGAATGCAATTAGCAACTTGCGGGTGAGCGTTCGCAGACCCTTTCGGCACACTTCCTCGAACCCCGTTTCTGACCGCAGCCTTATTGCTAAGGGCTGGCTGTAATTGCCCGCGCGACAGACCGCCCGCACACGTTTAGGTAGCAGGTAATCGGTATGCCGTGCGGCCCGGGAATTCCGGGTGTTTTTCCTACATCAGCGTTTCAGGTGAAAGTCGCCGAACAACGCATCGCAGGTGATCGGATGAAACGCGATGTCGCCAGGTACAAAATGGACAGGCTCCTGGAGCGGAAGGTTTCAAGTCACGCCGTGACGTGCGGGAGATTCGAACCACTGCATCAACGCAGCCGGTCATAGACAACTCTTCCGCCCACGACCGTGCATACGACTTCGATATCCTTGATCTCGTCCTCCGGGCAAGTGGCATAGTCTTTCGAGATCACTGCCAGATCTGCCAGTTTCCCAGGTTCGATCGAACCTTTCTCCTTTTCGGCGAACATGAGGTAGGCGCCATTCCACGTCCACATTTTCAACGCCTCCATGCGCGAGATTCGCTGCTCGGGATTCATTGCTGCTCCGTCCACTGTTTTGCGCGTGATAGCAATCCACATGCCGAGAAATGGATGGTACGGATTGGTCGCCTCCCGCGGATCGAAGCGGATCATGTGGTCCGATCCACCGCCCACGACGATGCCGGCGTCGAAAAGGGCGCGCAGCGGCTGAAAATACTTCATGCGCTCGGGGCCGAAAACATCTTTAATCGCCGGGCCGTCGAGGTATAGCCAGAAAGGCTGGATGTCGAACACAACCCCCAGCTTCTTGGCCCGCTCGATCGCCTGCGGATTAGGAAAATTACCGTGCGTCACCGTGAAACGGCGGCCGGCGAGCGGGGTGAAGCGGTTCGCGTATTCATAGGCATCGAGCAAAAGATCGGTCGCGCCGCCGCCGGTGGTGTGGGCTGTCATCTGCCAGCCTAGCTCCGCCGCAGTTTTAGCCATCTCAAAGAGATTATCTTTGGTAACCGAGAGGACGCCGCGATAATCGGGATCGACGAATCCATAGATCTGCGTGTTGGGGCCCCACGATTCGCGCAGATACGCGGTGCCGATGAGAATCCCGCCGTCGAGGATGGTCTTCAGGTTGCCGACGCGAAGCCAGTTGTCGCCCCAACCGGTAACGAACGGGATGCGCTCGATCTCTGCCCGCACCTGCGCCGGCGTGCCCTGCGCCTGAATGGCGTACGTGACGTAGCTGCGCGCGGTCAGCTCGCCGGATTCGTACAACGCCTGATAAGCGCGGAAGCCGTCCGGACCTTCGTAACGATCCATAATGCTCGTAATGCCCACCGAGTTATAGCGCGCCAGCATGCTCTTCAAGGCCCAGAGGCGATCCTTGGCGGTGATCGGGCGGGAACCGCGGACCGATTGAAGCAATTGCGGTGCTCCCAGAATCAAGCCTGTCGGCTCGCCCTTGTCGTCCTTGGCGATGCGACCATTGCCGGGCTGCGGTGTCTGCCGCGTAATGCTGAGCTTCTTTAGTAGAGCCGAGTTGAGGACCGCGGCGTAGTCATTGTCGGCCATAACTTCGCGGCTCGGCGCGGCTTCGTCTAGCTCGTAGCGTGTGGGATAGCGGTGTTCGGTGAGACGCGTCGAGTAGACTTTAGGGACGAAGATCAGACGCCCCGGCGGAAGTTTTCTGTCCTGCGCGCGGATGTAAGCTTTGATTTCCGCGATCGAGTGCATCACCGGCACCGGACCATCGATCTCGCTTATCGCGGCGGCGATGGGATGGACGTGCGTCTCTATAATCCCAGGGACAACGCATTTGCGGACGAGATCGATTTTTTGCGTCCGTGGGCCGGCCGTTTTCAGGATTTCAGCGTTGGATCCAACGGCCGTAAATCGATCGCCCCGGATCGCCACGGCTTGTGCCGTGGGATGATCGGGCGACATGGTCACAATCGCAGCGTTGTAGTAAATGGTATCGGGCGGCGCTTGCGCGCACGCCATGGCACAAAAGACGCCCAGCTGCAGCGGAAAGGAACATCGTTTGACACTCATAGGCGGCTAAGTGATTTTGACACAATCTGCTCACCCATCCAATGTTTTCAGCATCCTGCTGGTTCGTTTGCACGATTTCGTTGTTGTCGAGAGGGTATTTATTTCACGGACGCTTAATCGGCTTTCGCACGACATGGGCTGATAACGCCAACTATCGGTCAGCATCTGTTCACCCAGAAGCTTGAAAGCCCGATCTGGAAGAGCCGTAGACTTATAGTAAGCAGTATTCAAGACTCTGATTCTGCTCTCCCCCCGACTGGAGCCGTACGAAATTGTCGGTCTGCTGGGCGCTGACGGAAACAGAAGGCATCATTCGGAAAAACGCTGTCTAAGCCCGAATTCGCCGAGTGACCTTCGTTGTGCTCAGATTCATCGCAGGCCGACCATCCCCCGAACTGATTCGATCAACTTCGCGGACTTGTAGCCCACACCGTCCTTAAACACCAGCTCGACCCGTTCAATGTCTTCGATCTTGGCGGAAGGATCACCATGAACTACCAGCAAGTCAGCCTGCTCGCCAGTAGCGAGCGAGCCAATCTGCTTATCTTCCCCAAGAAATCGTGCGCCGTTGAGAGTCGCTGCCTTTGACGCAGCGAAGCCCATTTTGAGGCCAGCGCTGAGATAGAGCGGCGCGGGCCGGATGGTGTACCCGCTGACGCAACCGGCAGGCCAGGCTGGCAAGCGGCGCCAAGTGTTCGTCCCGGTCTCAAATGCTATGACGGGCGGGATGTCCGCCTTGGGCGCGCTGTCGGTCGATGAAGCTTACCTGGCCGCGTGCGTGATAGACGCGCTGCACGGCCTTCCGGTAATCCTCCGGCTTGGCCCAGAAACCACGTGTTCCTGCCGGGTCACAAGATGATGGTGCAGATCCAGTCAACCTGGTTTCCGCTCTATGACCGCAATCGTAGCGCCGAGCGAACTGCCGTCACGAAGACTCCCCTACGGGGCCCGTGTCCCACAACCGGACAATCACCCGAGGCCAAATCAACGAGTCGCCGTAACCTCAACCCACCCCGGTAACGGGCAGAGATTGGCCGGATAAGAGCGTTATTCGCCCAAGTAGATTTCGGCAAAACCGTCACTAAACGCTTGGCGACTGCCCTCGCGGCTAATCAGCCGGTGCCAGTTTACTTCACCGCGAAGGGCACCGATGCCGTCACATTCTCCCAGGCGATGTCCAGCGTGCCGTGAGTGGCGTCAGTGCGCGTGAGCGAGATCTTGAGCGTTTCCACCGGAGCTGCCGGTTTGCCCATCGTCAAATCGGTGCGGCCCACTTCCTTGGCCGGATCATCCGTCGTGGCGCCTTTGGCGTCCACGATGCCCCACTGCGGCCGCGTGCCTCGCGCGTTCATCAGTTGCTTGTTGACGATCAGCCTCCAGTTCCCCTTGTCGAGATCGATGTAGAGCGTGTAATCGCCTTTGGGCACTGCCAGTCGCCCGATGTCTAGATCGGCGTCGGTGTGCAGGACAGTCGCGTAGTCCGCGCCCAGTCGCCAGATGGTGTCTTCGGCCTGAAGCGCGCCTGCGCCGTTAAAGATGTGCCGCTTCTCTTTGGTCTCGGGATCTCTTACGGAGGGTGCGTGATAGAAGATCCAGATCAACTTTCCTTCGGGGCCGAAGTGTATGGCGGAGATTGCCTCCGGGCTGGTCTGGTTCCCAGTAATCAGCTTCGATAAGTCGATCTGGGCGAGCGCGCTGCCTAGCACGCCTAGCATGCCTGTCGTGAGCAGGCCGACTATTACAATTCGTTTCACTTAAAGTAGAGGCTCCTTTGAGCCGAGTATACACCGCGATACACAAACACTCTAGGCGACCGGCAGCGAAAGCATTTCACGCGCTAGTGCTCCTGGTAGACCCAGCGTTTATACAAATCCAAGTTGACGGTTTGTCGCCTCCGAGTGAATGTGGTTTCTTCCGGGTATACGAATAGCTACGGCGCGATAACGCGCTTAGGCGGACGGAGCGGCGTGGGTGCAGCCAAGGATCACGCCGGCCGGCGTGGTGTCGACGCTGTTTAACAGTTCACCCACATATTGGTCGACCAGCGCGCGAATGTCGCGGCGCGGCAACCCCCGCTCGATTGAGCCGGCAAGTTCAGGCCTGCTGCACCACAGTGATGTCGGGACGGCGTTTACGGATTTCAATCGTGTGGCAGCCGGTATCCACCGTGCGGCGGGTCGCGAAGACTGCGATGGTGCTGGACTGCTTCGTTTCTTGTGCGGTGGTCCCGCCTGCCTGCCAGCCGATTCCAGTTGCGGCCTCGATTGTCGGTACGACGGTGCCGATCGCGTTCCGCGCCACTCCATCGTCGTGCCGGACCGGCGTTTCCTGATCCTCAGCGTCACAGAATGCGGCTGCAGTGACCGAATCGAGCAGTCTCCGAGTACGCCGTGATCCAGGCACGATCCGCCCTTTGATCAGCTAAACTTATCTGAACTCTTCGTATGCCGCTTTCTGGAGGCGACAAACTCGGCCCCTACGAGATCCTTGCGCCACTCGGCGCTGGGGGCATGGGTGAGGTGTACAAGGCTCGCGACACGCGGGTCGACCGCATCGTCGCGGTGAAAGTTTCTAAGCAGGAGTTTACGGAACGCTTCGAGCGCGAGTCTCTGGCAGTCGCGGCTCTGAATCATCCCCACATCTGCCAGCTGTACGATGTCGGCCCCAATTATTTGGTCATGGAGTACATCGAGGGATCTCCGTTGAAAGGTCCGCTGCCATTAGACAAGGCGTTGGAGTATGCGGGCCAGATTGCTTCGGCCCTCGATACAGCACATACCAACAAGGTCACGCATCGAGATCTGAAACCCGCCAATATTCTGGTGACGAAGAGCGCTGGAGTGAAGCTGCTCGACTTCGGGCTGGCGAAAATTGACAGGCCGGTAACCGTTGATGACGCGACACTCGCCATGGGGCTGACGGCCAAGGGCACGATCCTCGGCACTCTGTTGTACATGTCGCCCGAGCAGGTCAACGGAATCGAGGCAGGCCCACGCAGCGATATCTTTTCCTTCGGCCTGGTTCTCTACGAGATGATCACGGCCAAGCGAGCGTTCGAAGGAGCTACAGCAGCGAGCGTAATCGGAGCAATCCTGGAGCGACCCGCACCATCCGTGGCAGACGTGGCGCCCGCCGCTTTAGACCGGCTACTCAGACGCTGCCTGGAGAAAGATCCGGAGAACCGCTGGCAAACAGCGCGGGACCTGCGCGCCGCCCTGGAACTGGTCTCGCAGGCTTCCATACCTGCAGCCGGATTTCGGGCGCAAGGCCCGCGCCGCTGGTTTTGGCCGACACTCGCAATCGCGGCGACGATAGGCGTCCTGACCCTTGCCTTCCTTCACCTCCGCAAAGCTCCGCCCGCCGAGCCAAGCACGGTCCGCTTCGAGATCCCGCCACCGGAGAAATCGAGCATCGACTTTTTCAAACTGTCGCCCGACGGGCACGTACTCGCGTTCGTTGCAGACAGCCGACTATGGATTCGATCGCTCGATTCCCTCGAGGTGCAGACACTGGCTGGCACGGAGGGAGCGCAGGAAATGTTCTGGTCTCCTGACAGCCAGCTCATCGCGTTCTTCGCGCAGGGCAAATTGAAGAAGATCGCAGCATCCGGCGGACCGGCGCAGATAATCTGCAGCGTATCCCAAGCCCACGGAGGAACCTGGAACCGCGACGGCATCATCGTGCTTCCACTCTCGCTCACGTCGGGATTGTTCCAGGTCTCCGCCGGTGGCGGCACTCCGGTTCCGCTGACCAAATTGGGACGGTCTTCCCCCGGCTTTTCGCAAATCTTACCTGAATTCTTGCCGGATGGCCGCCATTTCCTGTACGCGGCGGTGAGCAACCCTGCAGAGAAGGGAATCTACGTCGGATCACTTGACGGATCGGCTTCCGTGCGCCTCCTTCCGGAAACGAGCAATGCAAGCTACGTTCCAGCGGCTGGCACGCCAGGGCAAGATGGGTATCTGATTTTCCGGCGCGGCCAGGCGCTGATGGCTCAACGCTTAGATCCTAAGCGGCTGAGCCTGAGAGGAGATGCATCTCCTCTTGTTGAAGAAGTAGGGGGCAGCTCGTTGTGGACAGCGTTCTCTGTCTCCGAGAACGGAACGCTGGTCTATACGACGGCTGGCGGCGCGAGGGGGCGAGGTGCGAGCGCACAATTGGCCTGGTGGGATCGCAGCGGCAAGCAGGTAGGTCTGTTCAGCCCGCCCGGGACTTACGACGACTTCCGGCTAGCGCCGAACGAGACGCGCGTGGCATTCTCCATGTCTCGGGCCGACAACGTAGACGTATGGGTGCTGGATGCAGTCCGCGGCATCTCTTCCCGGCTCACCTCCGATCCGGCCATTGACGATCCTCCGATGTGGTCCCCCGATGGTCTTCGAGTGGTGTGGGCATCAAACCGTAGTGGGGCGTTCGACCTCTACATCAAATCCGCGAATGGTACCGGTCCGGAGCAGTTGCTGATCAAGATGGGTACTGCTGCTGGTTGGCCGGAAGACTGGTCACAAGACGGCCGCTTTCTGATTTACCAGATTCCGGGCGTGAAAACGGGACAGGATCTATGGGTCGCGCCGCAGCCATTCGAAGGTACGGGCGCGGACCTCAAGCCGGCTCCGTATTTGCAAACGGAGTTCGATGAAAAGCACGGCCGATTTTCTCCCGATGGCCACTGGGTGGCTTACACTTCGAACGAATCGGGTCGCGATGAAATCTACGTGCAGTCCCTTCCCCTGTCTGGTGCGAAGTTCCAGATTTCCGCGGGTGGCGGCATCGAGCCTGAGTGGCGGAAGGACGGCACTGAATTGTTCTATATCGCGGGAGATCACACGCTGATGGTAGTTCCGGTCAAGCTCGCTATTTCGACGTCGGAACCCTTTCAGATCGGCCAACCAAAGCGCCTCTTTATCGTGCCGGTGCTGGACACTTTCATTGTTGGACGAAGCTACCAAGTGAGCAAGGATGGCCAGCGCTTCCTGTTGCGCGCCCTCGCCAGCGGCACCACTGCGCCGGCGCTCACGGCGGTGCTAAACTTCCAGACTCAGTTGAAGAAATAAGTCCGCCTTGGGGGACCGCGAACTTTCTCAATAACGGTTCAATGCCCGATTCTGCGATGCCACATTCACTGGCCCCGCTTCTCTCAGACTGGATGGTCGGGCACTCGGAAAATGCCCCGAGCGAGCATTCTCAGACATCAATCCCGTCGGCAAGCAGCCGACCATGCTTTTGCATTTCCCCGGGGGCCGCGTGCAACGCGATCCGTCACGGTGCTGGCTCCATCGTCCGAAAGACCAACTCATCGCTAACGTGGAGGACTGATCTGGATTGTTGGACGGAAGACATTGCGATTGTCCCCTTCCCATCGCCATGCACTTTCACTCACCCCGATCAGCAGGCCGGCACCGTCACCGAGAGGCCTCCTGGTCGGTGGCCATACAGCCGCATCCTGCCTGCCTCGGTCTGCACCACGCCTCCCAGGCGCGGACGGGCCGTCCACGCGTGTTGCGCATGTAAACAAAATCCTCGGTGCCTGAGCCCACGCACGCCTTAGAACACGAGGGAACTTTCGCCCGAGCTTCGGACTGTGCCCAAACGAGTAGTTTTCGACTCGCGCGAATCGTTGGCACAGCCGGATTAGTATGATGAATCCCACGTTGCCGGAAGCAATAGTCAATCTGGCCAGCCAAACCAACTCGTTAGAGATGGGCCGCAAACGCGCACTTCGGGCACGACCATCGGGCTCGGTTTTCGGCCAGACAGCAGAGGTGTTATGTAACGAGGCGATGGGATGTTCTTATCTCCCAATACCTCGACCGGAGCGCTATGCTTGATGCAAGATGTGGCTTCTCTGCACCAGCCTTCTCGCGGCGGTTTTGGCCACCGCGCTTCCGGCGCAAATCGCCAATACAAGTGACTTTTCCGCGATCAGTGATCGGCGCGCACGTGTCGAAGCCGTTCGTGCGGCTTGCAAGCAGTTGGCCGGCCGCACCGACCCAGCCGCCATTGCCCAATGGGACCGCATCCTTACCGAAATGAACCTCTCGCACGATTCCGAGCTGAAGGGCGTCGTTCAAGGCCTGCGCGCAATGAACCGTTATGACAACGCGTCCTGGATCAACCTGGTCAACATGGGTTATGTGTATCTAGGCGACAGTGAAAGTGCGCGCCAATTTCGGTCCGAACTAGCTCGCGAGCGGCCTGATTCCACATGGGCTGTTCAGGCAGCCATCCAACAGTGGGAGGCGACACACCAGCCGCCCAACACCACGCAGGCCGGGTTTATTGCATGGGGAATCGCTCGCGTTGAATTTCTTAAGTGGCTGCACGAAAAAAAACCGCATTCTGAGGCGGCGACCAGTGAATATTTGAATGCGGCCTTGGTGTATGAGTCTCGTTTGCCCACGGACGAGGCGCTTGCCGTGGCCGATCTGGCGCTGCGAGCGACAGCGTCGGCCGGGTTTCTTCCTTTCGATCCTCATTTTGAGGTAGCCGAACTCTACCTTCATCACCACGCACGTTTGGGTGAAGTCCCGGGCCTGTTGAGCGAGGCCGTACAGAAAGTCGAGCGCGACAACCACGACCTGCTGACCTCCGAACAGGGCGCCGAAAGGGCCAACCAACAGATCGCGTGGGCGCAATTGCGAGCCGACAGCGATCTGGCCGAATACTGGTTGCAGAAGAACGACACCCAGCAGGCCGGGATCGCCGCCCGTCGGGCCGGTGCGGATCTGGCGCGGCTCACCCCTGCCGCCAATGCGCAGCACAACCAGCGAGTGTTCTACCAAACCGAGGAGAAGCGATGGTCGAAACTCGCGGAACGCGTAGGCATCGAGGCGGCACTGTTATTTCAGCCGCAACAGGTGGATTGGGCGAAAGTGGCGCGCATTCCGCTGAGTGATTTTCAGGCAACCGACCTGACTGGCCGCCGCTGGACCCTACAGGACTGGAAAGGCAAAGTCGTGCTGGTAAATATGTGGGCCACTTGGTGTACTCCGTGCCGTGCCGAATTACCCTACATTCAAAAACTACATGAAGCCTTCCGTGGCCGACTGGACCGCATAGTCATCTCTATCGATGTCGATTCCGATGCAGAACTGGCTCGCCGTCTGGTGCGCGAGCACGGCTACACCTTTCCCGTGTTGAACTCCCGCCGTTTGGCCGATCACATCAATTTCGAAAATGGAGTGCCTCAAAACCGCATCGTGGATGCGCAAGGCCGCCTGTTGGTCGAGCCGGTCGAAGGCACGGGCGATGCCTGGGTCGGAATGGTCAAAGCACTGATGGATGAAGTGAAGTAGTGGGGAACGTTCGCGAGGTGCCGACGACCTGTCCCAGCCCAGCCTTCCCTCGCCCTGCTACTGTGCCTGGCTGTTTCGGCCGGAATGAAGCATTGCCGACGCTGATGAGATCAGGTTACGCAACTTTACCGAAAGCAGAAAGAAGTCCCAGAAGAAGGTTTTTTTGGGATTCGCTGTTTTCGTAGCGCCGACCACTCTCAATTTCTCAACGCGCCCGCTGCAGCGCGGCGCGCCGAGCCACCTTTCGATTTTATAAGACTCGAGCCCCTCCCTGGGCTTCGTTCTCGACCGGGAAAACGATCCGAGCTTTGATGCCTGCTTGCTCAAGATAATTTTAGCGGAGGTAATATCCGCCTGTGCCTCCCGTAAATCTCAAACGAACGGCGCACTCGCGCCATGCCTCGCTTCACTGCTTGGTGAACCTCCCCAAGATCTGGAGCGCAACGGTTGGCCAGTTCTTGCCCTTTGATGTTTCCCCACAGCGTCTCTGCGGGGTTCAGATCGGGCGCGTAGCCAGGTAATCTCTCGACCACGAGCCAATCGTGCTGTGGCGCCAGATAGGCCTTCATTTCCCGACTCTTATGCGCCGGTAAACCATCCCACACCAGAACCGCCTTTGGCCCCCGCAGTTCACGCTTCAGGTCCTTCAGAAACTGGACCAGGCTGGGGGTGTTATAGCTCCCCTCGCGAGTTTGAAAATAC
>QHXW01000546.1 GCA_003223115.1 Acidobacteriota bacterium
GGATCAGCCACGTATCAGTTGTACCATGGAATCACTGATACAAACTTGACTCTCCTGCCACTTCCCAACGAATTCTTTTTTGGGGTCTTCCTAAAGCATCGAACCACATTGAGTTACCGAACTCTCGACCCTTCAGCTCGTTACAGTCGTTACAGCGTCAGAAATAAACCAAGTCAAGCAGTATCGGAGATTTGCAAAAATGCCCTTGTTAGGATTCCCGGGGGGCGCGCCGGTCATCAGCCGCAGCGTCACCTGCCGGTGGTAATATAATACTGAATGCGGTCTCCCGGTTCGGAATGGATGGTCCGGCGCACCGAGTCCCTCAAAATACAGGAGACATGTCATTGGCAATTATCAAGCGGTAGGGCTTTCCAAAACCTTCACCTTTTGGAATGCTGCATCCGCACGCCAAAGTGCTTTAGATCCTCACCCGGCATCGGGCATCGAGAGAGAGGTTTTGGGAGTGCGAGTCTGGAGAAGCAATAGTCACGTCGTCATTTGAACTGAGGCGCTTCATCGCCATTGGAGAGAAAGTTCGAGGGCCAAACGATTGCCTTGAACCACCACCGCCACAACGAAACCGTCACCAGGATTAAACCGAGCAATATCAGAAATGGAATCGGGTCCTGGATCTGCGTGCAATCATACGTGATCTAACGTACCGACTAGTAATTTTCCTAGGTCCTAACCACACACTCACAGTACAATAACACCGTCAGTGAATCATCGCCGCGCCAGATTCTACTAAAGAGATGCATTATGACGCGGTATCGGCTGTCGGCTCCAATTCCAGCGATCTATCACACGCCTGATGGCGCTGAACTTCGCGTAACGCTTCCAGCCGGTGCTGTGCTGGTTGAATCTGTACAGCAGCGCAGAACGCTCATCGGAATGGTTGGCATGCACTGGGACAGTAGACCTTATTCCGTCCATTTAAGAGACCTGCTCAAGAAGGCCGAACGGGTCTCCACGGCTTGAATCCTCTGGGCGTGCTGCGGGGTCCACAAACAAGCACTTATGGCCCCTCGCAAAATGGTATCGGCGGCAATCGATGGTGCAGGAGTTAGCGGCTGAGTTTTCAGCATAGTTTCGGCCCCCTTCAGGATGTGCCGAACGGTTGAGCGTGCCACTCCAGTACGTTGCGATATGACCTTGTAGCCATGGCCGTTGCTCCGCAATGTGAGGATTCTCTGTTCCATGTCGTTCCCGACTTTCCTTGGCCGTCCAATTTCCCTCCCTTGTGCCCTGGCCCGTGCCTGCCCCAAGCGCACATTTTCACTGCTCCTCGTTCTCCATTTCGCCGTACCAGGCTTGGATGGCCCAGAGCATCCGACCCATTGCGGTGTTGACCGCCCTGTCTGTGACTTCACCGGAACGATGGTGACGCCAAGGTCTGCGAATTCATAAACCGTCGAGATCACCTCACGCATATCCCTGCCAAGCCGCGAAACCTTCCAAACCGCAACCGCGTGAATCTCTACTGTGAGGCATCGCGTTTCATGCGCTCGAATAATGGTGTTTCTGTGCGCCACGTTTGCTTGAGCGTCCCTGCTCGACGTAGATGCATTCCTTGGCTAGACTCTCAGCAATAGCAGCATCAACACGGTAAATGGTGCGGGTAATTCCGCGCCGTGTGATTCGGGTATCAGTGATGATTGAATGGCCCAGATCGGCACGTATGTGTTTCCAATCACGCTCAGTGTTGTCTGTGTGGGCCACGGCCAGAAGGTCAACGAACTGGTTTTCTGTTGTTTGCCGATCACTGCTGACGCGAAAGTAGAGGGCGTCCCGAGTGGAGTTGTAGGCTCTCATTCGCACCCCCAAGCGCTACCAGGGCAGCGCCGAACAGCACAACCATCACCACGATCACCTGAATGGGCGGTAGATCCTGCCACAGCGTGAGCGATGCCGTGAACCCGAACATCAAGCCATAGAGCAAAGCGAACACTCTGATGCCCAGGTCGCTTGCGCCTTGACGTAACGGGCGCGCAGCTCCCTCGGGGTACCCTGCACCAGAGTGCCCGCCGCTTTGATTTGATTACAGGAAATCTGCGGCTGGGTTGAGACACAGACGTTGCGTGTATTCACCGATGAGTTCAATGCTCTGCCAGAGGGCGGTTTCCTAGTCACGATGATGGGGCCAGCCAAGAGGTCGCACGTCTTCGGGGGCAGGGGCAAGCCGTAACCAGTAGGGTCTTTGCCGGATTTACCGCCGGCCAACGGAGAACTGAAAATGGGGAACGTGCAGACGTCGTTCCTGGTCGAGGACTTCGCGTCCCGATGAGTGGTCCCGGTTTCAGACTGCAATCATAGATGCGAGGGGTACCAGAGGAAGCAACAAAGAAATGAACTTCCAAAATTGGAAGATCTTATCCACCCCCGAGTACCACTTTCTCATGCTCTTAATTGCATTACTAATCGGGATCGTTTGTCTGGTGATCCTCCGCGAAGCCCGTAAGACGCAGGCCGCATTGAGTAAAATTCTTACGCTCATTGGGCCGAAAGAGGAGCAACCCAGAGAACTGTCTCGGCCGGATCCACCCGCACTGACGAGACTAGCCCAGCCCGACATAGTTTCTATCGAGCGAGAAGCATGAACCGATGTGCGCGAGTACTATTTTATTACATTACGCGGCTTCCACGGGCAAGACCTACTTGGCCCCGTTGCCGCAGGGCTACGGCGGGGAATTCGGGCCGAACCTGAAGAGTCTGTGTCTGCTGTTTGCCCATCTGTGCAACATGACGGAGCCCAAGATCGCCGATCTGCTGGCCAACGTGGGGATCCTCATTTCCGATGGGCAGATCTAGCGCTTAATTGCGTAAATTAACAATTGTATTTTGAAGCTGGCTGCCCTTCACTTCGCGCTTCCGCCAGCGGAATGGTTTGGCGCGCTCGTTGTGCCTCCGGAAGAAGGCTTCAATAGCCTCGCACAGTTGTTCTTTGCTCTTGAAGCTTCCCCCGTTAAGTGTTTTGCGTTGCAGCAGGCTGAA
>QHXW01000547.1 GCA_003223115.1 Acidobacteriota bacterium
GATAGCGCTCACCTAATTTGAACAGCCACGCGCTCAGATAAATTGGGCTTAATGCTCGAGACCGCTGGCCGATTGTGGAAGCGATTGGCCTGAGCGGTAAGGTTCGCTTTTGTCTAAAAGAAGATCCCTTTTCCCACCCCTCTGGACACCGAAGTGTCCGTCGGGGTAGGACAAGGGTGTTTTGGATAAAACGCTTTCTATCATAAGCCAATCCCTGGGTTTTTAGTAATCAAAATCCAGGAGCATTTCCGGTTTCGTCCGGATTGGTACCGCAGCGGCGAGGTCCGGGCCCTGGTAGGGGCGTACTATGTCGTATTGCGGTCGGCGCTGAGGGGCAGGCCCAAGCTCCGGCCCTGTCTGCGGCGCTGTGTACATTGCCGGATTTTCTTTCTCACCCATCCTCGTAACGCCGGACGCCGGGATCTGCGATGTCCGTTTGGGTGCCAGCAAGCGCACCGCAAGAGGCGTTCGACACAGCGCAGCGTGGAGTACTACAGCAGCGAGGTCGGCAAAGCCAAAAAGAAACTGCACAACAGCAGGCGCCGCCAGCAGGATCACCGGCCGCGTCGAGTGGCCTTTGAGCGGCAGGAGGAGAAAAGGCCGTTCGATGCTGGCATTGTCCGCTATCTGGCGACGGTGACCAGTTTGATCGAGGGCCGGCGGGTGATGGAGGAGGAGATTGTGGAGATGTTGGCGCGGGCGGTGAGACAACACAGCATGGTCCGCCAGCGCCGAATGGAGTACCTTCTGAACTACTGGAAAAACCGAGCGCGCTATCCGTGAGAAGCGGAGATGGGACGAGAAGTAGAGTTGGCCAACCTGGATTTACGCTATGAGAGCTACCGCATGAAGAATGCCGCGCTGGAGGTGCGCTTATTGGCTTCCATCGCGCAGCGCGGCATCGAGGAGCCGTTAGAAGGGGTGGACCTGGAGTCGCGCAGTATTCTGCTCAACGGATTCAAACGTTACCGCTGCGCGGCGAAGCTAGGACTGGGAATCGTGCCGTATAGCTGCTTGGGCGAAGAGGAAGCCGTCGGCATCGTGAATCTGCTGCGGGTTTCCAACACCAAGTCGCTGAGCATTCTGGAACAGGCGGCATTCATTGCCCAGCTGCGCCAGCTGGGGAAGATGAGTGTGGTCGACATTGCCGAACAGTTATCGCGCAGCAAGTCTTGGGTGAGTATGCGGTTGGGCCTGATGGCCGAGATGAGCCCCCGGGTGCGGGAAATGATCTTCCGTGGGGACTTCCCGGTTTATGCCTACATGTACACCCTGCGCCAGTTCATGCGCATGAACGGCGTCGCCAAGCAATCGATCGAGGACTTCGTGGTGGCAGTGAGTGGGAAAAAGCTGAGTGTGCGGGAGATTGAACAACTGGCCTATGGCTATTTTCGCGGGCCAGAGTCGTTTCGCGACGCCATTGGTCAGGGACACACCGGAGTGGTGTTGGACTGGATGCGACAAGTACCGGATCATCCGGACGGCTGCAATGAGTTTGAACGAGTGCTGCTCAAGGACCTGGAGATCACGCAAAAGTACATGCAGCGGGTAATGGGCAAAAGTCAAGACCGACGACTGAAGACCCCGGCTTTTCATGCCCAGGCGCATCTGTTGAGCGCGGGGATTATGAGCCGGCAGCGAGCCTTTTTCGACAGCTTAAGGAGACTGCATGATCGCAGCGGACAAGCGGCAAGCGGTGTTTCTGCTCCACCAAGAAGGGATGAGTCTGCAGGAGATTGCCCAGCGCCTCCAGATCAGCCGTAACACGGTGCACACGATCATTGCCCAAAAGGGAGAGATGCCGCTCGGCGTCCGCCAGGACAAGATCCAGATTGATGGCGAGCTTCTCGAGCGGCTCTACCAGGAATGCGAGGGCTGGGTGCAGCGGGTCCACGAGAAGCTGATGGAAGAACAAGGCATCCGGGTCGGCTATTCCACTTTGACGCGGATGCTGCGTCAGCTGGAGATGAACCGCAGCCAGACGAGCCGCTGCCAACACGTGCCGGATCAACCTGGCGCCGAGATGCAGCACGATACCAGCCCCTATGCAGTGCAGTTGGGCGATCTACGCGTCCAGGTGATCGCCAGCCTGCTTTACTTGCGCTATTCCAAGCGCCGCTACTTGCGCTTTTATCGGCTGTTCAATCGCTTTCGGATGAAATGCTTCTTGCATGAAGCACTGATGTTCTGGAGATACGCCGCTCGGGTATGCATTATCGACAACACCAATCTGGCGCGATGGAAGGGGACCGGTCGCGATGCGGTGATAGTACCCGAGATGGAGGCCTTCGCCAAACAGTATGGATTCCGGTTCGTATGCCATGAAAAGGGTCACGCCAATCGAAAGGCGGGCGAGGAGCGCAGCTTCTGGACAGTGGAGACTAATTTTTTCCCGGGGCGCCACTTTCAGAGTCTGGAGGATCTGAACCAGCAAGCCTTCCAATGGGCCACCGTGCGTATGGAGCAGCGGCCGGTGGCCAAGAGCAAACTGATTCCCGCGCAAGCTTTCCAACAGGAACGCTCCGCTCTGATTGCCTTACCCGCCCATCTCCCAGCGCCCTATTGTGTCCATGAGCGGGGCACGGACCAATATGGCTATGCCGCCTTCAAGGGCAACTGCTACTGGGTGCCGGGAACAAAGCGTCAAGACGTGAAGGTGGTGGAATACAGTGACCTGGTAAAGATCTACCAGAGCCGGCGCTGTCTGGTGGAGTATGACTTGCCCGCCGATGGTGTATCCAACCAAAGGATCAGCCCGGAAGGCATGCCTAAGCCGGCTCACCAGCCGAAGGATCGCAAGCGGGCGAGTGCCGAGGAAGAGAGACGACTGCGGGCCCTGTCCCCCACGGTGGAGAAGTATCTCCACTTCGTCTTCCAGCCGGGAAGCGGTCTGCAGCGGCACCGGTTCATCCGTGAGTTATTGCAGTTGGCAGAGCGCATGACTCCCGCCCTGTTCCTGGAGACTTTGGAGCGGGCGCTGCACTATGCGATTCGCGATCTGCCTACCCTGCAGCGGATCGCCCGTTTGTCGCTCAGCCAGGGTCAGCTTCCTCTCGGGCCGGTGGAGGTGGATGAGAACTTCTCCAACCGCGACACCTACCAGCAAGGCCGTTGGACCGAAGTTCCGGATTTTTCCCCCTATGACCAGATGTTGGAAGACCAATCCGACGAGCAGGATCAGGGAAACCAGCAGGATCAGAAGGACGAGGAGGATCAGAACAACCATGGATGAAGAGTTGATCCAGACGTTGAAGTACCTGCGGCTTTGGGGTCTGCTGGCGCATTGGGACCAATACTTGGCTTTAGCCCAGCAGCAAGATTTTTCGCCGGTGCGGCTGTTGCGGTATGTGGTCGAGCAAGAGGGCAAGCTGCACCACGAGAATGCCCGCAGGTTACGACTGCAGAGGGCGCAGATCCCCGAACTGTGGCTGATGGAAACGTTTCCTTTCGAGCGCCAGCCCAAGTTGGATAAGAAAAGAATCCTTTCTCTTTACGATGGCTTTGATTACATCACCCGGAAGCAGAACTGTTTGTGGCTCGGCCCCACCGGCTGCGGAAAAACGGCATTGGCGACCAGCTTTTTGGTGCAGGCCATTCAGCGTGGCTACACCGGCCGCTTCGTCCTCTTTCCGGAACTGATTGTCGAGCTGTTTCACTCCATCGCCGATCATTCCGAAGCGCAAGTTCTGAAGCGATATCTCGCCTATGATTGCTTACTGATTGATGAGATCGGATATGTGGAGACCGAACCTGCGCAAGTGGGTTTGTTCTTCACTCTGATGCACCAGCGGCACCGGCGAAAGCCCACGCTAATCACCAGCAACTTAGGCTTCAGCGAATGGCGTTCGTTTTTGAAAAACGATCATCTTACCGCCGCTCTCATTGACCGTCTCACCGAGAACAGCCACGTTATCAACATGAAGCATTGCGTCAGCCTGCGGCCGAAGCTGAGTGCAGAGGCATGAGCTGGGACCGCAATCGTCTCCAGCAACTCCGCCAGATTCCTCTTGCCGAGGTATTACGCGCCACCGGAGCCCAACCGGATCGCCAGGATCGCAAGAAATGGCATACCGCCCACGGGCCGATCTCCATCCGGGGGATGAAATTTATCAACTGGAAACAGAACTGCGGTGGCGGAGGTGCCATCGATTTAGTCATGCACTTGAAGGAGCTGGACTACGTCAGCGCCGTCGCCTGGCTCGCTGGGTGGCATCTTCCTGTTGGGCATGCTCCTCAACCATTCCACTCATCTTCGGCGGTGCGCCCTTTGCGCTTGCCGTTACCCGATCCTTCCCGGCTACCGGCTGTAAAAGGTTACCTGTACCAGCAACGCGCCATTCCTTTGGCGGTGATTCAATCTCTGCTCGAATCCCACCGGCTCTATGCCGATAACCGTGGCAATGCCGTTTTCCTCCTGTGCGACGCCAAAAACCGCCCCGTGGGCGCCGAACTGCGGGGCACCGGATCGGTTCGTTGGCGTGGCTTGGCACCCGGCTCGCGCAAAGACCTCGGCTACTTCGGCTGGCACCAGCCTGCTGGAGCCACCCGCATTGTGCTGTGCGAATCGGCCATCGATGCCATCAGTTGCTTTCTCCTCCACCCGGGTTGTTTTGCTGTCTCCACCGCCGGCGTCCGACCCAACCCTCGCTGGCTACCGGGACTGTTGGCGCAAGGCTACTCCATTTACTGTGGCTTCGATGCTGATACCCCAGGGGAAGACATGGCGCAACAGATGATGGCTCTCTATCCCAGGGTTCAGCGCCTTCGTCCCACTCAACATGATTGGAATGACTTGCTCCAGTCCCATCCCCCGAGCCCGCTTCCCACCCCCATATAACGCAGCGCGGCTCCAACCACCCCTTCGCAAAAGCCAAAAAGGACTACCTGGAAAAAAGAGACTTCTCTTGCTGCTCTCGCTGGTGTGAGTGGATTGCTCAATAAATCCGAGCATATAGGAGAAACGTGAGCTCAATTTATCTGAGCGCCGTCGCGACGGTGGCGGCTGCTATTCGCGAGGCAGTGCGGGAGGTCGCCGCCGCGGTTCCACCAGTAGAAATCCGCACGATGAACGAGTTAATGGGCGAAACCCTCGTTACCGAGCGAGCCATCAGCCGGCTCAGCGGTATCTTCGGGCTGCTCGCCCTGACACTGGCGGCCGTCGGGCTCTATGGGGTGATGAGTTACAACGTCAGCGGCCGCACCAATGAAATCGGCATTCGCATGTCGTTCGGTGCGGTACCCGGCGACATCTTGAAGCTCGTGCTGCGCGAGATTTTCATTTTGATCGGGATCGGAGTAGCGTTAGGGCTGCCGTCGATCTGGGCCGTCAAGCGCATCGTTGCAACCCAGCTCTTCGGGATTTCCGCGCTCGACCCGATGGCTATCTCGGGCGCCACATTGGTGCTGGCCGCTGTCGCAGTCGTGGCAGGCTATGTGCCGGCTAGATGGGCATCTCGAGTAGAACCAATGCGCGCACTCCACTACGACGGCTAGTTGTGTCTGCCTGCGTCTCTCCCTTGCAAGGGGGAATGGCAGCTAACCTGGCCTGTGCGCTTGCCACGGTTTGCCTGGCCAGATTTTGGCTACGGCCGATGTCCGCGAATACGCGTTCAGCAAACGACAGCGGCGATCATGAAAGTCCCGAAACGGGGTTCTCGTAATCTGAATAGGCAAAGCGGACCGCCATACTGAGCACCACGGCTTAGGAGGCCGTCAGTATGGCGCGTCGGAAAAAGACGGCGAAACGATCCAAACCCAAGACAATCCTTCGGCTCCCTGACCTGGAACAGTCGAAAAACGCCGTGTTGAATTCGCTCGCGGCACCCAGTTCGCAAGTATCCTACGGCCACGCGATCGACGAGTTTATCGGCTGGTACTGCTCGGAGCCACGCTTGGCCTTCAACCGAACTGTTGTCCTCCGGTATCGGTTCTTCCTGGAGCAGAACAACCTCGCTCCCGCGACAATCAACGTGCGCTTGGCCGCGGTGCGGCGACTAGCATACGAGGCCGCCGACACTGGGCTGCTGAGTCCTGAGTTGGCCGCGGGAATTCGGCGTGTCAAGGGCGCGAAGCGTTTGGGAGTTCGGATTGGTAATTGGCTGACAATCGATCAGTCCAAAGCGCTGCTCCAAATGTCGTCCTTGGAAACGGCCCGAGGCAAGCGTGATCGTGCCATCCTGTCCCTGTTGATCGGATGCGGACTCCGACGGGCCGAACTTGTCGGTCTAAGGACCGATGACCTACAGATTAGGGAGGAACATTGGGTTATCGCCGATCTCATCGGCAAAGGAAGGCACATCCGCACAGTTCCTGTACCCGCTTGGGCGAAGCGAGCTGTCGACGGATGGACGGAGGCGGCTGGCATTACCACCGGCCGGATCTTCCGCCGCGTAAGTAGATTCCGCAAAATTTGGGGCGAAGGCATCACGCCTAAAGCGATCTGGCATGTTGTGAAAGCTGCCGCCCAGCGTGCCGGCATCCAAAACCTCGCGCCTCATGACCTGAGGCGTACCTGCGCCCGTCTCTGCCACTGCTCAGGCGGTGAACTGGAGCAGATCCAGTTTCTGCTCGGACACGGTTCGGTTCAGACCACGGAACGTTACCTCGGTTGCAAACAGGAATTGCGGCACGCTGTGAATGACAAGCTCGGTCTTGAAGATACCTGAACGCTTGAGTGAAGTCCCAGATCGGGATATATATACGGCTCGCGTTGAGTGGCACCTCACCTCAAGCATGAGAGACTTGGAAGGCCTCGCTATCTCTATGCGATATGAGGAACGCGTAATCGGCTGCTTCAAGGGACTGGCAATCGGCGATGCTATTGGCAAGCAAACGGAGACATTGACGCGGACCGATGTTCAGAAGTGGTATCCCCTGGGGATAACGGGGTTCCACGGCCTGCCAGGTGACGTTATCCCACGCTACGCGGGCAAAAGGTATGAGTGGCGCATCGGCGAGACCACAGATGATACCGAACAAACGCTCGCCGTGGCACGAGCGCTCTTACGCGAGGGTGACGTCAGCCATGCGGCGATCGGCCGGGAACTGCTGAAATGCAAGAAATCGCTCCATCCCGGCGTATCGATGTGGACCTTCGTGCAGATTGGAGATCCAGCCCGCGTTGCTTCCGAAGGTGATGGTTGCGGAGCGGCTATGCGCACTGCGCCCGTTGGCGTGATTTATCCGTCGAGCAGGCTGGATGACCTCACTCGGGGCGCCTATGAATCGCTGCCCCTACTCATGGCGGACATCTGGCTATTTGCGCGGCTGCTGCAGTGGCTGGTGCTGTCTCAGCGGCACTGGAAGGCCGATCAAGCGTCGAAGTGCTGAGCGTAGCCCTGAAAGCCTCTAAAAAGGGCTGAAGCTTTTCGAGCCTCTGAGGAGGTGTCGACGGTCATGCGATCCATTGAGACGATCTATTCGAATCTCACAAGGAGGAAGAACCTGGTTGTCGATGACGTTGCTCAGGAGTACTTCCCTGGCAAGGCGATAAACATTGTTCCCCTAGCCATCAGTCTGGCCCTGATCACCGAATCAGCGGAAGAGACGGTTCTGTTTGCTGCGAACCTCGGTGGAGACTCAGATTCTATAGCCTCTATTGGCGGTGCTATCGCCGGTGCACTTTACCCGGAGACGGTCAACAACGAATGGTTCGAGGTAGTGACGGCGATCAACGAAGACAACATTCTTGATGTCGCAAACTCGCTCGCAGCCCTTCGGCCGCGCGGGTAAATCAACGCGCCGTGATGGTTGACAGACCCGATCAGGGCGAGGGTAGTCTGGCGGCGTAGTTGGTGTCTCGTGGAAGTGCCGCTGACCTGAAACTCCCCGGATACAACTCGCAAATTGTGCGGGCAGACCCCAGTTCAGAGTTCAATCTAGAATCGGACTTCGGGATGACCGAAGCGGTTTGACAGTCAAATACCCTGCAGTCTGAGACTGAGAACGGAAGAAGAAGCGATCTGCCGGACCGCTTGATCCAGCGATACAATCCCAATTATGTGGAACGATCTGCGATATGGTCTGCGGACACTGGGTCGGAGCCCCGTCTTCACGATAGTGGCTGTCTCCTCGTTGGCGTTAGGAATCGGCGCAAATACCGCGATTTTTTCTTTGTTGAATCAGGTGATGCTCCGGATGTTGCCGGTTTCGGAGCCGGAGCGGCTGGTAGTCCTGCATACGGAGGGGCAGCGCGAAGGCTGGAGCAGCAGCGACAACAATGAGGCAGTGTTTTCGTACCCGATGTACAAAGACCTGCGCGACCGCAACCAGGTTCTCGATGGTGTTATCGCGCGGGCGAGTGGGCACGCGACCGTTTCGTATGGCGGGGAAACCGAGCGCGCCTACGCGGAGATGGTTTCGGGCAATTTTTTTCAAGTGCTAGGTATTCGGCCCGCGCTGGGCCGGCTTTTTCTTCCGGATGACGACGCGGCGCCGGGTGCGAATCCGGTAGTCGTACTAAGCTACGGGTACTGGAAGCGCCGTCTCGGGGCGAATCCTGAAATCGTTGGGCAGAAGATAAATATTAATCAGCATCCAATGGTGGTGATCGGGGTCGAGCCGGCCACGTTTCGGGGCATGCTCAGCGGGAACAATCCGGATGTGATAGTGCCGATTGCGATGAGATCGCAGATCGCACCTATCGATGAGAGGACTCTGGATAATCGATTGTTCCGTTTTCTGAACGTATTTGCGCGTCTGAAGTCCGGGGTCGCGGTGGGGAGTGCCGCGGCGGCGATGAACGTTTTGTATCACAGCGTCTCTGTAGAGGAATTGGGGCACCTGCAGAAAACGCTGGACCAGCGGGGGCGCGAGCGTTATGTGGCGCAGAAACTGGATCTGCGGCCCGCCACGCAAGGGGTGAACCTGCTGCGCGGCCAATGGGAAACGGCACTGGTGTCGCTGATGGCGATGGTCGGGCTGGTGCTGCTAATTGCTTGCGCCAATGTGGCAAACCTATTGCTGGCGCGCGCTGCCGGGCGCAAGAAGGAGGTTGCCATTCGCCTGGCGATTGGCGCCACGCGGTGGGCAATTGTCCGACAGTTGCTAGTGGAAAGCACTCTAGTGGCGCTCGCGGGTGGGGCAGCAGGGCTAGCCGTAGCGAACTGGACGCTGAGTGGTTTGCTGGGTTTTCTGCCCGAAGATGCGGCCAGTGAGTGGTTGGGCGCACGGCTGGAGCCGCGGACGCTGGTGTTCAGCCTGGTGCTGGCGCTGGTCACGGGTTTTCTTTTCGGCCTGGCTCCGGCGATTGAAGCAGCGCGCGAGCGAGCCGGTGCCGCGTTGAAAGACCAGGCGGCGAGCCTGGCGTCGTTTGGCAGTCAAGCGCATTTGCGGAAGGGCTTCATCGTGGCGCAGGTCGCGTTATCACTGCTGTTGCTGGTGGGCGCGGGGCTGTTCACGCGTAGCCTGTTCCGCCTAATGACCGAGGATCCGGGATTTCATGCGGAGAATTTGCTGCGATTTTCGCTGGAGCCGGGATTGAACGGGTACGATCTGGCGAGAGGCCTCGCGTTCTATCACGAGTTGCAGCAGCGATTGACGGTGCTTCCGGGAGTGCGATCGGTTGGGGCCACAAATTATGGGCCGTTCGGCCATGGCCGGCGGAGCGACAACATCACCGTGGAGGGTTACAAGGCCGGAGACGACGAAGACGTTCGAGCTTTACAGGATGGCGCGAGCCCCAACTATTTTCACACGATGGGCATCCCGATCCTTGAAGGCCGGGAATTCACGGAGCGCGACGGGGCTGGTGCCCCGCAGGTAGTAATGGTGAACGAAGCTTTAACAAAACGCGTGGCGCGCGCCGGCGACTTGCACGGAAAACATCTAGCTTTTGGGGTGGGGAATCATCTCGTGTTTCGGGAGATCGTGGGCATCGTGCGCGACAGCAAGTATGGGAGCTTGCGCGAGGAGGCTACGCCATTCATCTACGTGCCGTTGGCGCAGGTGGAACAACTAGACCGGGCAGCGTTCTTCGTGCGCGCCGTGCGCGATGAGAGCGGACTGGGGGCGGATGTCCGGCGCCTCGTGCGCAACATGGACACGAATCTGCCGGTGTACGACATGCGCTCGATGACAGTACAGATCGCTGACTCGATTTACCGCGACCGCATGGTGGCTGTTCTGGCGGGCGTTTTCGGGGTTTTGGCAACGGTGTTGGCAGCGATCGGCCTCTACCGTGTGATCGCATTCCAGGTAGCGCGGCGCACGGCCGAAATGGGAGTGCGAATGGCGCTGG
>QHXW01000548.1 GCA_003223115.1 Acidobacteriota bacterium
GGCGGTTTCGGTTTGAGCAAGTGCGCCTGTCAGGCACACAAAAAACGCGAGCGTGGCTTGGCGGATCATGATGAAGAGATTCCCTTTCCGAAGAAATGAATAGCCCCAGTGCATTTCAGGTCGCATGGCGAGCATCGCATGCTGATTCATGCTGATAGAGTGGGGTGGGCCCCTTGACTGAGACAATGAGTTAAGACACTGTTTACCACTCGCTGCCAATTCATTGTACGGCAACCCAGTTCGATTGCAGAATTGGGTGCATGTTTGACCTCGGCCTCACGCTCACCTCGCAAGCTATCCGCCGCCAACTCGCGGCCATGCCCTGCGAACTTTACCTCGTTCGCTGTATACACAATCTGACGAAGCGGCCGTTCCCCGGAGAACGGCTGTGGAGTGCCACGCAATTGGCAAACCTGGCGACCACCCGTTTTCTGCGGGTGCGTAACCGCGAGGGATGCGACGTGTACATCCATCCGTACGCTCAGGATCGGAACGCCGGCTATATCCTGATCGACTTGGATCACACCGGTCCCGTGGCGCTGTCGGCGATGCGGGCCAACGGACATGAACCTTGCGTCCTGCTCCAGACCAGCCCCGGCCATTTGCAGGCGTGGGTCCATGTCAGCTCCACCCCATTGGAACCTGCCGTGGCTACCACCATTGGCCGGCACCTGGCGCATCTCTATGGCGGCGACTGCGCTAGTACCGACTGGCGTCATTTGGGCAGACTCGCCGGATTCACCAATCAGAAGCCCTCCCGGCGCAACTTCAGCGGCTATCCTCCTTGGGTGAAGATCGTGCACACCGCCGCCGGTCTGGCGAGCCACGCCGAAGGTCTGTTGCAGGCCGCTAGCGAGCAGGTCGCCAGAGGCAGCCACACGCCACCTGCCGCGATGCAACCCACCCCCGCATGCCTGTCTACCGCCCAGGCTAGAGAGATCTACCAAGCCTGGATGCAGTGCTGGCATATTGCGCAGCGATTTCCCGACCCCGATTGGAGCATCGTGGACTTGTGGGTCGCCCGCGCTCTGCTGGCACGGGCCATGTCTCCCGCCTACGTCGAACAGATTCTGCGGCTGGGCAGTCCGGGATTTCCGCGCGGCCATAGCGATCCCGCCGACTACCTGCGCCGCACACTGGCTCGTGCTTTTCCCATTTTTCCCGCCTCCGGGCGCGCCGTGTGTGCCGCTCATGCACTCGCCTCCACGGCTGCCGCTACCGATAGCGATTGTTCGAACTTCACCGGTGAACAATAACCCAGCGCGGAGTGCAGCCGCTTTTGGTTGTAGACCTTCTCCAGGAATTGCTGGATGCAACTCCGCACCTCGCCTAGATCGCGATACTCCTGTCGATGCACCTCGTCATACTTCAATGTCTTCATAAAGGATTCGCAGGTCGCATTATCGTATGGGTTCCCTTTGCGGCTCATACTAATTCGGATCTGGTGCTCTTTTAACAGACCCGTGTAATCACCCGAGGCGTACTGTACCCCACGATCCGAGTGATGCACCAGCCCCGACGCCGGCGGCCGCTCCCGCAACGCCATGCGCAGTGCCGCCAGTGTCAGCTCATCCTCCAACGAGCACTCCAGCGCCCAACCAATCACTCGCCGCGAGTACGCATCCAGCACCACCGCCAAATATACAAACTCCAGCTCCAGCCGAATGTAAGTGATGTCCGCTACCCAAAGCTGATTCAGGCCCGTCAAGTCCAACTCGCCCGCCAGATTCGGATACACCGGCCGGTCGTGATTCGAATCGGTCGTCACCACAAACTTCCGCCGCCGGAGGCATAGCAGATTGTCCTCTCGCATGATGCGCCGTACCCGTTTGTGATTCACAACCCAGCCCCGATCCTTTAACTCCTTTTTCATCCGCCGCCAGCCGTAGTAGGGAAACTCCAAGGCGATCCGCTGCATCTCGTCCCGCAAGTCCAGATCATCCTCTATCGCTGGCGGCACCTGCTGCCACCGATAGAACCCAGCCCGGCTCACCTGGCCCAACTCACACAACCGCTGCAGCGGAATCGGCGTCGCCAACTTCACTTCCTTTTCGATGTACGGATGGACGAGCCGCGGGTAGTCAGTGCTTGCAGCTTCCGCTGCTCCTCGACATGCTGCAAGCAGCGCCGCAAAAAATCAATCTCCAGCGCTTGGCGCCCCACCTTCCGTTCCAGTTCCGCGACATGGTTTTCTTCGGCCCGCGCTTTCCCATTACCAGCGAACGCCCTAGCCCCGTGGTCGTGCAACTCTCGCTTCCAGCGGTGCAGCACATTCGGGTTTACTTCACACGCCCGCGCGACCTCCGCGATCGATGCGCCCAGCTCCAGCCGCCTCACGGCGGCCTCCTTGAACTCCTTGGTGAATATTCTTCGAGACAAGCTCATGACTCTCCTTTCCATTTAATGAAAATTGAGTCTTAACTGGTTGTCTCAAAAATGGGGCCCACTCCAGAGCACGCCCAAACACTTGTTACTGGATTTCATCCAGTCAGAAATTAACAGCCAAGCAGTTACAGTTGTGTGACGAACTAATGAATGTTCAGTTCTCAAGCACTGTGTTTCTCTGGTGGAGACACTTCCATTCGAGTATCTCAAGGCTCTCCAGTGCAGTAGCTAAGGACACTCACGTCGTCAAGCCCTGTACTGAGAAGGATTCTAAGGGGAAACCGTGTGTATGTTTTGCAGACCCTGATAAGGAGCCTGATAAAGGGTGGCAGCCTGCGGGTTCTGGGACCTGGGAGGACAGCGTGAAGGAGGGTTCGTGCACCTTGAAAGCGAGGGTAGAATATAAGCGCGAGGCAAAGCACATTCCAGGGCATTGCTGGGACCCGTTACCCATGGGCCCTGGAGGTGGAAAGGCAACCTCTGCCAAAGGTAACAAAAAGTAGGGCAATTG
>QHXW01000549.1 GCA_003223115.1 Acidobacteriota bacterium
AATCGCGCTACAAAGATTCCGCACCTCATGGGAAACGGCCGCGGCCGCAATCCGGTTCCCCCTCATCAACTGCCGTAGGCCTTCGGCTTCGCGGTCGCGCATTTCCTCGGACGAATCAACCACGATCGCCGCCAACCGCGAACCTTGCGGTGTGACGTAGGAGGAAAACCAGATGTGCGCCAAGAAAATGTCGCCATTCTGCCTGCGCCCCTGGCATTGGGCTGCCGTGCGCAGACCATCCGCTCCCGTATTCAGCTTCAGGGCGTCCGCAAGCAAGGGGACATAGCCTCCGATGAACCTGCCTTGCAAAGTCTCACTTTCGGCGATCGTGAACAACATGTTGGCGGCTTGATTGCACGCCAGCACTCTGCCCGCGCCATCCGTCGTGAAAATCGCCGCGGGACTGCTCTCCACCAGTACCTCCAACTGCTCCTCCGCCTGCTGCCGCAGCTCCTGCTCGCGCCGCATGCGGCTCAGGTGTTCGACCACAAGTTCGCGATTCCGAATCAATCCCGTCACAATCAGTCCCGTCCCGGTGTAGGCCAGAACTGCAAAAATGAAGCGAAGCAAAACCTCGATGTGCGGGCTCGGAATATCGAACAACGACCGCAGAAACGAGCAGAGGAAAGCCAGAGCAACAGTTTCGATGGGCGCCAGCACCGTGGCTCCCATCATCATCGGAACAATGTAAAGAAGGCCTAGAGAAGCGCGGTTGCCCACGGACCAATCCGCCACTGCGATCATCACGATGGTGAGCACCATGGCAGACAACACCTTCGTCTTGCCGGCTCTCAGGAAACCGTCGATCACCCTCTCCAGATAAGGTCCTGCTGGTGCGGTCACAGGAACGGTACGCGTACGCATAGCAAAATTAGGTGCCGAGGCCCGGCGGAGTCCCACGCCGATCTTTCGGCCTGAATTTTCTTTGTTGCCCCGAGGGAACGTGGAGAACGCGCTTGACGCTCTCATTTCCGGAGCCCCGGCCTGACTTGATCTACTACTTCGACTCTACCGCAGTCGTCCTTTCTTTTGGTTAGGCGAGCTATCTTTCAGTCGAAAAAAGCGGCAAAACTTAAAACCTAAATTCAAAATTTCGATTGGACAAGCTGCTGAGCTGCCCGTAGACTGAAGTTCACTTGCAATATGCTGCCGGCTTCCCTGGTGAAGCTGCAGTGTATCCATGATACCCGCGTTGGTATCTTCCCCTCGAAGGGAGCGGCGACACCGTCGCCGGCACCGAGCACAACCCAGCGGCTGGCGGACAAACCCGCGGTCCTGCGGAACGTGAGACCCGAAATTTCAACTTAAGGAGAAGTGTGGTTATGACAAAAAAAGTGTCTCTATCGCATAAGATTGCCCGATTGCGCGACCGCCTGCGCACTGCCGAATGGCGCCGGTATGGAGCGCTCCTGATGATCGGGAAACTGACGGGCATCGGTTTACTGGTGGCGGCTGCTGCGTTCCTGAATCCAGGGCTGCTCGGCTCCCGGGCATTTGCCGCGGACGCCGTCCTCAAAGGCAATGACATCGTCAACCCCATCAACACGGTTTGGACGCTGGTGGCTGCGTTCCTGGTTTTCGGTATGCAGGTGGGCTTCACGATGTTGGAAGCCGGATTCTGCCGCTCCCGCGAAACCGTGAACGTGCTGATGGAATGCATCGTGGACACTTGCCTTTGCGGCCTGTTGTTCTGGGCCTTTGGCTTTGCCTTCATGTTCAGTCACGGCAACGGCTTGATCGGATATCACTGGTTCATGCTGCAGGATGTACCAGCAACTTATGAGACTACTGGCGTGGCTTTCCTGGCATTCTGGCTTTTCCAGTTTGCCTTCGCTGACACGTGCTCCACGATTACATCGGGCGCCATGATCGGCCGCACCGGATTCGTAGGCGACCTGCTCTACAGCGTCGCCGTCTCCGGTTTCATCTATCCCATCATCGGGCACTGGGCCTGGGGACCCGATGGCTTCCTGGCTACCATGGGTAGCGCCGGTAATTTCCTGCCCTGGCTGGGGACGGGCTTTCACGATTTTGCCGGCTCCACGGTAGTACACACCATCGGCGGATTCATCGCGCTGGCCGGAGCGATCGTCCTTGGCCCGAGACTGGGCCGCAGATTCAAGCGCGATGGCGGCGGGCCGATGCTGCCGCACGATCTGACAATTGCCGCTTCCGGCGGTTTGCTTCTGTGGTTTGGCTGGTATGGGTTCAATCCTGGCAGCACGCTTTCGGCCATGGATTTCGAGGGCATCGGCCGCGTGGCCACCAACACGACCTTGGCCGCGTGCTCAGCGGGTCTGTTGGCGATGGCCGTCGCCTACTTCAAGACCAAGACCTGGGATGTGAGCTTCACCGTAAATGGATTTCTCGCTGGACTGGTCGCCATCACCTGCCCCTGCTATTGGGTCAGCCCCACTGGCGCCATTCTCCTCGGGGGAGCCGCCGGGGTAATCGTTGTGCTCGGCGTAGATTTACTGGAATGGCTTCGGATTGACGATCCTATCGGCGCTGTGCCCGTACACGGCATTTGCGGTATCTGGGGGACTCTCTCACTGGGCCTGTTTGCCTGCGGGAAGTACGGCGCCACAGGGCCTCTCGCGGCAGATAATTCCGCTCCGCTGACCGGTCTGCTTTATGGCGGTGGCACGACGGTGCTGGTGGCCCAGGCAATCGGCAGCGCGATTGTTACGACCGCCACCTTCGGCGTAGCGCTCGCGGTGATGTATCTGGTGAACGCGTTCGGCCTGTTGCGTATTTCGGCCGACGGCGAAACCTTGGGCATGGACTTGCACGAGCACGGCATTTCGGCTTATCCGGAATATGTCATTTCCTCTGTGCCCTCGCCCGCCGCGATGGTTGTCCACCAACCGGAGAAAATTACCATGCCCGTCAGGTCCCAGATGAGCGCGACCGAGGCGGCACGCTGACGTCGCAGAGTATCAAGCGGTACGATGGAGGCCGCGCCAACCGGGCGCCGTCTCTTGTGAGTGAGAAATCCGTACTCGCGGGCGCGGCTGGTACGACAAGGAGAGAAACAGATGAAGAAGATTGACGCGATCATTCAGCCATTCAAGCTTGACGAGGTCAAAGCGGCACTGATGGCCATCGGGATTGATGGCATGACCATCAGTGAAGTCCGTGGGCATGGACGCCAAAAAGGACATAAGGAAGCTTACCGCGGTCAGGAATATAACATCGATCTGCTGCCCAAGATCAAGCTCGAAATGGTGGTGCCAGGGCAGCGCAGTGAAGAAGTAATCGAGGCCCTCGCTCGCGCCGCCCAGACCGGCAAGATTGGAGACGGCAAGATCTTCATCTCCGATGTTTCCGAAGCCGTTCGCATACGGAATGGCGACCGTGGAGAGGCGGCGCTCTAAGCTGGATTACGGATTGGCCGGAAGCACCTGGGGGTGAGTGATCTATGAGCCAAGCATCGGTTGATCTCAATCCGCGCCACGGAGAGAAAGGTGCTTTCCGGAGGATTACAGTAACTCTCCCGCCCGAGATCTACGAGCGGCTGGTGCAGGAATCGGCGCGCCGCAAGATCGCGGGGGAGCCGAAGCAACTGCTCTCGGCTATGTTGCGCGAGGCAGTCACGCAGTACTTGGGGCAGCTCGATTGATTGGTGACAGGCGCCGGCACAATGTGGCAAACGATCGGAGTGCTGTTTCGAAAACTCGAGCGCTGGAGACACCAGTACAATATCGATCGTTCACTCGCTCTGCACCTCCGCGGCGAAGCGAGGAGCGACGGTCTGAGCCTCATTCGAGTGCGCAACCGCCTCGAAGTGCGATGGCGTGCAAGAGACATTCATCCGTGGGACGCGCAGGCATCCAACAAAGCGCAGTTGTTTGGCGAACAATTGCTCGCTGACACCGAAGCGGTCATATTAAGACTCTTCAAAGCTCTGCCACAAGTCGACGTGATCGACCTCAAAGTGGTCGTGCCCACGTCAGACGCCGTGATCATGTCTGGAGTTGTGCATCGATCTGATTTGGATACAGTCCGTAGGCTGATGTCTATCCGCATGCGCTTACAGCAAATGGGCGTCAGCTCGTGGATGTGGGGAACGGATCTCGCGTCATCCGAACTGGCCGAAGAAGCGGATGAGCGCGTCGCCGAAATGGGCCGCCGGGAATAACTGAGCCGAGGCGCTATCGAGCTCACTGATTTCGACAATCCAGTTTCATTATACTGACACCTGTTCCGCCCATGCGCTGCCTTCACGCGCCAGGAGGCCCCCAATGATGAGCATGATGCGCAACTTCGTTTACACTCTGTTTCTCATCCACCGCATTTCCAGTGCCCAGGTTCCTGCCGGGCTCACACCACCCCAACCGGTTGGCTGGACCACGAACGCCAATTACCGCACACTGCCAGTAACGTTCGAAGAGAACCACGGCCAGGCGGATGCCGATGTGCGTTTCATCTCCCGGTCGAGCCGCGGCATTCTCGTGCTCGGGCAGGATGCAGCCACGATTCTGCTGCCGCAGTCGCCTATGTCCTCATCGCCGTCTGCTGCTCCGCCGGTAACTATGCGCATGCTGTTTCCGGGTGCGGCGGCCAGGACGAAAATCGAAGGTGACGGTCTGCTTGCGGGAAGAACCAACTACCTGGGCGATTCCGGCAAAGGCGGCTCGATCACCGGGATTCCGAACTATGAGCGCGTTTGGTATCGCTCGCTCTATCCCGGCGTGGACCTGACCTTTCATGGCAGCCGAGGGGTTCTCGAGCACGATTTTGTGGTGGCGCCTCGCGGCGATGCCGCTCAAATCAGGAGCGCATTTCCAGGGACGCGGGACACCGAAATCGACGCCCAGGGAAATCTGCGCATCCATGTTTCAGGCCGCGAAGTGTTGCTGATGCGCCCGCGCGCGTATCAGGAATCGAAAGGCAAGCGCCGCGAGATTGCCGCTAGCTTCGCCAGGCTCTCCGCCCGCGAATTCGGATTCAAACTCGGACGCTACGATCGCCGCCGTGAATTGATCATCGATCCGAATTTCGCGACCTTCCTTGGCGGCAGCGCGCGGGATCTGGCGTACGGCATTGCCGTGGATGCCAATGGCAGTGCCTATATCACCGGCACCACCAACTCATCCGATTTTCCGACGACGAACGGAGTGCTCTCCCAGACTCTGGGGAATTCGGCTGGCTTTGTGACCAAGCTGAACGCCGGAGGAGGTTTAGTTTACTCCACGGATGCTGACCGGCCCAACGCTGGCTTCTTTTCCGCCGGGGACTCCGGCTCTTTTTCCAGCCGGAACATCGGTCATCGGATCGACCGGCAGCGGCATCGCGGTGGATGCGATTGGGAACGCGCACGTCACCGGAGGAATCCTCGGCTCGAACAGCGGCGCAACGGTAGAAGCTCTGTATGTGGCAACGGTGAGCTCCGGCGCATCCAGTGTTCTTCGGGTGGCCATAGAGCCGGCCGCCGCTGGGGAGCTGAACTTCGGCGCGGGCGTCTACACGGACGCCAACGGTGAAGACTATGTCACCGGCACAATCGGCAGCCGGTATTTCGTGGGGAACGCGGATCCGCTGGGGCGTTGGAGCTATGAGTCGCTACTCGGCCCGGGAGCGGGGTCGACGATTCAGGGCGTGCTCGCAACGAACGGGAACGTCAACGTGTACAGCGCCGGAGGAGCGGACGCGGCGAACTTTCTGCTCTTTGGCGCGTTCGATGATACTTTTCTCGGCAACGGCCCGCACGGCTACGTGGATAACACGCTCATCGGACACTCGACTCCGGCACAAACACCGTTGACCTTCCATTCCATGACGCCCTGCCGTGTGGCCGACACCAGGAACAACAAAGGCGCTTTTGGCGGCCCGGCGTTGACCGGCGGTGCAGCGCGTGATTTCTTCCTGCCGCTGGGCGCATGTGATATTCCTGCTAGCGCGCGCGCGTATTCCATGAATGTTGCCGTGGTTCCCAGAGGCCCTCTGGGATTCCTGACGGTGTGGCCCAGCGGGCAATCACGGCCGCTGGCCTCCACGCTGAATTCGCTCGATGGACGGGTCAGATCGAATGCGGCCATCGTGCCGGCGGGCGCCAACGCTGAATCAGCGTCTACGCAACCAGCACGACCGATCTGATCCTCGACATCAACGGGTACTTCACAGACACGATCACCGACACTCCCCCGCTGGCATTCTATCCGCAGTTGCCGTGCCGGCTGGTGGATACGCGCAATGTCGCGGGACCGTTGGGCGGGCCGGGCCTCCTGGCCAATCAAACCCGCGCCTTTCCGCTGCTGACTGGCCAGTGCGGCTTACCAGTAGCGGCGCGTTCCTATTCGCTCAACGTTACGGTTGTGCCGAAAGGCCCGGTCGGCTTTCTGACCATGTGGCCGACGGGCGTCATTCAACCGGTGGTGGCGACGGTCAATGACGTAACCGGAACCATAGTGGGGAACGCAGCCATTGTGCCGTCGGGGACGAATGGCAGCGTGAACGTGTTCGTCACCGATGCGACAGACGTGGTAGTCGACGTCAACGGATATTTCGCGGCGCCAGGGTCAGGGGGAGAGTTCTTCTTTCCCGTAACTCCGTGCCGCGTGGAAGACACGCGGCTGCCCAACGGATCTCCGCCGTTGAACGGGATGCTCCAGATTGACGTCGCCGCCAGCGGATGCGGGATTCCGGCAGAGGCCAGAGCATATGTCTTCAGCGCGACGGTGGTTCCGCAGGGGCCGCTGGGTTATCTCCACGCTTTGGCCCACAGGCCCGATACCAACGGTGGCAACGCTCAACGCCGTCGATGGGACCATCACGTCGAATTCCGCCATCGTGCCGTCCAACAATGGATCGATCAACGCTTTCGTGACCAACCCGACGCATCTGATCCTGGACATTAACGGGTACTTCGCGCCGTAGGCGGTGCGGTCTATTCATAGCGCCATGTAATCATGGGAATTGCGTGCCACAGATTCCGTGACGGTTCCGCGGACCCTGGGCTGGAGCCGTCCGGTGATTCTTCTGCCATCGGCTTGGTCGAGCTGGGACGACTGGAAGCTGCGCGCGGTTCTGGCTCATGAACTTGCGCACATCCAGCGGATGTTCACCCTTGGGGCGGAGCGAGGTTTCCCGCTAAGGCATAGTATTCTAACGGGGTTTTCGTCGCGTGGGCAGCTTCTTGCGCGTGACTACATTCGTCTCGGTGTGAGGCAGCGCTTCCGGTAGGCGGAGATCCAGGGCTTGGAGCAGAGCCCCGTATCGGCGTGCGGCGTGGGGATTCTGAGGCAACTCCCCCCTCCGTCCACCTGCACTTCCGTCGAGCACAGAGTCTGCAATTGGCGCAGTCCCTCTTCGACGGTAACGTCCAGCGAAGTCCAGGCGCGGCCCAGTTCCCGCCGAATCAGG
>QHXW01000115.1 GCA_003223115.1 Acidobacteriota bacterium
CACGATTTATCGTTCGGACAAAGACCGCCGCCGAGGCAGCAACGGAATCCGAGTGCGCGTGATGGAATACACCCTGGACGGGGTGGCTGGCGCTGAGCCGATGTATCGACTGGTGACGAGCATTCTGGACCCCAACCAGGCGCCGGCCCAGGAACTGGCGGCGCTGTATCACGAACGTTGGGAAATCGAAACCGCTCTGGACGAACTAAAAACCCACCTGCGCGGATCCAAGATCGTCCTGCGCAGCAAGACGCCAGACCTGGTACGCCAGGAATTCTACGGACTGATGATGACGCATTTTGCCATCCGGGGACTCATGCACGAAGCGGCCCTCCAGGGTCGAGAAGATCCCGACCGACTCTCTTTCCTCCACGCGGTCCGAGTTGTCCGTCGCAAACTTCCCCAGTTTGTCGCTATTCCCCCCTCAGGAGAGAAAAGCGTTTCATAAAGCGGTGTCGAGCCGAGGTCGGCAAATCCCACGGGGCGTCAAGCGGAAGATGAGCAACTTTCCGCTTCGCCCGCGCAACACTTCAGCCACCGGTCCGGTCGACTATGCCAAGTACGTCAAGATGCTTATATGAACAGTATTGTTGCTAGACCGCACATCGTCTCATTCGCTTTTCTAGCTAACACCGGTTAATCCTGGTTTCTCGGCGTTGAAAGCCACCCCTCATTTCAGGGTCACGATCGTCGCGCCCCAGCCACCAGCCTCCGCCGGAGCATCCCGGAATGTCTCCACAAATTCGGCACGTTCCAATATGCCGCGCACGATTTCCCGCTGCACTCCGGTGCCGCGACCGTGAATGATGCGCAGCGCCTTGAAACCCAGCTGGTGCGCTTCTTCGAGATAGGCTTCGACCACTGCCTTCACATCGCGCGGCGGAACGCTGTGGAGGTCGAAGACGTCGCTGATCGGGATGCGGACAGGCGCGTCGAGATCGAACTCCAGGCTATCTTCGCCGTCTCCAGATTCACTCGAAGATTTCGGATTTCTCAACGGTCAGCTCGAATTCCGGCAGCTCAAGAGCAGCGACATCATGTAAACCGTTCGAATCGAAGATCCAGAATGTGCGTGCTACTGGATCCGCCAGCCAGATATGCTTGATCCCCCACCAGTGGTACTCTTCGAGCTTGTCTCGGATTTCACAGAGCCGGTCTCCGGAGGAAACGATTTCGACCACTACGTAGGGCGGAGACGATGGAATTCGAACAGCGGGTTTCTCAAGAAAAACCGCGAGGTCCGCGATACGAATGCGAGTTGCTGCGAGTCGCATGTGGATCTCGGGCCGCACTTGAATCCGGAATTTTTTCTTCAGTGGATGGAACACGCCGATCAAGTTCGCCTGAGTACTGCTGTGCGGATCGTCGCCCAAGTTTCTCTCCAGGAGTTCGCCGTCCAGAAACTCCGGGTCCGGACCCTCGAAACTCATCCGCAGGTATTCCTCGACGGCCACGAGCGGCTTGGTAGCCATGTTCATATTCTAAAGCTAGCTGGCGTGGCGTACTTTGATGGGGCGGCTCGAAAATCAAAAGGCCCAATCTGGTCGGCACCAGACCGGGCCCGAAAAACTACAATGCGCACGAGGTGTCAGGCAACTTGCGGAGCGCGATAACGGCTTAGAATCGCCTCAATCTGATCTTTACTGCGAAGCTTCAGCTTCTTCAACCGGACCTCTTCGACCTGCTCTTGCTCGCTGAGATGCGGCCGCGATGCAAGTTCCTCCAGCTTATGTGCGTAGTCGGTGTGTTGCTCCACTAACCGGCGGAACTCTTCGTTGGTTTCTACCAGGTGCGCTTTCAATTCTTCTTGTGCGTTCCGATCCATCTAGGCATTCCTCCTTGTGAGGTTGCCGCGCCGAGTCGGTTACCACTCAAAAATGGGCTCGGTGGGTAATCTGCACTGATTCAGTTTTGAAAGAAGTTGGGCGAGCCATAACGGCCCGTCTACTTGTGACCTTAACATGAACAAAACTTCATGACAATAGCGCCTTCTACGGGATCGCTATAATATTTTTCCCTTACCGAGATTTGGTGAAATCCCCGCGATTCGTACAGCTTCTGAGCGGCCAAATTTGATTGACGCACCTCCAGATAGACGCTTCCGGGATGCGTCTCGAGTACGCATTGAACCAGTCGCCCGGCGATACCCTGCCGCCTGAATTCGGGCGCCACAGCCAGGTTCAGGATCTCGCTTTCATCGGGTGAAGTGCCGCGCACCACGATGAACCCGGCGACGCGCCCGTCGCATTCAGCCACCAGGCACTCTTGCGCGAGATAATCTTCCGGATTCCATTGCGACATAGTTTCGGCTGCGGACTGCATAAGGACAATTTCGGAGAGATCTGCTTTCGCAGCCGGCCGGACCAGCACGTTCGTATTCAGGTCCATCCCTCGGTTCAACTCTTCTTGAGGAACTGTTCGATGCCCCGCCGGTAATCGGCTGTGGTTCTGGCGAGAGCGTTCATCTCAACTCCGGCGCTGATGGCCGCCTCGAACGACAGCGCATCCATCTGGTAGAGCAGGCTCTTGGTCAAATGCAGAGCTGAGGTTGATTGCGCCGTCAGCCTTGACACGTAGGCCGCGACTTCGCTTTCGAAAGTGGCATCGGCGAAAACGCGGTTGATCATTCCCATTTCGAGTGCCGCTGCCGCGGAAATGACTTCTCCGCTCACTAGCAGCTCGAAGGCGCGTTTTTCGGGCACCGATCGCCTTAGAATCGCCATGACCATGGCGGGAACAAACCCGATCTTCACTTCCGGATAACCAAACTGCGCTGATTCGGCGGCCAACACGATATCGGCCGCGGTTGCCAGGCCGCACCCGCCGGCTAGCGCCCGGCCACGTACCGCAGCCACGATGGGCCGCGGATGTCTACGCATGGCGATAAATAGATCGCCCCATCGGCGCGCATCGGCGATGTTCTCGCGTACCGAGGCCTGGCTCAACCGCTGCTCGAGCGCGGCGAGATCCGCCCCGGAGCAAAAATCCTTTCCGGCACCAACCAGGAGCACTATCCGTAGAGACTCGTCGGCCACTGAGGTGTCGAGGGCCTGCCGGATCTCGCCGACCAGTTCCGCATCGAGGGCATTGCGCTTGTGGGGCCTGTTGAGCGTGATGTGAGCTACGCCTTGCTCGACCGAGTAGAGAAGCTTGCGATAGTCTGCCATGGATTTTAGCGGATTGCTGCTGAAACCAGCCTAACGCAGCGCGCTGAGTAGCAAAAATCGGTATTTTGTCTACAAGCGGCGCGGGGTCAACTTGGCGCAGGAGCGCCAAGTTGTCACTTATCAGGCGAAAGCCTTAAGCCGGTCTGTAAACCGTGTTCTCCTTTGGAATCAATTAGTTTACAAACTCCACCCGAGCTGGCAGTAAAACTGCCCCAGAAAGGCTGAGATGAGACTCCTGCAACAGCTGTTTTCCTCATCGAAAACCATAGAGGTTCAAGGCGGTTCTGCTCCCACGCCGGCTGTCAAGAGTCAAGAAAAGGCGGACTCGCGATTCCACGGGCGTTTCAAGATCAAGACTCGAATCGTGGTGTATTGGGAGGACATTGAGGGCAATACCCAAAAAGTCCGTGCGCGAGGCGTGGACTTCAGCCGCGCGGGGGCCCGTATTGAGTCACCAGAGCCAATGCGGCCGGGCGACCACGTATTTATCCAGGCGCCGGAGCTGAAGCTCATGGGAAGCGCCATCGTGCGCCACTGTAAGGCCAGAGGTTTTAAGTATCGCGTGGGCCTGGAGTTCCCAAACCCTCTCACAAAGTCCTACTGAGACGCCCCTTGGGTGTCACAGGCTGTGCCGTTTCGTCCCGGCTGGCCGCCGGCAGGTGGAGGACTATCCGCGCGGATAGCCCTTAGCACAGAAGGATATAGCGGGCGGGCTTCCGACTGGCCGAAGCTGCGGCGGCCCTTGGGTTTTTTCCCCCAGTTTTAGTTAGAGTTATAAGGCTTTTTTGGCATTCTGTCTGGATTGACAATCACTGGAATCGGAATTGCTTGGATACTACTGAACAGCTATTGAGGATGAGGTCGAAAGTAAACGTAAAGGCGGTAATTTACGGAACTTCTCGGAGGGAGTTGGCGCTATGGTAGGTTCGGTACTCAACGCTTTATTTGGATGCAGTCACGACAAAATCACATTTCCGCTGACGCCAGGCCGCACGTTTTCAACTACAAGCCTGGGTGCACACCGTCGAGGCACCTATGTGGTGTGCCTGGATTGCGGCCAAGAGTTTCAATACAACTGGAGCGAGATGCGCGTGGGTGAGCCCGTGCGCGCCCGCCCGTGCCGCGCAGCCGCCGAATCGTACTCGAACGGCTAGCCACGTCTGATTTTCCGCCGGCGCGTCACTTCAACTCTCGTAGGTGCGGGCCTTGCCGGCGGCCCGCACCCGGTTCCCGCAAAACAAAAAAACCGGAGCGCCGCTTTCAGAGGGCGGCGCTCCAGCTAAGCTGCAAAGGACATTGATCAACCGACTGAGCCGATGCGGCAGTGATGCCGCATCGGTAATTTTTCAGTGGTCTTAACCTTTGGTCGACCGGTTTTCCACCCGAAGATTGTTGATGACCGGGCCGAAGCTCATGCCAGAAGCGGCGCGGATCCCCGCGACGTTTTTCTCCATTTGGTTGTTCACCACGCCTTCGAGCGTCACATGCCCGTTGTCCACGATGATATGGATGGGCGGAACCGCTTGAATGCCATAACGCGAGAGCACCGGGTCGCGGTAGATCGCACGAGCGACCTGCCGGCGGATCTGATCATCGAATATTGAATTCGGCAGAACGTCGAGCTGGTTAGCCACGCTGCGGACACCCGGAACGCGTTCGACCAGCCTTCCTAAATCAGCCTTCTTATAGGGCTGGCTGACCTGGCCCATGAGCGCGACTTCTCCATCGCGTACTTTCACGTCGATGTTGTCCCAAATGGTGTACCGGGAATACATGCGAATTTCGTGGACCACCTTCCTGGCGATCTCCGCATCAGTGGATGGAACGGTTGCAACTTTCGTCGCCGCCAGAGCGCTCCCGGCGAAGCTTGCTCCACCGAAGGTAAGCGCGGCAGCCAACATCATCTTAAACGGGATCCTGAATTTCATGATCTCCTCCTGCTTCTCTACTTCCAAGTACGAGGCAGGAACAGGAGCGGTTGCCCTTAGAGGTCAGAGATTTGTAAAGACTTCGTAAAGACGGGGGGCGCCGCAATCATTTCGGGGCGGCTGGGCCAGGCGGTCCCGGTGCGGGTGATGGATCTGGCGTGCCGGGCTGGACTGGGGGCTTGGGCGGTGGCTTCGGGGTCCAGAAATCCGGGTCTAAGGCAGCAAATTCTCTGGACACGTAACTCAACCGCGGGTTGAGCGCGAATAGGAGGCTTTCAGTTGTTGCGGTCACCTCGGCCGAGGTCTTCAGCATCGCCGCCGCGTTCTCTTCTCCCATGGCTTCTCGAACGGCCCTGCCGCGTGCTGCCGCGGCGTCCATGGTCTGGAGCGAGGGCATGGGTGAAAAGAACAGGTACGTCAGGCCCGCCGATCCCGAGACCACCTGATAAACAACCAGCGGCTGATCGCTCTTGACCTTTTCGTAAGTGGCGGCCACCATGCCCACGATGTTCGAGAATTCAGCATCACGGGCTGGATGAAGCCCTACCATCACGACACTGAAGTAGCGCGTATTCGGAAGACGCAAGGCGAGCTGATCTCCGCGATAGCTGAGATCTTTGCGATAAACCGCCAGCAGCCGGCGCGTAGACGAAACCAGTTCAGCATCCTGAGCTTCAAGCTGATTGAGATTCCACCTCAGCGCCGGGGAGTTCCCGACGAACGTATCGGCGGCTTCTATGGATGCGAAGGAATCATGTGACTCGATGAACCACACTTCTTCGTCGCCCGATACCGCGCTGAGTCCAATAAAATTGGCGGGAGCTTTCGCGCGCGCGAGCAGACGCACAGCGTTCATCGACGCTCTTTCATGTGCCGACGTTTTGCCGGGTTTGATGAATTCCCGAATGATGCGCAGGACTTTAGGCGGCTCAAACGGAATCTGCGGAACCGGCGCTACGGCTGCGGGCGAAGCCTTTGGAGGCGCGGCAGTATTCGGAAGCTGGACCGCGGACTGGCTGGGAGCCGGATTTTGTCCTTGCGCTATTGCCGCGAGCGCAATCAAGAGTGGCTTCATATGGTCTTGTCGCGAGCGTAGCAAATGTCATTCAGCCGGCATTCGGCGCATTTCGGATTGCGCGCGATGCACAATGCGCGTCCGTGATGGATGATCTGGTGCGAAAACAAGATCCATTTTTCCCTCGGAATAATCTTTTGGAGATCACGCTCGATTTTTACCGGATCGTTTTGTTTTGTGAAATCGAGACGCCGCGACAGTCGCTGTACGTGCGTATCCACCACGATGCCAGATGCTAATCCATAAGCCGTGCCCAGCACTACGTTGGCGGTCTTGCGCGCGGCACCGGGGATGGTCAGCATCTCTTCCAGCGTACGCGGGATCTCGCCCCGGTAATCGCTCAAAATTTTCCTGGCTGCGCCAACGATGGATTTCGCTTTGTTGTTGAAGAAGCCGGTGGACCTGATGTCGTGCGCCAACACCTCGGGGCGCAGCGATGCAAAATCCTGAATGGCCGGATATTTCTGAAACAGCCCGGGCGTGACTTCGTTCACGCGCTTGTCCGTGCACTGAGCGGAAAGAATGGTCGAGACCAGCAGTTCCCAAGGGGTGTGGTGGGTCAACGCGCAGGTTGCATTAGGATACATCTCGTCCAGGCGGTTGAGAATTTCGTGGACCCGGGCCTGCCGCTCGGCAGCATTTCTGGGGCGGGGAACGCCCTTTTTTCTTGAGATTCGCTTGGGGGCTGAGCGCCTGACGGTTTTGCGCGCGGCACTCGGTTTGAGCGTGGTTCGAGGAGCAGGCATGAGAGTCTGTGCCACGTATAATACCAACTTGCGCAAACGCGCTTCACACATGATGCCGCTTTTTTCGTGGACCGCAATGGCCGCGCTCGTGATCGCAGCCGGTGATCTGGCGGATGCTGAGCTTCCGGTCTGGCGCGGGCCGGCAGAGCCGCACAAATTCATCGATTCAGTGGGACGGCACGCCGTGCTTATGGGCCACGAAGATGGCACTTTCGAAGCCTGGATCATGCCGGTGAAAGTGCTGCGCGATTTTCGCATGTCGGTGTACTTCGATGGCTCGCTCGAGCCGGTGCCGCTGGCAGATCTTGCCGAGAGCATTTCGGTGAGGCCTGGGCAGGTGACCATTACACACGCGCATGCCGCGTTCTCGATTCGCCAGACCTGGGTGGCGTCGTTGGAAAAGCCAGCGGCGACAGTGTTGCTCCAGATCGACACGGCGCGGCCGCTCCGATTGCGGGCTGCGTTCACACTGGAAATGAAGCCCATGTGGCCGGCGTCATTCGGAGGCCAATCGAGCGACTGGGACGAGCGCGAACACGCGCTGGTAATCAGCCAAGGGCTCAGGCGATTCGCGGCGGTGATCGGCGGCCCGCAATTCGACGGCGCTCTATCTGTTCTCGGCGGCAGGTTACACCGGGCGTTCGGGCGATCTGGATTTTCTGCGGCGGTCGTGGGACTCGCTCGCCCGGGCTTATCAATATTGTTCTTCGAACGTTGATGCGGACGGCCTGATGTCAAATCTGAAAGCCGGTGCGGCGGCGGTCGAGACCGGAGCTCTGAGCGGCCGCGTGGCCAAGGACGTGTATCTCACAGGGCGAGGCTGGCGGCGCTCGATGGTTACGCGCGCCTGGCGACACTCGCAGGTCATGACGATCAAGCCGCGCACGCTCGTGAGCAACTGGCGCGGGGCCGGGCTTCGCTCGATGGATGGTTTCTGGATGCGAAGGTTTTTTTCCCGTTCGGCAGGCTCACCGATGGCTCTACTTATGAGGCGCTATCGGGCTGGCAGGCAATCGCGGTGGCACACGGCGGTCTCGATGCGCAGCACGCAGGGAGAGCCGCGTCGTCGTTCAATCGGCCGGAACTGAGCGCTGACTGGGGCGTGCGCTTGTTTGCCACCGACAGCCCGTCCTATGATCCGCTGAGTTATAACGACGGCAGCGTCTGGCCTTTCGTCAGCGGCTTCACAATGATGGCGGAATTCAAGCAGCACCGATGGCAAGGCGCGCTACAACATCTGTATGGGATCGCAGCGCTGACCGGCGTTTCAGGCCCGGGATTTATTACGGAATATATGAGCGGCGACCGGGCCCAGCAGTTGCAGAGGGCGGTACCGCACCAGTTATTCTCGTCGACCGCGGTGATTCATCCGCTGATTTCAGGCTTACTCGGTCTAGATGGCGACTCTGAAACGGCTGTACTTCACGTGGCGCCTCATTTGCCACCGAACTGGAATGAGGTGGGCTTCTCGGGTTACCGTGCCGGCACGTCGACAGTGAATGGGGCATTCAAGCGCGGGAAGGGAACGCTGCGGCAGCGTCTCTCGGTTCAGGGCGCCCCGCTTAAAATCGATTTCGCTCCGGCAATGCCGCCGGGCAGCATGCTGATATCGGCCGAGCTGAACAGTAAGCCAGTAACGCCTCGAGTAGTCGCGAGCGATGTGGATGTGCATGCGGTGGTCGAGGCATCGGCGGGACAGGAATTTGATCTGGTAATGCGTTTCGACGAAGGTGCCGACATCTTGCCGGAGCTGGTGGCGGCCGAGCCCGGCGACCGCTCGCATGCGGTGCGGCTGATCGAGACCAAAGTGGAAGCGAACCGCATCACCTTCGTGCTGGCCGGTCCCTCGGGACGGACGGTAGACGTTCGGCCTTGGCATGGCGAACGCTGGCAGCGCGAGAGTGCCGGCGACGCGGTGCATTTTCCAGGGGCACAAGCTGAGTTCTCGAGAGCGAGCGTGGTGTTCAAAAGACGCTGAGGGAAGCAGAAGTCAGCCGTGGCCTCCGGCGGTGCCGGATGGAACAGCCTGTGACTTCGACCGCAGCCGACTACCGGCTTCCCGCGCCGCAGTTTTTGGGGAGACAGCCGATGTTGGAAATAAACGGCTTGACTGGAAGTCACAGATCAGCGGGGCCACCAGCTGAGGCTGGATTGAACAGTCTGTCTGTGACTTCTTGTGGCTCCAGAGTTATACTGCGAAAGAACACGGCTGCAGTTAAGGTCCTTTCTTCATTGGTGCGAATGCCCCGAGATCAGCATGGCTCCGGGAAGGCGATTGAACATTAGCGAGGCTCTTGTAGCACTCCTCTAGACCAGCATCCATATTGCGGCCAACCCGGATTGCGGCCAACCCGGGCTGTCGTGTTCAAACAGGGAGAAGTCACAGACCAGGAGGCGGAGCACAACTTTTCGGTTGTGCTGATGCAGGCGGACGGGTTTAGCCACAGTTAGCATCAATTCCGCTTGCTTCCGGGCCTCGTGCGACGGTATACTGCGAATTCTCGATGTCTCAGGCTTTCGCCAACTCGTTTACGTATCGATTTTGGTACTTTGCCAAAATCGCGTAGGGTGGCGTTGGTCTAGAAGATAAAAAGCGGAACGAAACCAACCCACTCGAAAGAGTGGGTTTTTTATTTTAACCGGGAGGTAGAAGTCATGATTATTTCGATGCGGCCCCACGCCACCAGAGAAGAGATCGAGCACGTTTGCGAGCGCATCCGCGAATTCGGGTACAAAGTTCACTCCATTGAGGGCGAGGAGCGGGTAGTCATCGGGGTGGTGGGCATCGGCGACGTCACGGCGTGTCTGGAGTCGCTCGAGGCCACTCCGGGGGTCGAGCGCGCGGTCCGCATTTCCGCTCCGTACAAATTCGTCAGTAAAGAGTTCAAGAAGGAGCACACGGTGATTCAGGTCAATGGCCTGGCAGTCGGCGGAGACGAATTCATTGTGATGGCTGGACCGTGTTCGGTGGAATCGGAGCGGCAGATCATGGACACCGCAGAAAGCGTGCGCGCGTCCGGTGCACGAATCTTGCGCGGCGGCGCTTTCAAGCCACGCACTTCTCCTTATGATTTCCAGGGGCTGGAACTGGAAGGGCTCAAGCTGTTGCGCAAGGCCAAACAAGCCACCGGTCTCGCGATTGTGACGGAAGTGATGTGCGATCGCGATGTCGAGCTGGTGGCGGAATACACCGATATCGTGCAGATCGGCGCGCGAAACATGCAGAATTTCGCGCTGCTGAAGTCGCTGGGCAAGTGCGGCCGGCCGGTGCTGCTCAAGCGTGGCATGAGTTCGACGGTGAAAGAACTGCTGATGTCGGCCGAGTACCTGGTGGCGCACGGCAACTCGGAGGTGATGCTCTGCGAGCGCGGCATCCGTACTTTCGAAACGGCCACGAGGAACACTTGCGATATCGCGGCCGTCCCCTTGCTGAACGAGATGACACACCTGCCGGTAATTCTCGATCCCAGCCATGCCACTGGAAAGCGCAGCCTTGTCCCGGCGCTGGCCCGGGCTGGAGTTGCCATCGGCGCGGACGGATTGATCATCGAAGTGCACCCATGTCCTGAGAAGGCCGTGAGTGACGGAGCGCAATCGCTGACGCTCGACCAGTTCCGCAGCATGATGAAAGATCTGAAGCCCTTTATCCAACTGTGGAAAGAATCGCGAGTGGCGGCAGCAGTGGCGGTTTGAGTTTCGAGCCGCGCCGTCACGTGTTGAAGCGAAGGCGGCGGAGCGCCCGAGCGATCGTGTGATACTGGTCTTGGTGAAAAATCGCCGGACGTGGATTCTGGTTGCCGCGGCGGTCTTGCTCGGTGGAGCGGCTCTCTGGTTTGTGCAACTCCAGCGCTCGCGCGGTTTCGCGGCCACTCCGGCCGGCATGTTGCAACGTCTTCCTACGCACGCGTCCCTGGTTTTGTTCGTGGACTTTGAGGCACTTCGGCGGGGCGGCGTGCTGAAACTCCTTGCAAAATCCAAGGTCACTGAAGAACCCGAATATCAGGCGTTCGTGCGCTCGACAGGTTTTGATTACGGTCGTGATCTGGATCTCACGGCGGTCGCCTTCCGGAATGAAGGTGAATTTCTCTTGATCAAGGGCCGGTTCGACTGGAACAAGCTCGAAAATTATGCTCGCGATCAGGGCGGAAGCTGTTACAAGCATCTCTGCCGCATGGCCGGAAGCACGCCCGAACGCAGAATTTCCTTTTTTCCAGTCCAAACCAATTTGATGGCCTTGGCGGTCGCAACGGATTCTTTTGCCGTCACGCGGCTTGAAGATGCGCAGGCGGCCAGCGTGCAGCCGCTCGAGACGCCCACGGACCCCATCTGGCTTTCGGTTCCCGTAGAGAGCCTCAGGAGCGCGGAGAATCTTCCTGCAGGCACGAAGATATTCGCCGGGGCACTGGCGTCCGCGAACCAGATTCTTCTCTCGATGGGAGCGCTGGGCGATCGATACGAGGCGCGGCTTCAGGTAACTTGCCGTACGTCGCAGGAGGCCGCGGTGCTCTCCGCTCAGCTCGAGCACACCACCACGCTGCTTCGCTACATGATCGCCAGAGAGAACCAGAGACCCAATCCGAAAGACTTGAGCGGTGTGCTGACTGCCGGAGTATTCCAGCACGCAGACCGCCGGGTGTTCGGGCGCTGGCCCATTCCTGAAACGTTTCTCGAGTCTCTGGCGGGCGGAACGCAGTAGGCGCGCAAGATCAGCGGCCCGGCAGCAGCTTTTCGGAGCGAGGCGCGCCGGTCTTGACGTCGATGCCGAACATCTCCACGTACTCCGGGGTGGGAAGCAGCACTAGATGCCGCGCGCTTACGAATACTTTTTGAAGGTAGGCCGGCTGGCCGGCAATAAGGGTTTCCGCGCGCACCATATCGCCCTCCCGATAGACGTGGATGTCTCTTCTCCTCTGCGAGACAAGTTCCATGTGATAAAACTTGCCAGACGCATCCGGGTGGACCGTAAACCCGTAGGCCTTGGCGCGTTCGAGAAGGTTCAACTCCTGGCGATGCCCGTCCTTGGCTGCCATGACCCAGTACGCAACCACGGGTTCCTGCGGATCGAGGTTGCCGTCATCGGACAGCTTAGCATCGTAGTGCACCACATTGGCGTTGATGCTCCGCTCGATGATGAACAGCGGAAGATACATTGCCGCAGGTTTAGCGGGAGTGTGCACGGTGACCGCGAAGTATAAAGACGCAGCGAGCAGGTACCGGCCGATTTGTTTTTTGACCATGATAAGGGCACGCGACGGAACGCGCCGCGCTCAATTTAGATATTGATAAGCCACCAGCGTCATGAATTCGGGAAATTCTTCCGCGGTCATCATTTGTTCGAATAATTGGGCCGCCAGCGGGAACTTACCCGAATCGAACGGCCCGGCGCCCAAGTGTTGCCTGAGTTTCGAGACTTCTTCCGCGATGGTCCGGCTCACTAATTCGCGCGTCACTTTTCGTCCATCGTCAAGCTGGGCGCCGTGACGCAGCCATTGCCACACTTGCGCGCGCGAGATTTCGGCGGTCGCGGCATCTTCCATCAGATTGTAAATCGGCACGCACCCGTTATTCCGTAGCCAGGATTCCAGATACTGGATGCCCACGTCGATGTTGAGGCGCAGACCACGCTCGGAAATCTCACCTTTAGGGACGCTGATGAGATCGCGTGGAGTAACGCGGACATTCTCACGCTTTGCGGAAATCTGATTGGGTTGCGGCATATAACGGTCGAAGATTTCTTTGGCCACCGGCACCAGGCCCGGGTGCGCCACCCACGTCCCATCGTGGCCGGCGCGGACTTCACGCAGCTTGTCCTGACGGACTTTTTCGAGAGCACGCTCGTTCGATTCCGGATCATTCTTGATGGGAATCTGCGCCGCCATGCCGCCCATGGCGTGAATGCCCCGGCGATGACAGGTTTGAATCAACAGGTCGACGTAAGCTTTGAGAAAATCGCGATCCATGGTGACCTGGGCGCGATCGGGAAGCAGAAAGTCCGGATGGTTCCGGAATTTCTTGATGAAGCTGAAAATGTAATCCCAACGGCCGCAGTTCAAACCGGAGGAGTGCTCTCGCAGCTCGCAGAGGATCTCATCCATCTCGAAGGCCGCGAGGATGGTCTCGATGAGTACGGTGGCACGGATCGAGCCACGCGGGATGCCAATGTAATCCTGGGCGAACCGGAATACGTCGTTCCAGAGCCGTGCTTCGAGGTGGCTTTCCATCTTGGGCAGATAGAAATACGGTCCGGTACCCTTGGCGATCAGGCGCGCGGCATTGTGAAACAAGTAGAGACCGAAGTCAAACAGAGACGCCGAGATCGGCGTGCCGTCAACCAATAGGTGTTTTTCGACCAGATGCCATCCGCGAGGCCGGACTAACAGTGTTGCGACGCGTTCATTCAAGCGATAGGGTTTGCCTTCTGGGCTGGTGAAACTGATGGTGCCGTTGGTGGCGTCCCGAAGGTTGATTTGCCCTTCGATGTTGTTCTGCCAGGTGGGCGAGTTCGAGTCCTCGAAATCTGCCATGAACACACTCGCGCCGGAGTTGAGTGCGTTGATGATCATTTTCCGGTCGACGGGTCCGGTGATTTCGACGCGCCGGTCCTCGAGGTCCTTCGGAATGGGGGCGACGGTCCAATTGGCCAGACGGATGGCTGCAGTGCCGGGGAGAAAGTCCGGAAGCTTTCCGGCATCCAATTCCTGCTGCCGAGTGCGCCGCCGATCGAGCAACTGCTGCCGCCGTTCTTCAAACCTTTGGGCCAATTGGCCTAGAAACTGGAGCGCGTCGGTGCTCAGGATCTCACGGTAGGCATCGCCTACCGGTCCGGTAATCTTCAAATTGACATTGCGAGAGGGCGTCGCCATTGCAGATCCTTAGCCGGCAGACTAGAGGACGTCAGTTGCGGCCGCAGAAGTCAGGGTTGCTGCACATTCCGCCGGGACACAGGGAACCCTCGCTAGCTCGCGCGGTCGAGTTCGAGGCGTGCGCGGAAAAGGTGGATAACTCCTGCTTCAAGTGATGGTGCCCGCAAGACGGGCAGTTCAGGCCGGCGGTCTCAGAGGTGCGGCGCACCAGTTTCTCAAACCTGGTCCCGCAATCCTCACATTTGTACTCGTAGATAGGCATAAAGACGGTTAGCAAACATTTTCTCAATTTCAGGGGCGGCTCACAACAGCCGCGCGGAATACCAGGCGTTTGGTTGTCGCGCACGGCAGCCGGAAGCCCGGACACCACGCGGGTTCCGGGAAAGTCGCGGATCTTCGACTACGGCGCCTGTCCGAAAAGAAACACCAGGCAGGAATGCCTAGCCCACTTGATGCTGCCGCCGCTAGGCGCCGATCACTTTCAGCAAGCGCTGCATTTCTAGGTCAGCGGTGTCATTCGGAATGGAGCAGCCGGGCGCAAGGATCAGCCGCTTGCCTGCCTGTTCGACCGCGGTGTGCCACTGGTTCCGGAGGTCGTCTGGGGAGAGCTTGCGGAAATTCACTTCATCAAGTCCCGCCAGAAGCAGTTCGGAGTATTGCCGGCGGACTTCAGTGATGCCGACGCCAGTCGAATGGCTGAGTAATTGATGGCTGCGGCGGGCCAGCCTTTGAAAAAGCGCTGCAAATAAACTTTGTCGCCATGCAGGTGCAGGGTGTTGAGCGGCGCGGTATTCACGGCCTGAAGGATCATCCGGTCAAAGGGCTCGCTGAACTTGGCGTAATCGGCTTCACTGAGAATGCCATCCTGCGCGTTGGCGATTGCCAGGAAGATTCCCGCCGCACCTGTGGCCACGGCTTTCTTGGCGTGTCTGGCTTCCGATTCGGCAATGACCTCGAGCGCCTCGAGCAAGGCTTGAGGGTTCTCCGCCTTCAGGCGAAGGACTCCCTCCTTGGATGAGAGTTTTTCGGCAACGTTCCATGGGTTAAAAACCGTTTCGAGGAAGTAGGCGTTGCCCGCCAGGCCGTCGCGAATGATCTCGAGCGCCTGAATCTGTTCAGGAAAAGGGTTGTCCTCGACGCGCAGCTCAGGCCATTTGCTCGGCGGCTTCGGATAAGGGTAATCGCTCATGACCTTCACTAGGTCGGTGCGGAATTTCCGGTGAAAATCGAGCGTGGCCTGTGCATGCCGTATCGCAGGGGATTTCTCGAGACCGAAATGATGCCAGAAAGTAAACGGGATGCGGTCGACATCTTCACCACGCAGAGCGCGGTCGACGCGCCGTTTGGGGCCGAGCTTTGCGCGTCCTGCCAACAGAGGGGCAGGCGCCGAAAGAAGCAAGCTGCGTCGCGTGAGCATGGTTAGCCTGTGAGGTTAGTACACCGGGCTGTGCGCGGCGAGCGCGGGCTGACGGATTTCCATGCAGCCTTTGCCGGTGGGCAGCACTTTACCCGGGTTGAGGCGGTTATCGGGATCGAACAGGCGCTTGAAATTGCGCATCATATCGAGCGTGTTGGAAGAAAAGAGGCGATCCATCATTTCGTTTTTTTCCATGCCTACGCCGTGTTCTCCGGTGATCGACCCACCCACTGAAATGCAACGGGTCAGAATTTCTTCGCCCGCGGCTTTGGTTTTTTCCAGGTCGCCCGGCTTACGCGGATCAAACAGAATGATGGGATGCAGATTGCCGTCGCCGGCATGAAAAATATTGCTGATGGTGAGCTCGTATTTTTTCCCGACTTCGCCGATGAAGCGCAGGGTGGGAGCGATCTGGGTGCGCGGCACCACGCCGTCTTGCACGTAGTAGCTGGGGCTGGCCCGGCCGACGGCGCCGAAAGCGTTCTTGCGGCCCTTCCACAACAAATCACGTTCTTCGGTGGATTTCGCTACGCGTACCTCACGGGCGCGGCAGCCGATCGCCACGTTCTGGATCTGCTGGGCCTGTTGTTCAACCGCTTCGCCCAGCCCCTCGAGCTCGATCAACAAGACCGCCGCGGCGTCCATCGGATAACCGGCGTGCGTGGCTTCCTCGACCATGCGCAGCATCACGCCATCCAGCATCTCGATGGCCACTGGAGTGATGGCGCGCGCGGTAATTTCGGCCACGGTTTCGCCGGCATCCTCGGTGGAATCGTAAATGGCGAGCAGCGTCTTGACCGCCTCCGGCTTGCGCATCAGGCGAACGATGACCTTCGTGACCAGCGCCATGGTGCCTTCCGAGCCGGTCAGCAGCCCGGTGAGATCGTAGCCGGCCAGGTCCACTTCTTTGCCGCCCGTCATGAATACCGAACCATCCGGCAGAACCACTTCCAGTCCCAGCACATGATTGGTGGTCACACCGTAGGCCAGAGTGTGCGGCCCGCCGGCATTTTCAGAAACATTTCCGCCAATGGTGCAGGCACGCTGGCTGGAAGGATCGGGCGCGTAGAAATAGCCGCGCGGCTCGACTGCGAGTGTGATATCCAGGTTCACGACGCCCGGCTGCAGCACGGCGCGCTCGTTTTCGAGATCGATTTCGAGGATGCGATTCATGCGAGCGAATGCGATGGTGATGCCGCCGGCGCGCGGTATGGATCCGCCGCTTAGCCCGGTGCCGGCTCCGCGCCCCACGATAGGCACGCCGTACTGCCTGCTGATCTTTGCGATCCGGACGACGTCCTCCGTAGAGCGGGGGAAAACGACAATGTCGGGACGGGCTTTATCGATGCTGCCGTCGTACTCGTATAACGACAGATCTTCGGAAAGATCCAAATATCCGCGCTGGCCCATGAGCGTGATCAGCTTCTTCTTGGCTTCGGCGGGAAGCATTCTCGCTCAACTGGAGGGTGACAACAGCGAACGGACATAGGTGACCATTCGTTGATCAGCCCAATCCGTATTACTGACGATCTTCATGACGACTTTACCGCTGCTGTTGATGATGTAGGTTTCAGGATACCGGAAGGTACCGTAGTCGGCGTTAATTTTATTGTCCGGGTCGCGCGCGGTCAGAAACGAGACCTTGGCCCGCGACAGGAACTGACGATACGCTTTTTCGTCCTTATCCACGCTGACGCCCAGAACCACGACGCCAGAGCTGGCGAGCTCCCGCTGAAACTGGTCAAGCGAAGGGATCTCGTCAACGCAAGGCGGGCACCAGGTGGCCCAGAAGTTCAGCACCAGCAACTTGCCTCCGAAATCCTTGAGTGAGATCATTCTGCCGTTATCAGCGGCTATACTGAAGCTGGGCGCGGAGTCGCCTACCGCTACCAACCTTTCGTGAATCGAAAAAAAGATCACGTAGACAAAGGTGGCCAATAATACGCCAATTGCGATTTGTAAGGCCCGGTCGGTTCTTGAAGTCTGCATAGGTAGTTAAATCGTAATTTTATTGTAACTTGCCGCGCCTCAGGGCATCAGACAGGGTAGATGTTCATCACCAAGCGCGTCGAATTCTCGGCTTCCCACGCCTGCCGGAATCCGCGTCTGTCCGATCGTGAAAACGAAGAATTGTTCGGCGCAGCCGCCAATCCGCACGGCCATGGCCACAATTACGTGCTGGAGGTGACGCTCGAAGGCGAGCCGGACCCGGTTACGGGCATGGTGCTCGATCTGAAGAAGCTCAAAGAGTTGGTTCAGGATGAGGTGGTCGAAAAATATGATCATCGCTTCTTGAACTTCGAAGTGCCGCCGTTCGACCATGTGGTGCCGACGCCTGAAAACATCGCGATCGACGTCTGGGGCAGGCTGAAGCCCCACCTTGCCGGAAACGGAGTCAGACTCCACGGCGTGCGGGTTTATGAGACATCCGATCTTTACGTCGATTACTTCGGAGAATCAGCATGATCCGGATCACCCGGAAATTTCGCTTTTCGGCATCGCACCGGCTGCATGCGGCGGAGCTTTCCGCGGATGCGAACCGGGAACTCTACGGCAAGTGCAACAACCCTTACGGGCACGGGCATAACTACGAAATCGAAGTGACCGCACGCGGGCCGGTGGACGACATGACCGGTCGCGCCGTGGACCTTCGATTGCTCGAGCGGCTGGTGAGGGAGCACGTGGTCGGTCCTCTCGATCAAAAGAGCCTGAATGCCGACGTCGCGGAGTTTCAAGCGAAGGTGCCCACTACCGAGAATCTGGCGATAGAGATTTATCGGCGGCTGACGCAAGCCTGGAGATCAGTTTTCCCAGGTGAATGGCCCGTGCTGGAAAGGGTTCGCATCGTAGAGACCGCTCGCAACATCTTTGAAATAGGGGAGGCACATGGCCAGAAGTAAGCGCGTTGTAAGAATGCCGGCCATCCGGCCTGAGGAATCCTCGTTTGCCCCCCTCATCCACAAAATTCTGGAACAGCTCGTGGAAGATCCGGATCGTGAAGGCTTGAGCCGCACACCGGAACGCGTGGAGAAGGCCCTGCGTTTCCTGACCAGCGGCTACGGCCGGGACGCGCGGCAGGTAGTGAACGGTGCTCTATTCGAAGTGAAGTATGACGAAATGGTGATCGTCAAAGACATCGAGTTTTTCAGCATGTGCGAGCACCATCTGCTGCCGTTTTTCGGGAAGATCCACGTGGCTTATATTCCCAAGCGCCGCGTGATCGGGCTCAGCAAGATCCCGCGCATCGTGGACATGTTCGCACGGCGGCTGCAGATCCAGGAGCGTTTAACGCAGGAGGTCGCCCAGAGCATTCAGGCCATCATCGACCCCATCGGCGTTGGTGTGATTTGCGAGGCGCGGCATTTCTGCATGATGATGCGCGGGGTTGAAAAGCAGCATTCGGGCGCAGTCACCAGCGCGATGTTGGGCGCATTCCGCGATCGCAAAACCACGCGCGACGAGTTTCTGGCTCTCGTTGGGAGGCCGGCTTCGTAACGAAACCTTCCCCCGGCTGGTTCGAACGCAATTTAAAGGGTCCCCAAGACGCTTCATAAGGTCTGCAACTCTTTTGAAACGCTATCTTTCGATGGGTTGACAAGGCCGCTACTATAGGAAATAGGGAACGTGATGTTTCTCACTTCCGTTCGAGGCCAGGCTGGGAAATGAATCTGACGGGCAACGACTATGCCAACTGGAGCGATGGGGAGCTTCGCCGCGCAGAATCGGTGGCGCACCGGTTTCTAGAGGACAACGGGCCGCAGATTCACGAGAGTTTCCAGGCCAAAGTCCAGCAACTGCAACAGCTTGCCCAAGCGCTCTACTACCAGCCGATGAACCTCGACGAGCGGCTGGAGTGTTTTGCCCGGATCACCGAAATCGCGAGATCGTTGAGTGAAGATGCTGAAGCCTTCTTCAAGTTGGCTTCAGAGCCCCTGGTCGCGCGTATGCTTTCCAAGATTGGCCAAAAGCCGGAGAAGTAAATTTAAATTACCGGTTCGCTACCAGAAGCTTTCTCGCGGAATAAATCACCACAACCAGAAAAGCCGTCAGGCTGATACCGATTACGGCGCGGCGCCGCACCGGCGAAATGTAGCGTGCCTTTGGAAGGCTCTGCTCCGAGAAATCCAGGGCCACGCGAAGCTTCAAACCAACCGGACCTACCCCGCCGTTTTCCACCACCACGGCATATTCATCCGGAGTGGTCAGCAAACGCTGGAAACTGCCCTCAAGCCGAAAGGGCGTGGATTCCATGGGCTCGCGGTCGCCCTGACGGATTTGGTCGAGTGCATCGCGATTCACCAGCGCCACGCGTACGCCGGCATTTCCAGACAGCACCTTGAACTGACAATCCACCGTGACCGGCGTCTGCTTCAAAGTCAACGAATGGTATCGCCATTGCGCCGCGGGGATGTGGGAAACATCATCGACGAGGACCTGGGTTCCCACGGCGGCCCAGAGCCCGAGAATCATATTGAAGTTCATTGGGAATAGACGAGCTCGCCGCCGACGAATGTCATCTTCACGCGTGCTTTCCAGGTTTCGGCGGCAGGCATGCGCATGATGTCATCCGAAAGCACGACGAAGTCAGCGATTTTACCGGGAGTAAGCGAGCCTTTGGTGTCCTCTTCGAACGCGGCGTAAGCGCCTTCAATGGTCCAACTGCGCAGCGCCTCTTCGCGCGTCATGCGCTGATCGGGAAACCAGCTGCCGGGAGGATTTCCAGTTCGATCCTGGCGGGTGACGGCGGCATAAAACCCCCAGAGCGGATTCGGACTCTCGACCGGAAAATCGGAGCCGTTGGGTACATGCACACCGATGGAGAGGAATCGCCTCCATGCGTAGGCGCCTTTGACGCGTTCGGGACCGAGTCGCGCTTGCGCCCAAGGCATGTCGCTGGTTGCATGCGTGGCCTGCAGGGAAGCGATGACGGAATATTTCTGGAACAGCGGGATGTCTTCGAGTGAGACGACTTGCGCGTGCTCGATGCGAAAACGCCGGTCATTCGTGCCGCCGAGTACGGCAGCGTAAGCGTCGAGAACTGTGCGGTTGGCACGATCGCCTATAGCGTGCGTGTTCACCTGGAATCCGTGGGCCACTGCCTCGCGCGCCACGCGTTCGATATCTTTTTCCTCCAAGATCACCAAACCCGAGTTGCGGGGATCATCGGAATAGGGCTGCTTCAGGGCGGCGCCGCGGGAACCCAAGGCTCCATCGGCAACCAGCTTGATGCTGCGCACGGTCAGCCGGTCACTGATCTCAGGACCGCGTCTCAAGTACTCGCGCCACAGCGGACTAACGCCGCCCACCATAGCGTAGACGCGCACCGGAAGCCGGCGATCTTTGATTAACACACGATACTGCTCGATGGTCTCCGCCCCCACGCCTGCGTCGTGCACGGAGGTGAGCCCCATGCGTGCGCACTCCTGGGCGGCGTGCGCCAGGCGCTCGCGGATCTGTTCCGGCATCGCAGGAGGAATTTTCTGGGCGACCAGACTTTGGGCACGATCGATCAGCACGCCCGTCGGCGCACGGGACGCATCGCGTAAAATTCTTCCGCCCGGGGGATCGGGCGTTGTGGCAGACAGGCCGGCGAGTTCCAAAGCCTTGTGGTTGACCCACCCAGCGTGCCCGTCCACTCGCGTCAGGAAAACGGGATTCTCGGGAGCAGCCGCGGATATCGAAGCCGCGGTAGGAAATTGTTTGTCCGGCCAGTTGTTCTGGTCCCAGGCGTGGCCGCGAATCCATTCCCCTGGTTTACGTTCTCTGGCAGCCTTGCGCACGATTTCGACGATCTCCTGCTCGGAGTGAGTGCCGCGCAGGTCCAGAGTTTCCAGGCTCTCGCCGAGGCCCAGCATGTGGCCATGAGAGTCGATCAAGCCGGGAATAATCGTGCCGCCGCGGGCATCAATCCGCCGTGTGGCCGGCCCCAAATACGGCCCCATATCATCACCCACGGCCAGGATCTTGTCTCCTTTCACGGCGATAGCAGAAGCGGTGGGACGCGAGGGGTCGACGGTGTAGATTCGTGCATTGGTGACGGCCAGGTCCGCGGTCTGGGCCACAGCAGCGGCCGCGAACAGGGCTAGAATAGACACCATGGACGACAGTATGGCACAGCGGCGCGACGCGCTAGGCTCGCTGGAGCTGCCCGGTTGGAAGGCCACTTTGAACTGGATTGCGGCCGTTCTCACGGCGATGATCTTCATTGTCTCGGGACTCTGGAAGATCACAGATCCCATCGGCGCCGCCGTGCGTCTTTCTCAGGCCAGGTTGCCGGAAAGTATCAGCCTGCCTGCGACCATTGTGTTGGGCATCGCGGAGACGGTTGCTGCGGTCCTGGTGCTGGTGCCGCGTTTCCGCAAATGGGGCGCATGGTTAGCGTCCGGGCTGCTTGTTGCGTTCATGATTTACATTGGCGTCAATTACAATGCCTTACACGGCGAAGAGTGCAATTGCTTTCCGTTGATCAAGCGCGCCGTGGGTCCGGGTTTCTTCATCGGCGACGGCATCATGCTTCTGCTGGCGTTTGTGGCGGGCTATTGGGCGCGCCCAGCCGAGGGAAAGCGCAGCGCCATTATCGTGCTGGCGGCTGTCACGGTGTTTGCGCTTGTTTCCTACGGGGTGATCGCAGCGAAGCAGACCGGAGTGAAGGCGCCTGCCGTCATCACAGTGGATGGAAAACCGTTTTCCACGCAGCGCGGCCGCATCTTCATCTTCTTTTTTGATCCGGAGTGCCTGCACTGTCTGGACGCGGCGAAACGAATGTCGCGGCTGGATTGGGGCGACACCAAAGTCATTGCCGTACCCGTCGCACAGCCGCAATTCGCGCAGGATTTTCTGCGTGATAGCGGACTCAAAGCCAGCGTCTCGACCGATCTCCAGGTACTGAAGAAGACTTTCCCCTTCGGCGACCCACCCGCCGGAGCCGCTATCGAAAACGGACGACAGAAGGAGCCCATCACCAAATTTGAAGGTGAGGAGCCCGCCACCACCTTGCGAAAACTCGGATTTGCTCGATGAAAGCCACGGGTTTATTGGCTCTTCTGTGCGCCGCGGCTGCGGTGTGCGCCACCGATGCCCCCACCATGCGCCGGCTGACGCACAGCCAGTACAACCACAGCGTTCATGACCTGCTGGGCGACGAAACCAATCCCGCGAACCAGTTCCCGCCCGAAGATTTCGTGAATGGCTTCAAGAATCAGTTTTCTTCGCAAAGCATTTCGCCGCTCCTGGCAGAGGCGTACGGGGCCGCGGCTGAAAGGCTGGCGCACAACGCGTTTCGGGGCGGCGATACGCATGGTTTGATTCCGTGCCGCCCGCATACAGCGGCCGATGCAGAGTGCCGTGCGCGTTTCATTCGCGAATTCGGGCTGAAGGCATTTCGCCGGCCTCTGAGCCAACCGGAAGTGGAGCGCTATGCTACGCTCTTTGCCGACGAAGCCGGGCGCACTCGCACTCGTAAGTTTCTCGACGGCGCCGAAATTGTCGTGGAAGCCATGCTGCAATCGCCCAACTTTCTGTTCCGCGCCGAGCGCGGCGGCCCGGGCCGGCAATACGAGATTGCCAGCCGGCTGGCGTACTTTCTGTGGGACAGCATGCCCGATGCGGAATTGTTCGAAGACGCGGCTCAAGGGAAACTGGGCACGCCTGCCGAGATCGACAAGCAGACCCGCCGCATGCTGGCCGACTCGCGCGCGCATCAATCGGTCGACGAGTTTGCGGCAGAGTGGCTCAGATTCGACCGGCTGCTGAGTTCGGTGAAGGACCGCCGGCAGTATCCGCAGTTTTCAGCAGAACTCGCCCAATCCATGACCGAGGAGACGCGCCGTCTGATTGACGACGCGGTTTGGAATGACCGCGACTTCACGACAATTTTCACCTCCGATTACGCTTTCATCAGCTCTGAGCTGGCTTCGCTCTACGGGTTGCCGGCGCCCGCGGCCGAATTCACGCGTGTGGCCTTCCCGGCGGATTCGGATCGAGCCGGAATCATCGGCGAGGCCACCTTTCTCGCGCTTACCAGCAAGCCCGGAGAGACGTCGCCCACCGCACGCGGTGTGTTCGTGCGCGAGCAGTTCCTGTGCCAGCGCGTTCCCGACCCGCCGCCCGGAACGAACAATAATTTGCCGCCGGTGACCGAGGATAAACCGGTGACCAATCGCGAACGTATGTCGGCGCACGCCACCCAGCAACCCTGCGCGGGATGTCATCAGTTGATGGACCCAATCGGCTTCGGCCTTGAAAAGTTTGATGCCGTGGGAGCCAGGCGAGATCAGTTGAAGCTGATGTTTCATAAACGCCACGACGATGACGACGCCAAGCCGACGACCATACTGCTGCCCTTGGACGCGCACGGCAGCATCCTCGGAATTGCCGATTCTAACTTTTCGAATCCGCGAGAACTCGGCAACCTGCTCGCGCGCCGGCCTGAATGCCAGGAGTGCATAGTCCGGAAATTGTTCCGTTACGGCTGGGGAAGGCATGAAACCGGCGCCGACCGGTCCGTGATTCAGGGAGCATTCGAGCGCTTCCGGCAGTCGCAATTCCGCTTCAAAGAGCTTATGATTTCTCTAGTGAGCGCCTATGCCCTCAATTAAACTGTCCCGGCGACACCTACTGAAACGCGCCGCGGTGGCCATCGCGTTGCCGCCGCTAGACGCTATGTTCAATGCGCAGGGCACGCTTTACGCGGCAGATCTCAAGCGCGGCCAAGCCGTGGCTCGTCCCGAGACGCGCTTCGTTTTATGGTTCAACGGCAACGGCATTACCGAACGCTACTGGATGCCCGCCGGCACCGGCCGCGATTTTGAGCTGACGCCGTGCCTTGCGCCGCTGGCGCCCTACCGCAACGATATTCACGTCATCACCGGGCTTGATAATCCGGCCGCACGCCTGCCGGGTCCGGGAAACGACCATCACCGCTCCATGAGCGCACTGATGACAGGCACTTCGTTCTCGGGCCACGGCGCCGGCGGGGTGTCCATCGATCAACTGATTGCAGCGAAAATCGGCGGGGACTCGCGGTTCCGTTCGCTGCAGGTGGGTGTGTCGCAGGAATCTTTCGGCGAAAGTATCCAGCGCAATATGAGCTGGGCCGGACGCGACCGTGCGCTACCGCCGGAGATGATTCCGCACAAGCTGTTCGACCGCATTTTCGGCAAGCGCGATGAAGGTTGGATCAATCGCAAACGCAGCATTCTCGATGCCGTTCTCGAAGATAGCGCCGCCTTGCAATCATCACTGGGCCACAAGGACCAGGTGCGCCTCGACGAACACCTCAGTTCCATACGCGATCTGGAGCGCGCGATTACCACGCTGCCGCCTGAGTACAGCCGCGTCCAGGAGCCTGAAGAGGGTGGCGACATGAAAGACTGGCCGCGGATTGCCAAGCTGCAGAGCGATCTAGTGGCGCACGCGCTCATTACCAATCAGACGCGCGTGGCTTCTTACATGCTGACCAAGTGCCAAGGTCTTTCGCGCTTTCCGTGGCTCGGGTACACCGCGGCGCGGCACCACGATTACACGCACGCTGACGGCAAGGCTCCGGGATTCGACGGGCCCGATGGCCAGCGCACTATGCGCGATATTTGCCGCTGGCATATTGAGGAGTTCGCCTACTTTGTCGCAAAGTTGAAATCCACACCTGAAGGCGATGGAACTCTGCTCGACCACTGCTGCCTGCTCTTTGTCCACGAGCATGCAGAGGCCAATTCGCACAAGAACAACGGCCTCGCGGCCATCGTCGCCGGACATGCGGGCGATCTGGCGATGGGCACCCACTCCAAGATGACAGGCACCGTGGGCGATTTGTATCTCACGCTGGCAAACGACGCGATGGGCGCCGGTCTCGACCACTTTCCCACCGCCGGCAAAAAGCTCAGTGGCATCACGGGTGCGTAATTGAAGCTGGCCGATTCGGCCGCGGAGATCAGGTCCGGGCTGCTCGACATCACTCGCGAGGGCGGGCCAGGGAATTTCCTGGTTGTTTCGGCGGGCGATATCTACGTCCAGTTCGCCGGCAGCCCGGGAAATCCTCAAGTGGTCTGCGAATCCATCTCGAACGAATACCTGCCCAAGAAGCTCAAGGTGTCCGCTCAAAGCATCGATCACCTCAAGAGCTTTGGTTTCACGCTGGGCGGCGATGAGATTCAAAACTTTTCCCATACATTTGAAATTCTGCGCGAGGAACAGGCGCAGGAAGTCGCGGAACTGGCAGTACGGATACTGAGCGAAGTCTACGGATTGAAGAAAACCGCGGAAGTCCAGATCGAGGTTTCGCTGGAGTAAGTGGAATCGGCGATTCCGCCTGCGAAAATCGTCTTCACCTGAACTGCCGGCCGAAAAAACCTCCGGCTGAAATTCCGGTTCCCCAGTTGTGATAAAACTCCAGACATGGACTCATCAATTTCGCGCAGGCAGTTCGTGGGCGCCGCCGGATTTCTGACTGCCGCTGCGTATTCAAGAATTCTTGGCGCCAACGAGCGTCTGCGCATCGGCGTCATCGGCGCGGGCGGCATGGCCACAGGGCACATGCAAGCGCTTAACGGCATGAAGGAATCCGACAATGTCGAGATTATTTCCGTCTGCGATATTTACGACAAACGGCGCGATGAGGCCGCGGCTCTCACCGGCGGAAAACCCTTCAAGCAGTACCACACGCTGCTCGACAACAAAGATATCGATTACGTTTTGATCGCCACTCCCGAGCACTGGCACTTCCAGATGACCATGGACGCACTCGCCGCGAGCAAACACATCTACTGTGAAAAGCCCATGACGAAAACGGTGGAGCAGTCAAAGAAAGTCATCGCGCGCGTGAAGCAGAAGGGCCTCAAGATGCAGGTGGGCGTGCAGGGTATGTCGGACGATTCTTACGAGAAGGCGCACGAATACGTCAAGCAGGGTGTGCTGGGCGACGTAGTGGTCGCACAGATCGATTACTCGCGCAATTATGTCGGCGACTTCTGGGACAACAAGCCCGATGCCGGCGCGCGGCCAGGCGAGAATCTGGACTGGAACGCATTTCTCGGGCCCGCGCCCAAGCGTCCCTTCGATGCCGATCGCTTTTTCAGCTGGCGCCGCTACTGGGACTATTCGGGCGGCATCGCTACGGACCTGTTTATTCATCGCGTCACGCGCATCATCAAGGCTCTGGGACTTACGTTCCCGGAGCGGGTTTCGGCCGCGGGCGGCAAGTACGAGTTCCGCACCAGTTCCGCGGAAATTCCCGATACTTTCAACATGCTGCTGGATTACCCGGGCGGTCCCACGGTCATTCTGGTCTCGTCAATGGCCAACGACACGCCGGTCGAACACGTGCTCCGCGGCCACAAAGCCACGCTCGAATTCACCAAGACGGGCTTCACGATCACCCCGCAAGGTGAGTTTGCGAAAGACATGCAGCCCATCACGCATCAGAAAACCGGTGGCGAGAATATTACGCTGCATCATCGCAACCTGCAAGCCGCCATCCGCTCGAATGAGACGCTCAAGTGCGATTGCATGCTCGGCTACTATGGCGTGGTGGCGTGTGAGATGGGCGTGCAGTCCTACCGAAAAAGGAAGTACATGGCTTGGGACAAAACCAAGGAGCGGATCGTCCGCGCGTAACGTTTCAGCGGCGAAGCCCTGATGCGGCCTGGCGCAAACGCGGCGATTGCCTTTCTGATTTGCGGTTTTGTCTTTGTCGTCTATGTTCTCTCGCCCATTTCGCAGTCCAGCGACTCTTTCTGGACCGTGCCGGTGATGCTCAGTTTGCTCGCGGAAGATAATATAATACGACTCTGGACGAATACCCGGAGTTGCTGCGCGAAAAACGATATCAAGGCGTGGAGTGTGTTACGGAAGAATATCAAGTGATGCCGACAGATCCCGCGCTCGGATGTTCAGCCGGGAGTCATTATTACTACTGGTATCCAGCCGGTACTCCGTTTGTGACTCTGCCGCTGATGATAGCGATGGATTGGTCGCTGCGTGTTATGGGTCCAATCGCAGATCGTCTCGGGGGCGGCCGTCTGGGCCCTGTGTGGCGCGCATTCGCGCAACGCGATTATCTTGCGTCTCACCTGCTGGTGGAATTGGCGCTCAGTTCCGCCATTGTGGCGCTGGCCACTTTATTCGTGTTCCTCACAGCGCGTGTTTATCTCGGTCTTGCGGGCTCCATCGCGCTGGCGCTGTTATTCGCCTTCGCCACTTCGGCCTGGTCCACGGCCAGCCGCGCGTTGTGGCAGCACGGACCCGCCATGCTCATGCTCAGCACCGCACTCTATCTGCTCTCACTGGCACCGAAGCAGCCTGTGCTTCTGGCATGCTCCGCAGCTCCGCTGGTTCTTGCGTATTTCATACGGCCCACGGAGTCAGTGGTTCTGGTGATGGTAGCTACTTACGTGCTTATTCATCACCGGGGCCAATTTGTAAAGTGGCTGCTGGCTGCGATCGTGACGGCTACGCCGTTTTTGATTTACAACCTCGTTACGTATCACCGGCCGCTGCAGACGTATTTCACGCTTCCCTTGTTCCTGAAGCCCACACCGTCAAATTTCCCGGCCATGCTGACTGCCTTTGCGGGCGTTGCGGTCAGCCCCTCTCGCGGTGTTTTCGTGTTCTCGCCGTTCCTGCTGTTCTCACTCGCCGGTATCGGACTGCTCCTTCGCAAAAAATGGATGACGCCGCTCTGGTGTTATCTCGCAGCCGCTCTGGCGCTGCACTGGCTGGCCCTGTCCGATTTCCAGTTGTAGACGGCTGGCCACTGTTACGGGCCGCGCTTATTTCCGACGTGCTGCCCATCTTCATCTTTTTTCTGATCCCGGCATTTCTGTGGCTGCGTCTCGGCGAACCGCATCGCCTTCTCAGCGTTGTGTTCTACTTCTCGGTGCTGATCAGCGTGCTCATCCACTTCCGTGGGGCAAGGTATTGGGCGCCGTATGAATGGAACGGAAACCCTTCCGAAGTCAGTATCGAGCGCGCGTGGGATTGGCGTGATCCACAATTCCTGCGCGGGTTCTACCCCGGCAAATGATCCCGACGCGGTGACTGTGTCAAAATCCAACCATGCGATTTCCAAAGTTCCTGGCGATTCTCGTGTTTTCGTTCTCTGCCCGGGCGCAGTACGACATGGTGCTTCAGGGCGGTCATGTCATCGATCCGAAGAATGGGATCGACCAGCAGATGGATGTGGCGATTGCCGGCGGAAAGATCGCGGCGGTGGCATCAGGGATCGATGCGGGCAAAGCCAAGAAGGTTGTCGACGTGCGCGGACTTTACGTTACGCCGGGTCTGGTCGACATCCATGTGCACCTGTTCTACACCACTAACCTTCCCGCTGCATGGGGCGGAGACGACAGCGTGCAGCCCGATGCGTTTAGCTTCCGCACAGGTGTCACGACCATGGCGGATGCCGGAAGCGCGGGCTGGCGCACATTCGAAACCTTCCGGCATTTCGTGATCGACCGTGCCAAAACGCGCGTGTTTGCCTTCATCAATGTGTCCGGTCTCGGAATGATGACGGACTCGGCGGAGCAGGAGAAAAGCGAATTCCAACCGGAGGAAATCGCGAAGCTTGCCAGAAAACATCGGGATGTTGTGGTCGGAGTCAAGTCCGCGCATTATCAGAAGCCGGACTGGGCGTCGGTGGATCGCGCGGTCGAGGCAGGCAAACTGGCCGGGATTCCGGTCATGGTGGATTTTGGCTATTTTCTGCCCGAGCGGCCTTACTGGCAGCTAGTGACCGAGCATCTTCGGCCCGGCGACATCAGCACGCATTGCTTTCGGGCTCCAGTTCCGTGGGTGGATGAGCAAGGTAAACTCTACGACTATTTGGCGCAGGCCCGGAAGCGCGGGGTAAAGTTCGATGTGGGGCACGGCGGCGGCAGTTTCGTATTTCGCAACGCGGTGCCGGCTGTCGAGCAGGGCTTCTATCCTGATTCGATCTCGACTGACTTGCACTCCGGCAGCATGAACGCCGGAATGATGGACATGCCCACCACCATGTCGAAATTTCTGGCGATGGGCGAGCCGCTGGTCGAGGTGATCCGCGAATCGACCTGGAAACCGGCGAACGAAATCCAGCATCCGGAGCTGGGGCACCTGTCAGTCGGGACCGTTGCGGATGTAGCTGTTTGGGAAGTGCGCTCGGGAGATTTTGGATTCGCGGATGCGAGTAGCGGGAAATTGACTGGGAACCGGCGGCTCATTTGCCAGTTGACGGTTCGCGATGGCAAGATCGCCTGGGACCGCAATGCGCGGGCCGCAGATGATTACCGCAAGCTGGGCCCGGAGTATGGCGTGCGCGAGGTGGATCAAATCGTGCGCCCCAAGTAATACGTTTCCGATCGGCTAGGATGCGTGTCCCCCATGTAATGAGCGGGTGATTTTACTCAGGAGAGCGCGGGAATTCAGCGACATAACGGTAGCCCCCGTCTCCCCATTGAATCAAGCGTGGCGGATCTTCCGACCAACCACATAACGACACGCCCATTCAACGATTTGTCCGTGGCTAGACGTCGACCATCTCGGCGATGTCGTCGGTCGACAGCAGCTTTGGCGGGACCCCACGCTCCACACGCTGATCTGGCGTGAGGGACTCCCAATATTGTCTTGGCCCGACTGATCCGATCCAGCCGGGCGCTAGCTAAGCTCCCTCGAAAATAAGATGATCGAGCGTTGGAAAGGCTTGGGTGAATGGCTAGGGGTGTAGGTGGCACTGTCAGCAAGGGGACAAGCACACATCTCCATTCCCTTCGCCAGGGTGAGAGTGATCGTCAACGGATCTCCGGGTACCCCCACCAGCGCGAGCGACAGTCTGGAAATTCCAGTCACGCCTCTCTGGGGGATGGCCACTGAGACGCTAACGTCAGCTCTGTTAGCATATCGCGATCTGGCGTCCATTTTCATGATTCGTGCTGTCGTCAAGACATGGTGACGCCCGCCTTCGCGACATCATGGCCCGGGAATCCACCGGGCGTTTCCCGCCCGTGCCAAACGCGGAAATCGAGGATATGTTCACAATCGAACCGCCACCAGAGCGACGCATTACATCGATCGCCCATCGTGTCACATAAATTGTTCCGAGAAGATCCGTCTGGAGCGAGCGACTCCACCCCGCCATCCCCTCGCCCCTAGGTCCTAGGATGCGGTGCGGAGGCGTTGTTCAACAGCACGGTAAGGCCGCCGAACGTCGATTCAGCGAACTCAATCAACTGCTGGGCCTGCAACTCGTCTCCGACATCCGCACGGAAGAACGCAGCTTGTCCGGCACGTTGTTCAATGAGACGGACGGTCTCGCGGCCGCCGGGTTCGTTAGATATACGAAACGACAACGGCGGTCTTATCGCTGGCGAACCGAATGGCCAATGGCGCAATGGCGCGGCCGCAACCGGATCCTCCTGAACCAGTGACGACCACGACGCGAGGGCGTTCAAACATGCGGCTGATTACAGCGAACCGGCCCTTCGTGCCGTCCAAGCAATATGAGTAACCACATTGGCCTCGGATGGCCACAACGAACGAACAACCCTATCTCGCGATCGGTCTGCCCATTTTTTTCAACGCCGTCCTGATCACCCTGCTGGTTGCAATGGCGTTAACTCCAAATTTGCCGGGATCGACGCCAAGTTTGACGCGATCAACCGCCGCTTCGACGACATGCGGGATCTTTGGCGCGCCGAGCTGCACCGTGTGGAAGAAGTGATCGACGCGCGCTTGAAGCATCTTGAAGGGCGGGCCTGACCGGCGCCTCTCCAAACTCTCGACTAATGCGGCTCACCAAAGGCTCACCATGCCCACCAGCCCACCAGTGGTGCCTTGCGGTCATGGGTCCTATCCGCTACACTTCGAGATTGCCGCTGACCGTCCTTGCCTAATCCTCGTTGACCCAGTCCGGCCGCACCTTGCGGCCGATGTCAGGTGTGTAAGTGTCGAAAAAAGGATTAGGAAATGTCCCTCAAGAACTTTGGTTGGAATCCACACTTTGAAAATAAGTTTGAGCCATTTCGCAAGCCGGAGACCGAGCCTGCCCGCGTGGCGTTGGCAGATCGCGAAAGATTCCTGCTTTGGACGGAATCTGGTGAACGCGAAGCATCCGTCGGCGGCCGGCTGCGGCACGATTCTGATGACTGGCCCGCGATTGGCGACTGGGTAGTACTCGAGAGCGGTTCGCGCATCGCCGCCATCCTTCCGCGGTGTACCACGTTTTCGCGCAAGCATCCCGGTGAGGTTACACGGCAGCAGGTGATCGCGGCCAATATCGATGTCCTGTTCGTGGTAAGCGGCCTGGACGGCGACTTTAACCTGCGCCGCATCGAACGCTACCTGTTGTTAGCCTGGGAAAGCGGTGCGAAACCGGTCGTGGTTCTGAATAAGTCGGATCTCTGCGCGGACCCGGATGAAGCGGTCGCGAGCGTTGAGCGCTTGACCTCAGGAGCGCCGGTCGCCGTCATCAGTGCGCTCGAAGGCTCGGGCGTCTCGAGCCTCGACGCACATCTCGAAGCTGGGCACACCACTGCTTTGGTGGGCTCGTCGGGCGCGGGCAAGTCCACACTCGTGAACAGGATGTTGGGTGAAGAGCGCCAGGGCACGCAACAGGCGCGGGCCGACGACAGCCGGGGCCGCCATACCACCGTGCGGCGCGAGTTGATCCTTACGCCCAAGGGCTGGCTGCTGATCGACACTCCGGGCCTGCGTGAACTGCAACTGTGGGCCACTTCCGCTGGTATCGATCGCGCTTTCTCGGACATTGCCTCTCTGGTGCGCGATTGCCGCTTTGGAAACTGCCGGCACAATGGTGAGCCGGGTTGCGCAGTCGCCGCGGCCGGGATTGACGAAGCCAGGCTTGCGAGCTACACCAAGCTGCAGCGGGAACTCGCGCATCTCGACAGGAAGCAGGATCAAAGAGCGGCGCTCGAAGAAAAGCGCAAAATCAAGCGGATCCACCGGGCCATGCGCGACATGTATCGCGACTGAGCCTGCCGCGGCCTGCGCCCTCTATATCTGCCCCACGGCCGCGCTCACCGGTCCCGAGCCTACAGGAATCATTGTGAACAGAGGCGCGGTCTTGCTGCGGTTTCGCGTAATCGCGCTAATGCGGATTACTGCCAGATCACCCGAGCGGTGGTTCAGCACCAGCGCGTACTGATTATCAGGCGTGAAGGTGATAAAGGACGGCTCCTGGCCCACGCTGATGGCGGCGATGACGTTGCGGGTGTCCACCTCCAGCACCGTCACGTCTCCGGATTCCGGGTTGGCCACGAACAGATATTCGGGTTTGGGGGAACTCGCCATCGCACCCGGAGCTCTTCCCGCCAGCTTGGTCTCGGCAACTTCCGTTTCGTAAGGACGGACCACGACGACCGCGTCCATGCCGGGTCCGCTCACGAACAGTTCGCCGCCATCAGCCTTGAAGCAGAGGTGCCGGGGCTCGATCGGCAACGGCAGGCGCACCAGCGTTCCACCGCTCGCAACGTCTACGATGGTGAGCGCACGCTGTCCTTGATTCGCCACCAGCATCTGGCGTCCATCGGAGCGAAAACGCGCCACGAGCGGACGTTCTCCAGCCGGCACTACACGTTCCACCGTCATTCCGGCGAGGTCGACAATGGCAATTGAGTTGGTTTCCGGCAGCACCACGGCGGCGATGTCGCGGTACCGGCTCAGATCGAAATCCCCGGGAGCCGAAGGCAGTTTGACGCGGCCGGAAATCACCAATGGATCAAGCGCGAGCTTTACAAGAGCATGAGGACGGCGGCAGGCTATCCAAAGGGAGCGTCCATTGGGCGAAAATTGCATCGCTGGAGCTGTGCCCCCCAGAGCTAATTTATGCCGAACCGCCAGCGCTTTGGTTCCGATCTCGTGAACAGCGGCTGTGCCCGGTATAAGAACGTAAACCAGCCGCTTGGCGGGATGCGCCAATACCGAGCCAGGCGCGCTCTCCAACTGGATCTGGCGCGCCACGGCGAAGCGGTTCAAATCAACAGCCGCCACCGACCTTTCTCCGGCATTCGCAACGAACACGTAGCCCGGGAAACCTCTGGCCCGCTGCTTGCAAGCTGAGCCCGCGCCCGCCACTGCCACCAAGAATGTGCGCCGGGTGAGCATTAAAGCGCGAGGTATCTCGATTGCCGGCGCCGCACCTCGCAATCGTGTGCGCCACTGCATATCCGCATTCCTATTCCTCACAACGACACGAAATAAAGGTGCGTCGATTAAGAATTATGCTAACATTCCAGTAGACTGATCAGGTCTTTCTTCGCAGTGATACCTCGTACATGAACTTTCGTTCTCTCTTTAGCCTGTTTTCCTCGGACTTAGCAATCGATCTGGGCACAGCGAATACCCTCGTGTTCGCGAAAGGCAAGGGTATCGTGGTCAACGAACCTTCCATCGTGGCCATCAATAAGAACACGGGCGAGGTGGAAGCGGTGGGCAAAGAGGCCAAAGAGATGCTGGGCCGCACGCCCGGAAATATTGTGGCGATCAAGCCCATGAAGGACGGCGTAATTGCCGACTTCAAGGTCACCGAGCGCATGCTGAATTATTTCATTCAGAAAGCGCACAATCGCAAGATGCTGGTGCATCCGCGCATCGTGATCGGCGTGCCCAGTGAAATTACGCAGGTGGAAAAACGGGCGGTCATGGACTCCGCCTATCGCGCCAAGGCCAGCGAAGTGCACTTGGTGGAACAAGCCATGGTGGCGGCCATCGGTGCCGGACTCCCGATCACCGAACCTTCGGGCAACATGGTCGTGGATATCGGCGGTGGCACCACCGACGTCGCAGTCATTTCGCTTTCTGGCATCGTCTATTCCCGCTCAGTGCGCGTGGCGGGCAACGAAATGGACGACGCCATCATGCAGTACCTGAAACGAAAGTACAACCTGCTAATCGGCGAGCGCACCGCCGAGCAGATCAAGATCGAGGTCGGTTCGGCTTATCCCCTGGATAAACCGTTAACCATGGAGATCAAAGGGCGCAACCTCATTGAAGGCGTACCCAAAACGATTACGGTGGACGACAGCGAAATTCGGGAAGCGCTTTCCGAGTGTGTGGCCACAATTGTGAATGCAGTGCGCGTAGCTTTGGAACGTACGCCTCCCGAGCTTTCCGCCGACATCAGCGACCGCGGCATCGTATTGACCGGCGGCGGCGCTCTGCTCAAGAATCTGGATAAGAGGATCCGCGAGGAGACCGGTTTGCCGGTGTCGATCGCTGACGATCCGTTGGCATCAGTCGTTCTGGGTACCGGCAGAATGCTGAGCGACTTCAGGCTGTTAAGAAAGATTTCGATCGACTGAGCCGGTACGTCAGGAGTCAGCAAAACAGGAGTCACAGATCAGGATTGAGGGGGACACGGATTTCCTTCCGGCTAAAAACTCCAGGCGTCCGCACTTCATCTCCTCCGGCTGTTGGCCTGCCGCTTCCGGGTTCTGAGTCCCGGCTCCTTGGTTTTATGGATACGCTGCTCAGCCGCTATCGCAATGTCACGGTCCTGCTGCTGGTGATCTTTGCTCAGCTCATTCTGCTGGCATACCAGGTCAAGAACGACAAGGATGTGCGTCTGATCCGCCTTTGGGCCGTAACTGCCGTAACGCCGCTGGCGCGTGGCATTGAGGGCGCGAGGGGAGGAACGGCCGGTCTTTTCCAGAACTATTTTCTGCTTCGCGATGCGCGCGCCGAAAACGAGCGCATCAAATCGGAACTCGGCCGGCTCAAGCTGGAAAACCAGTTCCTCAAGACCGAGTTGGCTACGGCGGATCGCGCCAAGGCGCTTTCGGCTTTTGTCGCACACACACCTTCAAAAATGCTGGCGGCGCGCATCATCGGCACCTCGACCGGTGCGTCCGGCAGTGCTGTATTCGTGGACCGTGGCTCCATCTCCGGGGTTGAAAAGGGCATGGCCGTGGTTACGCCGGACGGTATTGTAGGCAAGGTGCTGGCTTCATATCCAACTGCCTCGCAGGTGCTGCTGGTCACCGATCCGAGTTTTGCGGCTGGCGTGATTTCGCAAAAGAACCACGTCCGCGGTGTTTTGAAGGGGCTGGGCCATGGGAACTGCCGCGTGGATTACGTACAAACCGAAGAGAAAGTAGACAGCGGTGAGTGGTTCTACACTTCCGGTGATGACCGCATTTTTCCCAAAGGCATGCCGGCCGGCCAGGTAACCTCGACGCATCCCGCGAATCCGTATAAGGAGATTACAGTCGATCCGAGCGGCCTGGCGAGCGGTCTGGAAGAAGTACTGATCATTCTGGAGAGCGTCCACCAGGAAGTGCCGGATATCAAGACCGTGACCGCGGGGCCGATGTATGTGGCGCCAGTTCCTCCACCTGGCCCAGGCGATGGCCCGGTGATGGCGGGAGGAAGTCCCGCGATGGGTGCTGCGGGCGCGGGCAATACAGCGCGGATCGAAACTGATGCCGACCGTATCCACCAGCGCTATAAAGAAATCGGCGAGGCCGAGAATCATAAATTCGGTGAAGGACCGCCTGGTTCAAAGCCGCCGGACTTCAATGTGCAAGTGACCGCGGATGGCCGCGTGGTGCCGCCGGGATCCTCTGCCGCGCAAAAGGATGCGCCTGCTACAGCCCCTCCAAAATCCGCGGAATCAGCTACTCAGAAACCTGGAGGAGCTTTAGCTGCGCCGCCGGTGCCAAACACGTCACGCCAGACCGGCGGTACTCCAACAGCGAAACCCAAGCCTCAAAACCCACCCCGCAGCGTGCCCCCGGCGCTCCATTCCCCTGCCCCCCAGTCGCAGCCTAAGACCGCGGGTGGCTCGCCGCCGCGATGAGATACAGCGACGACAACATTCTGCTGCATACCCAGCGCGATACACAGATTTCGCGCTTCAAGGCATGGGTCTTGTTTTTCGTCCCGCTGGCGGCAATCCTGTTCCAGGTTTATGTTCCACTGTTTTTTCAGTTTCTGGCCTATCTCGAGCTACCACTTATTGTCACGGTTTACTTCGCACTGATGCGTCGCAGCCCGGTCGGCGGATTGCTCGTGGGAGCTTTCGTCGGGCTGGCGCAGGATTCGCTTTCGAAGAATCCGCTCGGCATGTTCGGAATTACCAAGACGATCATCGGTTACGTCGCGGCATCGGTTGGTTTGCGGCTGGATGTGGACCATCCGTTGATTCGTTTGATCCTGGGTTTTTTCTTTTACGTGTTTCATCAGTTCATTTTCTGGGCGCTGTCCCGGAGCCTGCTGGCGCAACAGGTCCCCTTCGAGACCCAGCGTACGCTGGTGCTGGCGTTGCTGAATGCCATCGTGGCAGTTTCGCTGTTTCATTTTTTAGACAAGCTGAAGGAAAGGTCATAAGGGCCGGCTCCCAACCAGGCAGGCCTCGGATTAGTCATAAATGCAGTTTCAATATCCAGGGTGGCGAAGAAAAAGGACAGGTTTCATGAGCAAACCATGTCACATGGATTACTGCTCCCTTGAGGGTTTTTTTCCGATACACTGTAAGTAGAGGGAAATAGGTTCCAAGGCCTCCCTGTGACGCTCCTTCCGATCGACTCAGATACCCAGTTAGGCCGTATTTCCGACAAACCGGGCCCCCGCGACGATCCAAAATTCGCGGCCGGCCGGGTGGCCTTTTTTCAGTACCTCACGGTTGCCGTTTTTCTGTTTCTGATCACGGGTTTTTGGGACCTCCAGGTTAGTAACCCAGAGATTTACAACGAGTTAGCTGAGCGAAACCGAATCAAGGCACTCCCCATCATTGCGCCGCGCGGCAAGATCCTGGACCGCGACGGCCGCGTGATTGTCGACAATCATCTCACCTGGAGCGTCATCCTTTCGCGCGAGAGTATGAGGCCAGAGCACCTGGGGCCTATCGCGGAAGGTCTGCAACTGGATCGTGACGACCTGGTCCGGCTGGTGAACCGCTACCGGGGCCGGCCCAAGTACGAGCCCGTCATCATCAAGCAGGAGTTGACACCCTCCGACATTGCGTTCGTTGAATCGCATAAAGACCCGGAGTTTTTTCCGGAACTCGAGTTAATCCACGCCCAGCGCCGTCTCTACCCGGAGAGCGGGTTTAGCGCGCATGTCATAGGGTACACGGGCGAGATCAGCGAATCGGAACTGGATGTGGCGGAATTTGCCAGCTACGAGCCCGGCTCGGTCATCGGCAAGTTCGGCATCGAGCGGCAGTTCAACGACAGCTTGATGGGAGTGGATGGACAGCGGCAGGTGGTGGTGGACAATCGCGGCAGGGAGCGTCAGGTCATCGGGATCAAGGAAGCCATTCCAGGGAAGAATCTGCAGCTCACCATCGATCTGGATCTCCAGGTGGTGGCGGAGCTCGCGTTAGACGGCAGAAAAGGGGCGATTGTGGCCCTCAATCCGCGTAATGGCGAGGTGCTGGCCATAGCCAGCAGGCCGACATTCGATCCCAACAAATTCTCCGTGCGGATTAAGCCCGAGGACTGGAAACAGATTGTAGATAATCCCGACCATCCACTGCTGAACCGCGCGATTCAAGCCCAGTTCGCGCCGGGCTCCACGTTCAAACCGTTGATGGCGCTGGCTGGCCTCGAGAGCGGAGCCATTGATGATCAGTACGCTGTGCACTGCACAGGCGGCGCGACGTTCTACGGCCATTATCATCACTGTTGGGTCAAGCACGGGCACGGCACCGTGGCGCTTCATTCAGCCATCGTGCATTCGTGCGATGTCTACTTCTACAACGTCGGCAACCGGCTGGGCATCGATAAAATCGCGTATTTCGCCGAACAGGCCGGCTTTGGCCGCAAATCCGGGATTGACTTGCCGCATGAAGCCGACGGCCTGGTGCCATCGTCGGAGTGGAAGATCCGCAATTTCCGTCAAAAGTGGTATCCCGGCGAGACCATCTCGGTAGCCATCGGCCAGGGCGCTTTGACCGTGACGCCGGTCCAGTTGGCTCGAGCCGTCGGTGGCATCGCCATGGGCGGCATCTGGTATAAGCCACACCTGGTGAAGACCACCAAGCCCGATCCCCCTCATGTGCTGGCCCTCAATCAGGAAAATGTCGACAAAGTGATTTCGGGAATGTGCGGGGTGGTGAACGAGAGTGGAACCGGACTTCGCGCCAAGATTCCGGGCTATGAGATTTGCGGCAAAACGGGCTCCGCGCAGCTGGCATCGAACGAATTCATCAAGAAAGGCGGCAAAGCCCCCAAGGATAATGCCTGGTTTGTGGGTTTTTGGCCGCCGCACAATCCCGAAGTGGTGGTAGCTGCGCTCTACGAGGGCGGCGAGCACGGCCAGCTCGCAGCGCCGCTGGCGCGCGACGTCATCAAGTCCTATCTCGACAAGAAGGTGCGCTTGGGAAAGAGCGCGATGCTGGTGAGTAAAGCAGGAGGTGCGGGCGTGCGGGGACGCAGCGCCGCGCCGGGTGGGGCTGGTGTTGACGCATCGGGCGAGGCTGGCGGCGGTTCGCGAAGAGCCGCGCCTGTTCCGGCTAGTCCACAAAATCCGACATCCGGGAAAAGCTCGGCCGCGGAACCGGGTAATACCGATGTGGCCGGTTCGACCCGTCCGCGTGCCGCTACGTCCGGAGGCTCGGAGCAACCATGAGCGGCTACCTTTCCGTACGTGACATCGACTGGGGTATGGTTTTCATTTCGATCCTGATTTGCGCCCTGGGTGTGGTTCAGATTTTCAGCGCAACTCACGGCACCATCTGGGAGGATGCCTGGTGGAAGCAGATCATCTGGGTAGCCGGCGGGCTGCTGTTGATGTGGATCACGGCTCAAATCGATTACCACAGTCTCATGACGCACGTTACATTGTTGTACGTGCTCTCGGTGGTGCTGCTGACGGCGGTCCTGCTGGTGGGCAAGCAGGCCTTCGGTTCGACGCGCTGGATTCCACTCGCGCCGGGCTTTCACTTGCAGGTGTCGGAATTCGTTAAACTGGTGATAATATTGTTGGTAGCTCGCTTCATGGCGGAGTTGCGCAGCGAGACTCTCGAGGCTCGAGACGTGCTGAAAGTCGGAGCCCTGATTGTGGTTCCGATGCTGTTGGTCATCAAGGAGCCGGACTTGGGAACGGCCCTGACTTATCTCCCGATTCTGGCAGTCGGAGCATTTCTGGCGGGCTTGAACTGGCGGTATCTGATTGCGACTGCCATCATCGTAGTCCTGGTGGTGCCGGTTGGAATCCATTTCCTCCAGCCTTATCAGAAGGCCCGTTTAGTCAGTTTTCTGGATCCCGACCGCGATCCTCGGGGTACCGGGTATCAGGTGATCCAGTCCAAGATCGCGGTAGGCGCGGGAGGCATGTGGGGCAAAGGAGTGACTAAGGGATCACAGACACAATTGCGGTTTCTCCCCGTGCCACACACCGATTTTATTTTTTCGGCATTTGCCGAGGAACACGGTTTTGCGGGTGTTGTTGTGGTGCTGGCGCTGTATTTCATGTTGCTGATGCAAATTGTGAAAAACGCTCAAACAGCTCCGGACAGTGCCGGGATGTATATCTGCATGGGCGTGGGGGCATTAATGCTGTTCCACGTTCTGGTGAATGTGGGGATGGTCGTGGGCCGTATGCCGGTGACCGGGATCCCCTTGCCGTTGATGAGCGCCGGCGGTTCCAGCATGTTGTCCATTTTCCTGATGCTGGGCCTGGTGAATAACGTTCGCTTGCGGCGTTTCGTGAATTGAAGCATTGGCGGCCCCGTCCACGTGACCAGGGCCGGACCGGTTGAGTTGTAATCAGAAAGGAAAAGGTTGAGGACGGCTGGGCCGTCCGGAAAAATTTGTTGGGGATCTGCGGAACTCCCGAACGCGTGGCATTGAGTTGAGCGCGTTTGCAATGAGGAGCGGGTTCCCCGGCCGCCAGACGGTGTTGAGAGCAGGTCACTCCATCGCCGGGCGCGCGTGAGCTTCCAGATTTTGTTGTTGGCCGAGTAGACGGTTTGCCGTTGGCGTTCAGAGCGCGGGCCGACCGTTGACGCCAAGCTGAAACCCACGCCGGGGGTCCATGTTCCTCCCGGTTCCGAGAGATGGATTCGGAACCCCAACGGAGGAATTGAATGTCGAAAGAATTAGTGGTTTGCGCCACACGCCACGAAACCAGAGTGGCCGTGTTGGAAGACGATCAGTTAGTCGAAATCTATTTTCAGCGCGAGAAAGAATACTCCCTGGCGGGGAGCATCCATAAGGGTCGTGTGACCCGCGTCCTGCCTGGCATGCAATCGGCCTTCGTGGATATCGGTCTCGATCGCGACGCGTTTCTTTACGTTTCAGACTTTTTCGAAGACAACGAAGAGTACGACAAGATTGTCACGAGCGTGGAAGAGAAAGTTCTGCGCATGGAGAAGGGAACGGCGGTACCGGCTCTAGAGCCCGCTGCGGCGCCGCCGGAGGCATCCGCGCCAAGCTCCTCTTCGCCCACGACTGAACCCGACGCGCCCATGCCCGAGGCACTTCCAGCGGCTCCAGCAGCGTCACCGCAGGTAGCGAATGGGCAGGCTGCTCCCGCGCCCTCGGCCGAAGGCCACGATAATCGTGACCGTCAAGGGCGCAGACCGCGACGACGGCGTCCGCGGGGCCGCGGGCTCCCCGAGTCCAAGTTCTATTCGGCGCGAACGCATCCGGAGCCCCAACCCGCTCAGGCGGCTGCATCCGAAGATAACGAAGGCGAGTTCCCGGTGCTCCCCGGTGAGTCGCTGGCCAAGTATGGCATCCGGCGTTCTGAATCACGGGGCGGCGGTGCGGGGCAAGAACACTCCAGCGAATCGTCTGAAGACGAAGGGCAGGCGCGGGCAACGACCGGGCCAGGCGAAAGCGACGATCACGGCGAACCCGAATCGCGCCACGAAACCTTAGCAAGCCGGGAGCCCGCTGGTGCTGGCTGGGATCGCCCGGAAAGACGTGAAGAGGAACCGCGCGAATCTGAGAACTTCGGTACCGAAATTACCGGCAGATCTACTCATCCCAGTCCCTTAAGTTCGAGCGCGTCTTTCACCGCGGACGAGAGTGCAGAACCCGACGTGCCGCGTTCGTGGGAAACCAAGGCAGACGCCGAGCCAGGCCCGAAAGCCGGTTTTCGCGATGAAGAAGACCAGGACCAGCAGGGGGGAACGGCGGTCTCGTCTGCTTCGGACACGACATCGACTAACGAAAGTGGAAGTGGAACTTCAGTGGCTGCCGGTGACGAGGGCGCCAGCGCGCAGTCCTCTGTTGAAGACCCGAGCGTAGATCCTGCTCGCACTCCAAGCAGCCTGACCGCGACTCTGCGCGAACAGGGACCGCGGTATCTGCATCGCATGTCGCGACGGATGCGGCGTAAAATGCGTGGCGGCAGTGGTCCTGCTCCAGAGGCCCACACCGCTCCACCCGTCCGCGAAGCAAGAGCGCCCGAGCCCCGGTCCGAACCGAAAGTGGAAGGAGCGCGGCGGGAGCGCACGGGGCCGCCATCGATTTCCGATCTCCTGCGCGAGGGGCAGGAAATCATCGTTCAGATCGCAAAAGAGCCACTGGGCCAGAAGGGCGCGCGCATCACGTCGCACATCGCCTTGCCGGGCCGTTTTCTGGTTTATATGCCGACGGTGGACCACATCGGCGTCTCGCGCAAGATTCCAAGTGATGACGAGCGGCTCCGGCTCAAGCGCATCCTGCAGCAGCACCGCGCTGGAATCCCCGGGGGGTACATTGTGCGTACAGCCGGCGAGGGCCGCAGTGAAGAAGAGCTGCACGCCGACATGATGTTTCTGTACAACATGTGGATGGACCTTCGTCAGAAGGCGGAAAAGAGATCCGCGCCGGCTTTAGTGCATCACGATCTCGACGTGGTGCAGCGGATCATGCGCGACCAGCTCACCTCGGCGTTCAAAACCATTTGGGTGGACAGCGAGGAAATCTATGAGAATGTGTTGAGCTTCGTGCAGCGCTTTCAGCCGGCTCTGGTGGGCCGGGTTAAACTCTACACCCGCACCACGCCCATTTTCGAAGAATTCGGCGTGACGCAGGAGATTGAACAGGCGCTTCGGCCGAAAGTCTGGTTGAAGTCCGGCGGCTACATTGTCATCAACCAAACCGAAGCGCTGGTGGCCGTTGATGTCAACACGGGCAAGTACGTGGGTAAGTCCAACCGCCTCGAAGACACCATCGTCAAAACCAATACCGACGCGATCAAGGAAATCGTGCGGCAAATCCGGCTGCGCGATCTGGGCGGCATCATTGTGGTTGATTTCATCGATATGGACGAGCGGAAAAATCGTCAGAAGGTGATGCAAGCTCTCGAAGATGCCATGCGCAGCGACCGCGCTCCATATAAGATTCTGCAATTCAATGATTTCGGGCTTGTAGCCATCACCAGAAAACGCGTGAAGCAGAGCCTAGAGCGCGCGCTGTGCGCACCCTGCCCGTACTGCGAGGCCGCTGGTTACGTGAAGAGCGTGCAGACGGTGATCGGCGAGATTCTGGAAGAAGCACAAAAAATGGCGGGTGTTCTGGATAAGGGCGACGTAACCCTGCGTGTGAATCCAGAGATTGCCAAGGTTCTCAAGTCGAACAAGACCGATCATCTGCAGGAACTGGAAGAAGTTCTGGGCCGCAACGTCATGGTAAAAAGCGATCCCATGATGCACCAGGAAAAATTCGACTTGGCGTAGGCGCGCTCGAGCTCGAGCAGAATAAACGATTGCATCGCCCGGGCGCGTGCCGAGGCGCCCTAGAACCACGTCCCTGCCCCACTCTGCCCCACTTGCTTGACAATCCCCTATTGGCCGATATATTTAAGGTAGATTAATTTCCCACAGGAGATAGAGAAGCCATGGCAAACTATGCTCACCCGGACACTCTCGTTTCGACCGATTGGGTTGCGCAGCACGCCAATGATCCGAATGTGCGCGTCGTGGAAGTGGATGTCGACACCAAAGCATACGATGAAGGACACGTCCCGGGCGCACTCGGTTGGGCGTGGAATTCGCAACTCTGCGACACCGTGCGGCGGGACATTCTTCCGAAAGCTCAATTCGAAGAGTTGATGGCATCGTCCGGCATCAAAAATGACACCAACGTTGTGATCTACGGGGACAACAACAACTGGTTCGCGGCCTGGGCGCTCTGGCAAATGAAAATCTACGGGCACAAAGACGTACGCCTGATGAACGGCGGCCGTAAGAAATGGTTGGCTGAGGGACGCGAACTGTCGAAGGACGCGCCCAAGGTTTCCCCAAGTACTTACAAAGCGGCAGGCGCGGATAATGCACTACGCGCATTTTTGCCACAGGTGCAGGCGGCGCTGGCGGCGAAGAATACCGGGATGGTGGATGTGCGCAGCCCGCAGGAATTCACGGGCGAAATTCTGGCGCCTCCGGGACTGCCGGAAACCTGCCAGCGCGGCGGTCATATTCCAGGAGCCCGCAACATTCCCTGGGGCAAAGCCTGCAACGATGACGGCACCTTCAAATCCTACGACGAGCTGAAATCGCTCTATGGCGGCGAAGGCATCGACGGCTCGAAGCCCGTGATCGCGTACTGCCGCATCGGCGAACGCTCGAGCCACACCTGGTTCGTGCTGAAGTACCTGCTGGGTTTCGACAAAGTCACCAATTACGACGGATCCTGGACAGAGTGGGGGAACCTGGTAGGCGCGCCGGTCGAAAAAGGGGCGGCTGCCAAGGCGGGGGCTTGATCGTGAAAGTCGAAGAGTATCAGGAACGCAAAGTCGAGGTCGGGGGCTGGCCTGTGAATCTCACAAGTTACCTTCTCGATGGCGTCTATCACTGCAAGGCGGACAACGTTTCACCAGGCGCAGCTCTCGCCCGAACCACGGGCGCCACGCGCGAAGAGGCGGAGAAGAAGGCGCTGGAAAGGGCCGCGCACATGCTGAGACGCACACGCGTGAATCAGGTATAACCGGGCGGCAGAAGATTGGGTGCAGCCCAAGGTTTATATGGACAAAGGACGCCATCCGCAAGTGGTGCGGACTTGGCTTGTGGAACGAATCAAGCAGCGGGGCCAGGCGGCGGGCAGGCGACATCCATCTCTTGGCCGGGGACTGCGGGGAAAGTTCGAAGCGAAGCCCCCGCGTAGCACAGGCGGGGGCAAAGGAAAATCCTGATCGGAGCCTCAAGTTTCAGTAGCTTTAGCCGCCTTGAGAGTCGTGCTCGCCAGTTCCGGCGAGTTCTTCGACCTTAGAGCCGCGATTATCAATGCGCTGCGGCAGTGCGCCTCGCATATTGACCTGATCTTCGGTTGCTCCCATACTCATGGGAGCCGCGCACGTTTCCGCGGTATTTCCCGCCCCGGCCGCGAGGACCGTCGGGCGCGCGGCCTCCTCCAGAATCTCGCGCAAGAACCCTTCGGCGACAAGAGCCAGATCTTCCAGATCTTGACGGCCGAGCGTCCGGCAGAAATCCAGGGGAGAAGACGCCAGCAGGCTGGTCTCGCCCATCCTGGTGCACACCACGACGCGGCAAGGCAGAAAAGCGGCAAAACGCGCGTCCGCCTCCAGCAGCTTTTCATAAAGATCGGGCTGCAAAATGCCAAACACCACGGTTTCGCACGGAGGCTGGAGACTGCGGTCCCGCAGCAGTTGACTGATATCGGTGACGGCGCACACACTGGCTCGTCGACGCCTGGACGCACGACGGATGGCAGCGTCGATTTCGGCTAATTTGAGGGATGAGGCCCGCTCCAGAATCATCACCGGGATGATAGCAGAACCGCCTCCCGGCAGGAAGCCAGCCTTCATCTGGTTTGCGCTACTACGTCCAACTTCTGTAACCAATAATCCCCCAATAGGTCAGATAGGCAGCCACAGTCGTATTCGCCAGAGAGACGAGCAATGCATGTACATAGATGTCGCGCCGTACATTGGACGTCCGCGCGCGGAGTGTAACGATGAGGCCCAACACGGCGGTACATGCGAAGGCCAAAGTCAGCACGAAAAAGCTGCCGGACCAGAATGTCAGGCTTCCGAAGCGCTGAAGCAAATCGTCATTAGTTAGAAAGCATCACCAACGCAACGGCCCCCCCGAGACATAGTATCGAGACGAGCGGAACCACCCGAAGGCGCAGACCGGGCGCGCCACCGAGCTTTCGCAATAATTTCCGCGGTACCCAAACGCTACGCGAACACCACCGCGCTGGTCATCAGCAGCAGAGAAGCGACGCCCAGGATCGACTCGAGCCCAACCACAATCCCGAGACGGGGCGCAAAGTACCTCCGCCGGGTGTGGTTTCCATACTGGACAAATTCCCAGGGATCTGTTACAACAAGCTGTGGACATATTGCCTGTTAGGGGGAGGACATG
>QHXW01000116.1 GCA_003223115.1 Acidobacteriota bacterium
TTGAACAGATCGGAACTTCCGAAGGACAGACATTTCCTCGCCGATGCTCTCCTGTCGCCTGCGGCGAACAAGACTTTCAGCGCGCTGATCATGCTGTCCCGTTATGAAATCAACGAGCTTCAACTTGAGGTTTGGAAACGCATGTATGCGATGAGGAGGCTGGTCTGCCCAGGTTCGGCTCATGGAAGAGTTGGGACCGAAACTCGCTCAGGAGCGCCGCTACGCCGGGACAGTGCGGGTTATCGTGGTCGAGAATCGTCACGCCAACGTTTCGTTTCCCGAAGATCTCTTTCGCGGGCCGTTTGATCAACGCTGGGGCTGGAAAGACGAATGGTGCGGCCCCGTATGGCTTGGATCGACGCTCGAATCTCTTGTGAACGATGGTGTTCCCTCCACATGCTTTAGTGACCCTGTCTGGGAAACCTCGGGCTCGCGAACATCGCTTCAGAACCGTCGTTTCGTTTCCTAGCGCACCTTACTCCAAGGGAGCTGAGTGGCTTCCAAGGGCTCCGTCGTCTTTCGCGAAATCCTAATATTTACAACAATCCGGGGAATCTGCTTTCGCTCAAACAGTGTTTTGGCACAGCGGAAAAGCAGGGGCGTCACTGCCTTGGACTTTTTGCGCGCACTGGCGCAACCCTGGAAACCCTAGGCCATCAGCTCAGTTCCGCCCGATTCCACCGATGATAGCGGTTGATCGATATTGCTCAGCCATATCGGGTTAGCGGTAGCTTCCCACAGGCGTGAGCGACCAGCTCTTTCGCCCCGATTTTACGGGAGTCTCCCTACAAGAGTCCCTACAGTTCTGAGACGCGTTTTGCGACAACCCCTCGGTTGACAACCGAATCGCCGAGCGGCGCAAGGCGCCGCGGCCTTTCCGGTCGCGACGTCATCTGGGCGTCCGCTCACCTGTTCGATGCCGTACACGTTGACCGTCGCGCTGGTCAGTCGAATTCCGCGCGCCCATGAGGACCCGCGCGATTCGCGACAATGGGATGAGCGGAATTCACGGAACCAGCATGCTGCCCGATTTTCCCAGGATCAAAGAGCGTCTGCTGCGCCTCGCGTTTATTGGCTATCGCCGGCGGATCAATGCGGACGGATTGATCGGTCAGATTGCCGCGATGCCTTATTTCGAGGGTGAGCAGTTCGCCTCTGGCGATGTGGAATGGCACATCGAGGAATCGCCGGCGGAGGTGAAAGCGATCTCCTATGAAATTCAAAGGTCCGCAATCATTGACCGCGGTCCCGCCGCCCTAGTCGAGAGCCTGGAGAACGCCGCGCAAATCCATCTCAAAGAACTGCACGAGTTGCTATTTCGCAAGCACAGCGAGGCGACCGAGCGAGTGGGAAACGCAGTCGATGCGCTGGGAAGGCCGTTTTCAGCGGATCTGTATCTCGAGATGCTTGAAAAGATTCAGATAGATTTCGACGCGTCCGGAAGGCCGGACACCTCGGGCGCGCGTCTCGTCATGCACCCTGACGTGGCGGAACGCGTTATCCCCCTCATGCAACAGTGGGAAAACGACGAGGATTTTCAGCGGCGATATCGCGATCTGATGCTGCGAAAAAGGGACGAGTGGCGTGATCGAGAGAGCAATCGAAAACTGGTTGACTAAGACCAACGAGCGCAATTACCAGGCGGCCTACTGCCAGGTCTTGATGCATCAGGGTCACCGCGTTCTCTTCTCGTCGTCTCATGGCCCCATGGAACAGGGCAAGGACATCATCACGCTCGGCCCGGACGGTTGGTGCCACGCCTACCAGACCAAGACCGGCGACATCGGTCTTGGCGAGTGGCGCAGCATCGCCGGTGAGATCCAGGAATTGATCGAACTTCCGGTGGACTATCCGGGCGTTGATAAAACGCAGATACACCGTGCTTATCTTGTCACCAACGGCTCGATCAAGGACCCAGTGCGCGTTCAGATCACGGACCGCAACGAAGACAATGAACGCAAGAACCGGCAATACGCGCAGCTCGACGTGATCGCCAGAGATTCCCTCCTCAAGTCGTTTGTCGACGCGCAAGGCCGCTTTGTCCCGCATGAGCTTCCGGACATGCGCGCCTTTCTCGAACTTTATCTGGACGATGGACGAGGCATGCTACACAAGGATAAGCTCTTCGCCGTTCTCGCAGGCGCTGCTTTCGGCGAGGCTCCCGGAAAGAAGTCCGATGCTGACGACGCGATCACGAGCAGCCTGATCGCGGTAAGCTACCTACTGAATTCCTTCGAGCGCGCCGAGAACTATACGGCGATGGCGGAGGGGTGGGCGGTCCTTGCCTCATGCATCGCCCGCTACGTGTCGAAGCATGCCATAGCCGAAAACCACTGGCGCGTTTCGCTGGATCTGGTACTGGCGGAAGTCAGAGCCAATCTCGCTCTGCTACGAAAGGATACTGTCAGCCGGACCGATTTTCTGGAAGGCGACATCCGGGTAGATGGCAGCCTGTTGCTTAGAGCAAGAACCACGATCGTCCTAGGCCTGCTGGCCTTTCACGAAATCTCGCCGATCGCGAATCGCCCGAGAGACACCTCGCCAGACGAAGTACGTTCGCTGATCCGTCAACACCTCGGACGGCGACTAGTATGGGGCGATTCAGCGTTTCCATATATCTTCTACATCGTCAAATTCCTGGAAACCAATGGCGAGCAGACGCTCGCGCAGGACCTGCTGATACAACTCTTTGGTGCCGTTATAGATTCGAATCTCGCGGCCGAGGGGCCGCTCTTTCCGGGTCCATATGTTATGTCGGCATCGAGGAGATTCTCGGGAGCACCATTTCGGATCGCCTGCAGGATGGGGACTTTGAGGGCTACCGCGGAAGCTCCTATATACTCCGTACGATGCTCGAAATGCTCGTGCGGCGGGGACGACGTGATGTCGTCGGCGCGCAATGGCGACGCTTCACTTGTTGCCAGCAACATGAATTCGTTCCCGACCGTCCCGAAGACGTGTTTGCGTGGCGGACGAAACACGGCACGAACGCGTCGGGGTTTCCGAAACAGAGCCAAAGCTGGGCTGAGCTTGTCATCGAATCGTTTGATCGTACGAACGGATGTTCACCCTTGGGGCGGAGCGAGGTTTTCCCGCTAAAGCATAGTATTCTAACGGGGTTTTCGTCGCGTGGGCAGCTTCTTGCGCGTGACTACAGTCGTCTCGGTGTGAGGCAGCGCTTCCGGTAGGCGGAGATCCAGGGC
>QHXW01000117.1 GCA_003223115.1 Acidobacteriota bacterium
TTTCGATAGGGAAAACGCGAAATCGCAGGGGGCGCACCAGAAAGCCGTACATCACGGCACCAAGGTCCGCTGACTGCCTGATCTTGTAATTCGTGTATAGCTTTAGCCTGTAGCCCAGACCGAGACTGCGGTACGCGGGCTTGACCGCGAGCAGGTGGGAGTGGATTTGCTGACGTCCACGCTGATAGCTCAGGAAGCCGTAGACGAAAGCCACGACCGAGCCGCCGTCGAACGCTCCAATCAACGTTCCGCCGGCTTCCTGGGTAAGCAACAACTGGTGAAATGGGATTACGTCGCGATCCGCGAACCCCCATACTTCTTTCTGCAGCTCTTCGACCTGCTTCATCTCGGCGATCGACTCAATGTCGCGTACACCGATTAGCGAGGCCTGCGCTCGAGCTTCAATCGTTGCAGTCTTCTTCAGCACATGTCTCCCTCGCGAAATGGATCTTCCGCGCGGCTATCCGCCGCCTCCCCCCCGGCAGCCGCGACCGTAACTTCCTTCCCCCAGCCTAGGCTAGTAGAACTGTCCAGGCAGCTTGGCGCGCTATGCGCGCTCGCTTGGGTTCGTTACCCTGAGCTGTCACGCACAAGAATTCCAGGATTTCCTCCAGTTGCGCCGTCATAGTGTTCCGATGCTGCTCACTGCTGGCTACCCGTAGTGTTTGGGCGAAAGCGCACCAGGCCCGTGGCGGCGGGAGGGGCGGCGCCCGCACCGCCCCTTGTCCGAAATCAGAACTCGTAGCGCAGTGCGAATTGCATGATGCGCGGGCCGTTCAGCGCGCACGTGTACTTCCCGAACTGCGTCGGGTTGCCCCTGGAGGGATACACACACGCGAAGCGAGCCGTATTAGTCGTGTTGAAGGCCTCCCCGCGCACCTGAACCGTGTGGTGTTCGTTGTACGGCATGGTGAACCGCTTAGAGAGGGCCGAATCGATGGAGAACTGGCCGTCCGAGCGAAGCCCGTTGCGCTGGCCGGTCTGCCCCGGCAAGGTGCGAGAGTAAGCCGCGTAGGCTCCCGCCGGGTCGGCGAACAGGTTCGGTCCCTCCCCGTTGTGAGTGTCGTTGCCGCCTGGCACGGGCCCGATCTGCGTCGCATAGCCAGCGACCCAGTAGTCGGTGGGCCAGGCGCGGCCGTTTCCTACTGTCACCGGCAGCCCGCTGCTCTGCGTCCAGATGCCGGAGATCTGCCAGCCGCCCAGCAAAGCGTCCACCAGCCGGTTGGCTTGGTTGAGGAATCTTTTGCCCTTGCCCACTGGAAGTTGCCACACGGACCACGCGTTGACCATGTGTCTGGCGTCGTACGTGGAGACCGCCCACATCTGCCGCGGAGAAAACACGTTCACCACCATTTCCTGGCCGAATGGACCAGTCCACTCTGGCCGCGAAGAATAGTCCATCGACTTCGACCACGTGTAGTTCAAGTCGAACGTCACCCCTTCGCCGAACCGCTTGCGGACCGTCCATTGCATGGCATGGTAGGCGCCCTTCCCGAGTGTACTCGGGACCGAAAGCGCCGGCACTTGCTGGTTGAACATAGCGAAGGGCCCGAACTTGCTGCAAGCGGGCGAGCAGTAGACATCAATGTCATAGAGTGCATCCGTACCGTCGCCATTCCAGCCCTTGTATTCGTTGTACATCGCCTGCGTGGCGGTTAGGCCGTTTCCGGTGGCGCCGGGAAAGATGTTTTCCCAGAAAGGAATCGCCGGAACCTGAGCGGTGGGGGTGTTGGCGAAGCCCAACTTCGTCAGTTGCGCGGCTGCCGTAAAGTAATCCATGCCGGAAACGGGATCCTTGAGGTCCGTCGGCGTAGCCACGTCCCTTTGCAGGAGCGTGCGGCGCGACAATCGCCCGACATAGGATCCCTGGACGAAGAAGCCGTGCCCAAACTCGCGCCCCACAGAGAAATTCATGTTCATGCTGTAAGGGGGCTTGAGCGTGTCGTCGATCAGATAGTATCCGGAGCTGCTGTCCGGCAAGACCTGCGGAAAGCCTCCCTTGGTGGGCGGCGGGATCAATTGGCTCGGCAGGTCGTAGATCCCCGTGAAGCGCGGCGCCGTGGAAGCTGTGAGCGTGTTGACCCCGTTCAAGATGCTGGTGCTGAAGCCGGGCTGGTTACCAATGAACTGGTGGGCCACCGTTGAGCCGAACAGATCGTAGAACATCCCCCAACCGGCGCGGATGGAACTCTTCCCCGGCCCGCCCGTCAGCCATTTCAGCCAGCCATCGCTCGCCTGAGGAGAATAGGCGAGCGACAGACGCGGAGCGAAGTTCTTCTTGTGGTAAGGGTACAAGGGTTTCCAGCGCGGGTCTTTCTGGTTGACGAAAGTGATCTTGTCGACGGCGTACTGTGGAAGCCCTTGTTGGGCCAGCGCCATGCGCTGGTTGAACCAGTCATTGAGAGAGAAAGTCATCGAGGTCTGTTCACCAGTCGCTTCATAAAACGGCGGCATCAAGGACCAGCGGAGACCGGCAGTGACGGTCAGAGCGCGTGTGACTTTCCAAGTGTCATGGGCGTAGAGTTCATATTCATTGTTGCCATTGACGTTCTTCGCCAGCGAGCCCAGCGGCAAAACGTTGCCGTTGATGTCGTATCTGTAATTCGCAATCGCGTCGCTGATCAGCCCCAGCGTGTCGACCATAATGTCGCGGTATGAGCCGCTGTCGCTGGGCAGGTCGGGTACGTTTGCCTCCAGTTCAATGGCCGCGCCCTTTATCCGGTTGGCCCTTATATCGGCGGAGTGGAAAGGCGCAGGCTGGATATCAATGTTTCTGATCCAGCGCCCCACGCCTCCGACGCGCACATCGTGCGCGCCATGGATCCACGCCAGGTCTTCCGTCACTTGGTGCACGGGAATCCTCCGGGCATCGCCCCTCGTCAGCGCATGGCGGTTGGAGATCCCGACAAAGCTGACCGCCCCGGCGGGCTGGATGCCGGTGCTCTCGATGCCGGATCGCGTGAAGCCGTAGCGGAAGGTGCTGATCAGGTTCGGCTTGAGCGTGGAATTGTAGCCGACCGAAAGGCCCTTGCTGTTATTCAAACCGACGCTGCTCGGGATATCGCCAGGAAACTGCGGCACGCCCCCAGAGTGATCGTTTTGCAGATTGCCCCGCCAGAAGAGGTTGTGCTTGGCAGCGGAGTCCACAACGTAATCGAACCGGCTGATGTAGGTGTCCTCTTTGCTGTGCTGCGGGACGCTGAAGCGGTAGCCCAGGGTGTTCATCCCATCGCCCTGCGTGTTATCGTTCGGAAAGGGATAAGACTGGAACAGTTTCAACACCGCAGGGTCGGGCCCGATGTGTTGGGGATCGATACTGGCTTTGATGTAGTCCGGCGAGAGCTCGCCGATGGAGCCGTCGGTCTTGATGTACTGCACGATGCCCTCACGCAGCCTAGCGGAAGGAACCGTTTGAAGCACGGAGGCGCCGCTCCGGTCGCGCCGCCCCTCATAATTAAAGTAGTAGAATAGGCGATTCTTCTTGATCGGCCCACCGACGCTGGCTCCAAACACGTCGATTAGCAGCGGCGCTTTCGGATTGCCCACCCTGTTATCGAAGAAACTGTTGGCCGTCGTCTCCGTGCCGCGGTGGTAATCATAGAGCGACCCATGGAGTTCGTTGGTGCCGCTCTTGGTCACCAGTGCAAGCTGGCCGCCGGAGCTGCGCCCCATGTCGGCATTGGCGTTGGATGTGGTCATGCGCAGCTCCTGCACGGAGTCCGATGTGATGCGGAGCACGCTGTATAATGCTCTCGAGTCCTGGTCGTTGACATCCATACCGTCCAGCGTGATGTTGGCCTGATCGTTCTTGCCCCCGTTCACAGCTCCGCTGATCTCGCTATAAATCCCACCTCCGAAGTTGGTTACGCCGGGCTGCAGGAAGAACAGCCCAATCGGGTCACGGGCATAAAATGGCAACTGGGTGATCGCCTGGGTCGTGATCACGTTGCCGAGCGAAGCGTCAGTGTTTTGAACCAAGTCTGTGTCACCTGTGACAGTGATTGTTTGTGATGTATTGCCAACTTTGAGAGTAAAGTCTAACTGGACGTGCGTCTCTACATCCAGCTTGATGCCGGTCCGGTTCAAGGTCTGAAACCCTTCCTTGCTGATCTCCAAGTCATAGGTACCTGGGGGTAGGGAGGGAAAACCATAAATGCCGCTGCTATTGGTTTCCGTCTTGCGGTCCCACCCATTCGTCCGGCTGAGGATGCGCACAGCTGCCTGGGGCACCACGGACTTAGATGTGTCCGTGATCGTTCCGGACAATTCGGCGTTCTGGCCGCAGAGCGGTGCAGCCGCGAATGCCGTGAGACAAAAGAATAACTCGTAAACAGACCTCTTCATTGCGGTCCCCTTTCCCCGAACGAATTGTTCACACTCAAACCCCGCGAAACTCATTGCTCACCGGCGAGCCTGATCCGGAGCGCACAAGCGACTCAAATCGTGTTGCAGAAAATCTTTCGCTCCCACTGCTTCGCGCAGAAGACCGTCCACAGTAAGCGTGAGCGGCCGATCCGTTTGGTCTTCTATGAACAGCCGGCGGAACGAATCCTGTAAACGGAGAAGGTCGGCGGATATGTCGCCCGCGACAGGCTGCCACGGTTCGCAACGTGCGTTTCGCAACCGATTCGCACTTGGCTCAACCGGCGTTGTCGGTGCGATGTTTTCCCGGTGCAGCATTACATCCAGCACCGGCGAAAGAACCTTCAGATATCCAGCGGAAGCGCTCTTCAGCTCCACCGCGTTGTCAGCAGCTATGCGAGCGATGCGATCCTGGAGATCCGGCGACAGCCGATCCCATTCAGCTACCGGATAGCGCTCCCCAAGCCGACTGAGCGCAGACGCGGCAGAAAACGCGCCTCTATGCGCGTCGCGCACCATGGCCATATAATTGTCGGCCTGATCCATTCCTCCCGAGTACTCCCAGAGCTGTTTGGCCAGAGGAGGCTGAGTGGTGAATGCCGTAGGCGGAATCGACGCGGAATCGGGAAAATGCGCAGTTCGCTCGGATGCAGTCTCAGGGCTGACGCTCTGCACGTTGACGTACGGGATGTCACGCAGTGCCGCCACAAGCTGATTGTGCTGTTCCGCGCTTTGCGAGAAGGACTGGAAGTCAAGGCCGCTATTCTCCCGACGGATCTGATACACGTCCGTCCTATCCGCCCCAAGAGAATGTAACGCTTCGCGCAGCCGTACCTCCGACTCGTCCAGCTGCTGGTCTGTTGGCCCCGGAACCGGCATTGCCGACCGGGGCTCCAGAGTGGGCTTCGTGCCAAGCTCTGGCGAGTTAGCCAGGCTGGGTGTCGGCGTCGGCATCTCACGGACTTCGTAGGCAAGCTCGCGCACTTCGAGTGGCGGTTGGTCCCGAAACTCGACCCGCTTTGCGATAGGATGCCAGTCCGAGCTACGCATCGTGAGGGAGGCGGCGACGATCCGCGAGTCCTCGGTCGGCTTTGTGAACAGGGTCAACGACTGGTTTGCCTCGTGGATGTTGTTGTTCTTGTAAACGAGGCTGTCTCGCCACTGCCGGAACGCATCCACTCCAAGCGGATCGCTCCAAGAAACCGGGCTATTGGCCAGGCTGAAAGGAATCCAACTGGCTTCCTGCCCTGGAGCCGAATGTTCGCGTTGGTCATTCGCCAACACAATTTCACGCTGCAGCACTCTTTTGCCCGAGCGGATCTCCAGTCGCTGGTGGATCGCCTTCCGGCCGTGCGAAGTCTCCTCGATCCGGGATAGACGGACACGCTCCAAGAAAACCGCGGCTGTCACGACCGGCGGGTTCACTACTGGCGAGAGCACGAGCAGTACAACCATCACGATCGCGATGGCTCCGGACAAGTATTGGGCTCGGTTCCGCTCCAAGGCGGTGATGAGGACTTGAGCGGCGCGCGACCATCCAGGTGCAGCTGCGTGTCGGCCGTGTTGTGATCCAAGGAACGGCGCAAAACTCAGGAACGACCGCCAGAGTGAAGCGTTCTCCCGTTGCGTGGTCTGTTCCCCGAGCGCTCTTGCTAGCCGCTGACGGCCTCCGGTTGGAGGCGGCGGGTAGCTGCCTAGTTCCTCATTGCGCCAGGCGACTAGACGCGAAATGGCACGTTCCATCTGTTCGCGGCGTGCCCGGTAAGACCAGCACGCCTCGATATGTTCCTGGACCGCGGAAAGATCCCGGGCGGACAGTTCGCCGTCCAGTGCGCGAAGCAGTTGTTCGTCGCTCGCGTGCTTGGAGTAACGATTATTCACCGCACTTCTCCACCACGCGCGCCATGGCGCGTTGCAGGTGTACGGCAACCGTTGGAATGGGCATGCCCAGGGGCTCTGAAATCTCAAGGTAGCGGAGACCTTCCGCTCGCAGATGCAAGCACCGCTGCTGCTGTTCCGGCAGCCTGAACACTGTCTGCTTCACGCGGAGCAGCAATTCCTGCTTGATCACCGCCTCTTCCGGATTTGGGTTGCCGTCCGCCCGGCGGGTATCAGCCAGCGAGATGAGAGTTCCCATATCGACCTGGACCTCCCCCACTCGCCGCTTCGCCGAGACGGCCAGGTTGTGTGCGACCCGAAACGTCCAGGCTCGAAGATTTTGATCCTTTTTATGCTGAAGGTGCTGGTGTAGACGCAGGAACGCTTCGTGGACGATGTCTTCGGCAACTTCGGGAGCGAGTTTCAGGCACAAAAGGTAGCGGTAGACTGACTCCCGACACTCATCATTGAGTTGCAGAATCCGTTGTGACTGGCCGCTACGGGCAGAAGCGCGAAACAAATGAAAGATGCCACGATCTTCAATCAACGCCGACCACCGGCAGAAACCACAGCACGCCTTCGAGCGCTTCGAGAACGCATCACAATGAGCAAACGCGGCATTCGCCTTTCCGCGAATCCGTGTCACAACGCCTTCGCGCCGCTTTCGACGTGCCTGAGAGTCCCTACTAATAAAACGCTCGAGCCCGGCGTTTTTATATAACTGGACCAAAATTTGTCAACATGTGAAGTTTTGGAAAACGAAAACGCTTGACACTTGACACCCAAGCTCTCTTGGGAGCTCTCTTAGGCATATAAGTTCCAGGTTGTGATATTGTAGTAAACTGCCCGCGGGTTGTGCCAGCTAGGCGTGCGTCCGTCGGGGCAGCTTCCTTCACACGGCGAGCCAAGGATGTTCGGCTACATGGGAGAGAATGCTCTGTGGGGTTCCGGTCGCCACGACTGGGATCTGGGTGTCATTGGGGTTCTCCAATTGCCTTGGTCCAAACGCGAACGATCGCGTTTCGACGGCGGTATTTGATACCGAGAGTGCATGGATGAAATCCGGCGTTGATGCACTGGGAAAATGATGGTGAATACGCTCACCAGGCTCTGTGCACTCCGCGAGTCCAATCAGAATACTGCCTGCAATTCAGCATGGGATGAGCATCGGGTTCCTGAGTGGGTGCGGGACGAGCGTTGATCGGGGGCATGGCCGTCCGGCAAGCGTTCGCATCGACAGATGGTTTGTCCGCTTTTATGCTATCATCATTCGTAATCCGATGTCGAAATCGAAGTCAGAGCAGGAGCCTTCTGCGGCGGACCGCGATTTGTACTCAGGCTTGATCCGGCTGCACGTTCTTCATCATGCAGTTGAAGGTCCCGTGTTTGGTCTTGGCATGATCGAGGAGCTCGCACGGCACGGGTACCGCATCAGTCCGGGGAGTCTGTATCCGCTCCTCCAGGGGCTGGAAAAGAAGGGGTACCTGCGGTCGACCGAGCAGCGGAAAGGCAAGTCGCTTCGGCGTGTGTATCGAGCGACTCCACTCGGCAAAAAGGCTTTGGCAGCATCGAAGAGCAAAGTGCGGGAACTGTTTCATGAACTCATCGAAGGTGACTAGCTCACGTGGCGATTATGCGAGGATCTACATTGACATGGGCGGCAAGATTCGGAGCGATGCTGGTCATCGCAGGAGCTTTGCCCTCGCAACAAACCACACCTCCAGCCACACTCACGCTCCCTCAGGCAGTTGAAAACTCGCTCAAGAATTATCCGTCGATCCGCGTTTCACAGGAACAGATCAATGCCGCAGGTGCCGCGATCCAGTTTGCCCGGACTGCGTACCTGCCGAAGGTAGACGCGCTCGCGCAGGTCAACCGCGCGACCCGGAACAACGTGTTCGGCCTCCTGCTGCCTCAAAGCGTCATTCCATCGATGTCCGGTCCCGTCATCGGGTCCAACAATTTTGGATCGGTGTGGGGCAGTGCAATAGGCGGGCTCGTTACCTGGGAGCCGTTCGATTTCGGTTTGCGCGGCGCCAACGTCGCCGTCGCAAACGCCGCGCGGGTGCAATCGGAAGCCGCTGTAAAGAGAACACAATTCGAGGTTGCGGTCGCTGCTGTGGATGCGTATCTGAGTTTGGTTGCCGCTCAAGAGACCGTACGCGCCGCCCAGGCCGGTGTGGATCGCGGGGACGTTGTCGTCAAAACGATCACGGCGCAGGTCAACGCCCAATTGCGGCCGGGAGCGGACCAGTCACGCGCGGAGGCGGAGTTCGCTGCTGCGCGCACACAATTAATCCAAGCAGAACAAGCAATCGAGGTTTCGCGCGCGACTCTCTCGCAGTTCATTGGCATCGATCCATCGCGGATTGCGGTGGTCACGGGTAGTCTTGTTCGATTGCCTCCCGAACAGGTCCCGCCAACCCTGAATACAGCGACGAACCCCGTGATGGTTGAGCAGAACGCCGCAGTCGAACAGGCCCGAGCGCAACTCCGAGCGCTGGAGCGATCCTACTTCCCGAGGTTCTATCTTCAAGGCACCGCCTACGCGCGTGGGACGGGCGCTGAGACTAATGGCGATCGCTTGGGTGGTCTCAACGGGCTCGCACCAAACTTTCAGAACTACGCGCTCGGCTTCAGCGTAACCTTCCCTATTCTTGACCTGCCGTCGTTGCGCGCCCGTGAAGCGGCGCAGAGCGCTACGATTCGATCCCAGGCCGCTCGATCCGAGCAAATCGCCGTGGATCTCCGGGCTCAGTGGAACCGGGCCGTCGCAACACTTAACGGTGCGCGGCGCATCGCCGCCAATACGCCCGTGCAGGTGTCAGCCGCGCGCGCCGCGTCCCAACAGGCGACCGCACGTTATCAAGCGGGCTTGGGGAACATCGACGAAGTAGCAGAAGCCCAGCGGCTTCTCACACAGGCTGAAATCGATGATGTATTGGCCCGGCTCAGCGTGTGGCGGGGTCTGCTCGGGATTGCTACAGCGGCGGGAGACATTCAACCGTTCGTGGTGGAGGCCAGCCAATGAGTTCCTACGAAGGCGGAAAATGCGTTTTGTACTAGCAGCTTTATCTCGACCGGTAACGGTTGTCATCGCCTTGGTAGCGGTTGCGCTCTGCGCGGTGCTCGCGCTGAAACGGATGCCCGTCGATATTTTCCCGCAGGTCGGCGATCCCGCAATCTACGTGGCCCAACCCTATGGCGGAATGGACTCGGCGCAAATGGAAGGCTACCTTACCTACTACTACGAGTATCACTTCCTTTACATCACGGGACTCGATCGCGTGGAGAGCAAGAGTATTCAGGGCGCCGCGCTCATGAAACTCGTTTTCCATGAAGGCACCAACATGGCACAGGCTATGGCGGAGACGATCGGTTATGTAAACCGCGCCCGCGCCTTCATGCCACCGGGGACCGTCCCGCCGTTCATCACGCGGTTCGACGGCAGCGTCGCCGTAGGCCAGTTGGTTTTTAGCAGCGCGACACATACCCAAGGCGAGTTGCAGGATTTTGCCTTGAACCGAGTGCGACCGCTTTTTGCAACCCTGCCGGGTGTCTCCGCTCCTCCTCCATTCGGAGGAAATCAGCGGACGATCGTCATCACGCTCAGCCCCGACAAGCTTCAGCAATACCAGATCTCACCCGATGAGGCGATCGCTGCCGTCAGCAAAGCGACTCTCGTCATGCCCTCCGGCAATATGTGGACCGGCAAATTGGAGCGTATCGCTCGGACGAATGCCGCGCTTGGCGGTAACCTTTCTGAACTCCTAAGCACGCCGATCCGTCCGGTCTCCGGCACGAGCGTTTATCTCCGCGACATTGGAACCATCGAGAACGGGACGGATATCGTTACCGCATACGCCCATGTCAACGGAAAGCGAACCGTCTACATCCCGGTAACCAAGCGCGCCGATGCTTCCACTCTCGCGGTGATCAATGCGGTCAAAGCCGCGATTCCCAATTTCAAAAAGGTGGTTCCGGATGGTGTCGATGTTCGACTCGAATTCGATCAATCGCCATTCGTTACAAATTCGATTCGAGGTCTGGTTATCGAAGGACTACTGGGCGCTGCCCTGACCGGTTTGATGGTTCTGATCTTTCTCCGCGACTGGCGGAGCGCACTCATCGTCGTGATGAATATCCCCTTCGCGTTGCTCGCCGCCGTCGTGCTTCTATGGGCGACCGGTCAGAGCATCAATATCATGACGCTCGGAGGCCTCGCTCTGGCTGTCGGCGTTCTCGTTGACGAAGCGACCGTGGAGATTGAGAACATTCATACGCAGATGCTTCCAGGCGTGTCCCGCGCCCGCGCAGTTGTGGAAGCGTGTAGTCGTACTGCCATTGCTCGTCTGCTTTCGATGTTCTGCATCCTGGCTGTGTTCGTTCCATCATTCTTCATGGTGGGCGTCGGACGGCAACTGTTCGTCCCGCTTTCGTTGGCCGTAGCGTTCTCGATGGTCGCGTCCTATCTTTTATCGAGCAGTCTGGTTCCAGTATTTTCCACCTGGCTGATGAAGGAAGGCCACCGCGGTGAAGAGCGAGAGGGGCTCTTTGGACACATAAAGTCCTTTTACGAGAGCTATCTGAACGGCATGCTTAGGTTTCGGTGGCCACTCGTCATTGTGTATCTCGCAGTAACGATCGGGCTTGTCTGGGTGCTTCTGCCCCGTATGGGAACCGAACTCTTTCCCGACGCGAACGCCCCCCTGCTACGCATTCGTCTGCGAGCGCCGACGGGAACTCGAATTGAGGAAACGGAACGCGTGGTTCTTCGTGCGCTCGATGTGATTCATCGGGATGTCGGTTCCAACAATGTTGAGATCACGAGCGACTTTGTCGGAGTAGTGCCATCCAGCTATCCGGTGGATCTGATTCATCTGTTCACGAGCGGACCTCAGGAGGCGATCATCCAGGTGGCGTTCAAGCCGGACACGCCCCGGGGTGAAGCGCTTCGGGAAAAACTGCGGGAGAGCCTCAAGAGGGAATTGCCGGAGAGCCAGGTGTCTTTCGAAGCGGGCGATATCGTGACCCAAGTGATGAGCTTCGGGTCGCCGACCCCAATCGAGGTTGCTGTCCAGGGCATTAGCCTTCAGGATGACTATACATTCGCGCAGAAGGTCCAGACGCAAATGGCGAAGCTGGCATTTCTCCGCGACCTGCAATTCGCGCAGGCGGCGGACTTTCCGACGCTCGACATCAATATCGATCGCGAACGCGCGGGCCAGTTCGGTCTCACGATGGCCGACGTCGTCCGCTCGGTAGTGCCGGCAACATCCTCCTCCCGCTTCACGCAACCGAATTACTGGCGTGATCCGAACTCCGGAAACGCATTCCAAATTCAGGTGCAATTGCCTCAGAACCGTATGCAGAGTGCAGAAAACGTCGGCAATGTACCCGTAATGCAAGATGGCCGAACCGATACTAGGCTCACTGATATCGCCGCTCTCAAATTAGGCACAATGCCCGGTCTGATCGAGCGCTATAACGGACAGCACGTGGTCAGTCTGACGGCCAATATCCACGGCCTGACGCTCGGAGAAGCCGCGCAGAAGTTAAATCAGGCTTTGTCGGCAGCGGGGGATCCGCCCAAGGGTGTGAGCGTGACGCTGCGCGGCGAGATCCCTCCCCTGGAGCAAACTCTTTCAGGCTTGCGAATTGGCTTGCTTCTAGCTGTACTGGTAATTTTCTTATTGTTGTCGGCGAATTTTCAGTCTGTACGGCTGGCTTTGGCGATCGTGTTAACCATTCCAGTAGTGCTCTGCGGCGTCCTATTGATGCTACTTATCACGGGGACTACGTTGAACGCGCAGTCGTTCATGGGTGGGATCATGGCGATCGGCATTGCGGTAGCGAACTCCATTTTGCTGGTTACATTTTCCGAGCGCGCGAGACATGAAGGCCGGAACAATCTGGAGGCTGCTCAGGAAGGCGCTGCCAGCCGGCTCCGGGCGGTCCTGATGACTGCTGCCGCGATGATCTTTGGCATGGTGCCGATGGCTATTGGATTCGGCGAAGGCGGATCGCAATCAGCGCCTCTTGGCCGCGCGGTGATCGGCGGCTTGATCTTATCGACCTTTACTACCCTGACTGTCTTGCCCTCGATCTACGCCATTCTTCAGCGGAGAGCGTCCAGCTCGTCGCCATCTCTAAACCCGATGGACCCGGAAAGCCAATACTATGAAGCGCACTAGAAACTTCCTACCGGCGTTTGTCATCGCCGCACTAACGGTTGGCTCGGCACAGACTACGGAACTCGCGCCAGTCGTTTCGAGACCGATCTCTCGAACCATTGAACTGCCCGGCGAGTTCCAACCGTTTCAGAGCGTTTCGATACATGCAAAGGTCCGCGGCTACGTGGATCGGGTGCTGGTTGATCGCGGCAACGCCGTGAAACAAGGACAACTACTCGCTGAGCTGACGGCTCCGGAAATGAAGGCCCAAATCGCCGAGGCCGAGTCGAAAGTCCAGGCTGCCGAATCGGACAGGCTGCAGGCTGAAGCGCAAATGGCTGCGGCCCAGAGTACGTATGACCGTTTGAAGAAAGCCGCAGAGACACCAGGAGCGATCGCGGGAAATGAACTCGTTCAGGCCCAAAAGCAGGTCGAGGCGGCGCAGGCGCTGGTTCAATCGAAGCGCCAGGCCGGCATAGCCGTCGAGGCGACAGTACGGGCGCAGAAGAATCTCGAAGCATATCTGCGAATCACGGCTCCTTTCGATGGAATTGTCACGGACCGGCTGGTCCATCCCGGCGCTCTCGTCGGTCCGGGAGGCGACCCAGTGCTGCTGGTGATCCAGGAGATATCGCATCTGCGGCTCGTCGTCGCGGTGCCGGAGGAAAATATCGGTGGTATCGTCCCCGGCGCACGGGTCGAGTTCCGTGTCCCCGCCTACCCCGGACGCACCTACACCGGAACCGTCGCGAGAATCTCGCATGCTCTCGATCAGAAGACGCGCACCATGGCTGTTGAGCTCGATGTTTTCAACCGCGATGGTTCCCTTTCCCCCGGCATGTATCCATCGGTGAAATGGCCGAGCCGCGGATTGCGCCCATCCCTGCTGGTGCCGAAGACAAGTGTGGTTACGACGACGGAGCGGACGTTTGTGATTCGCAATCAAAACGGACACGCCGAATGGATCAATGTCGTGAAAGGTACATCGGATGGCGATCTGATCGAGGTCTCTGGGAATCTGCAAGCCGGGGATATGGTTGTTCGCCGAGCCACGGACGAAATCAGGGAAGGCACGCCGATTCAGCCTTCGCCGAAGAAGACGCCTTAGCCAACAGTACGTTGTCGCATGGTAGGCGTTCAACGGAGGACGACCTTGATCTTCAATATCATCATTGCGGTGGTGGCGACGCTGGCAGGTGCAATCGCTTCCATTGCCGGTTTCGGAATCGGCAGCTTGCTGACCCCACTTGTGGCCTCTCAATATGGAATGAAAACGGCGGTGGGCGCCGTCGCGATTCCGCACCTGATTGCAACCGTATTGCGGTTCTGGAGGCTACGGTCGGACGTGGACAGGGGTGTTTTTCTCGGCTTCGGATTAATGAATGCAGCAGGGTCGCTGGCGGGAGCGCTGATTCGCCTTTGGGTCGAGAATCCGATCCTAACGATTGTGCTCGGCATCCTGCTTGTGTTCGCGGGCCTGATCGGGGCGCTCGGATACGCCGATGAGATGCGGTTTGACCGAAGAACCGCAATGGCCGCCGGCGTTTTGTCGGGAGCCTTTGGTGGATTAGTGGGTAACCAGGGAGGAATTCGCTCGGCTGCAATGCTCGGCTTGGGAGTTCAGGGCCCGGCATTTGTGGCAACCGCAACGGCGATCGGGGTTGCCGTAGATGCTGTTCGCATGCCGGTTTACTTCATTACGGAATCAGCGAAGATTTTTAGTGCCTGGCCGGCAATTGTCGCAGGCGTTATTGGCGTGGTAACAGGCACTCTTGTCGGGGAACGGGTGCTTCGGAGGATTTTCTAGAAACTCTTTCGACGTGTCGTCTCTGCGATCCTGTTGGCGGTTGGCGTGTACCTTCTCGCCATGTCGCCACGGTGATATCCCACCGTGCTCCAACTCAGGTTGAAGACCGTGACTGCCTCATGAGTGGATCCCCAAATCACTTCAGGCGCTTCAGTTGGGTCTCGGAGTAGACCTCGAAATCCTTTCCAGCGGCAAGAGAAAACGGCTCGACGAACTCATCCGGCGAAAGAACTGGAAAGGATTCTTTGCCTCACGATGCCAGCACGGAACTGTCAGCCTCGATGCACGTTCATTTCTGAACCGATAGCGGATCGCCAGTCGCGTGCTCGCGAATCTGATACTTGAGAAATTCATGCACGGATGTCCGCGCGGTTCGGTCGTTGTGCCGATGATAACTCGCGCCCCGCCGGCGTTTCTTCATACGCGTACGTGATCCGCTTTCCGGTCGCGCATCAATGATACACCCGGCGGTACCTCAGCATGCGTTGCAATCGGGCTGGTAAAGACACCGTCAGCGAACTCTTGGGAAATAGTTCTCAGATGATCGCGGATCTGTTTGCGGGTTTCTGCATCGGCGTTTTGGTTCACAGCAACTTCGATGATGCGCCCAGTTGACGTTAAGTGGAAATGATGACTGACCTTGTCCTGGTCAAATCCCATTGCAACATTGCCGCGTTTCTTCATTTCGCGTCTTGACTCATCTGCTTCAAGTGCTCTTCATGCGACATCCCCGGCGGCATTGGCGGGTGCTGGCCGGACGCGAGAGGAACAAAGGCCGTTACGGAAAGGATGGTAAACGTAGCGAGTGAACTATTCATGGGTCCTCTTCTCTGTCTTTGTGACACTTCGATAATGAACCTTGGAACGATTCCAGGGTCAAGCTTTTTTTTGTGGTCAGCAATCAATCTCGACCTACGCGCGTCTAAAATGGCGTGATGGAGCATCAGGGGCTGCAAATAGGCCAGCTTGCGAAACGGTCGAGCGTGAGCGCCGATACGATCCGGTACTACGAGAGAATTGGTCTCATGCCGAAGCCCGCACGTACTCCCGCCGGCTACCGCGTCCACAGTGAATCCGCCATCGCGCGAGTGCGGCTGGTCCAAAACGCCCTCCGGTTCGGATTGTCGCTCAGGCAACTGGGAACGTTTCTTGGAGTTCGCCATGCTGGTGGAGCACCTTGCAAGCATGTACGAGCGGCCGGAGCTCAAATTCTAGAGGCCATTGAGCACCAGATCGCCGAACTCACCGCATCTCGTGAATCGATCAAGGAAACTCTAGCGCTGTGGGATCGGCGACTTTCCCAAGCTCCAGAAGGACGACCTGCTCACCTGCTCGAAGCATTGCCCACCGATGAGGTGCAATCACGGGTGGGACGCCGTCCGCTGGTTGGCAAGCGATCGCGGCCACGAGAGACCGGAATCGCATCGCCAAGAGTGACAGGCCCGGACCCACGCCCTGTAATTTCCAAGAACGGATCTTGATTGAAGGCACAACTTCGACGAATCCAGAGACCAACGCGATGAGCGCCTCCACACTATTCCAAGAGATCGTGACGTATTTCGGCCGGCCCTGCGTCCGATGAATCGACAACATTCACTTGGTTTTGATTTGAAGCACCTGGCCACAAAAAGACGCTGCGCTCGCCCATCGCTCCTCTTGATCAATCATTGAACAGCGGAGGGGCGCCTGGGGCGCATCGCGACGGCCACGACAAAACCCGAGGACAACGTAAGCACGCCAACCGCAACAATGGCTCCCCGAATGCCGAATTGATCGGCGACCATCCCGCAAGGATTGCACCAAAGGCATAACCGCTATCACGCCACAGGCGGTAAACACCGACGGCTGTCGCGCGCCACGATGAATGCGTCAAATCTCCGATCGCCGCGAGCAGAGTAGGATAGACCATCGCAGTGCCGACACCCAAGCTGACGGCGGCAACCGACCATGCAGAGAATCCGGTCGTGAGCACGAACAGAAAAATAGCAATGCCCTGGAGAACCATTCCGGATGCGATTAGAGACTTTCGTCCGATCACGTCGGAGAGCGCTCCGGTGCCCAATTGCGTGATGCCCCAAGTCGCCGGATAGAGTGCGCTCAAAATGCTGACCTGGCTCAGCGGCAACCCATTCGCAGTGAAGAAGAGGGGCAACAGGCCCCATGCCATGCCATCATTCAGATTGTTGACCAGGCCCGCTTGGCAGACCGCGAAGAGACTGCGATCGCCCCAACTGGTGTTCCGAAAAACATGCCAGAATGATGGGGCACTCGTTTGGGTACTACCAAGCGTTTCTTCAAGCCGAGCGAACGGCAGCGTCTCACGCACCAACAGGAACGACAGGATTAATCCGGCGACGGCCAGCGTTTCACCCAACCACATGGGCGCGGAAGACGATCCGAAGCTACTGTCGAATATGCTCGACGCTGCACTGATTGTCAATGCCTATCACGAGATGACGGCGCATGAGGCCATGTTGCGCCATACCTTGGCCGCGCTGAAGCCGGGCGGAACCTTCGTTCTCATGGAAGGTATCTGGTATAGCCGCGAAACACAGTCCCGAGACGAGCAAATCAAACACCACCAGTTGGCTCCGCAAGTGGCAAAGCAGGAAGTGGAGAAAGCGGGGTTCGAGATTGTAGAAGTCCGTGATCCGTTTCTTGAACGCCCTCCGGACGAGGATGGAAAGTCCCGATGGTGGATTCTGGTCGCTCGAAAACCGGCGCGTTAGAGTGAAACGGAAACCAGACCTTATGGGCTTGTACGCGAAATTCGTTCTGCCACGCATCATCGATCTTGCTATGAGCAATCGGAAGACGCGGCACCTGCGGGCAGCGTGGATTCCTCTCGCGTGCGGCGAAGTGTTGGAGGTCGGCATCGGTTCTGGTCTGAACCTGGCGTTCTATTCATCGGAAGTCCGTCGCGTATTTGGCGTCGATCCGTCGGTTGAACTCCAGCGAATGGCGCGCAAGAGGCTAGGGTCGATTGATGTCGAATTCCTTTCGCAATCCGCCGAGGAGCCACTGCCGCTGGCGGATGGAAGTATCGATACAGTTGTCTTGACGTGGACGCTGTGTTCGATTGCGGATCCTCAGAGGGCGCTCAAGGAGATGAAGCGCGTCCTGAAGGCTTGCGGTAAGCTCATCTTTGTAGAGCATGGCCGCGCGCCCGACCCTGGCGTCGCTGTGTGGCAGGATCGACTCACACCACTCTGGAAGCGCATCGGCGGCGGCTGCCACTTGAATCGCAGGATCGACGAAATGATCAAGCAAGCCGGGTTTCAGATTCCTGAGCTGACCGCCTCCTACATTCCCGGACCGCGCCCGATGACTTACACATACCAAGGGATCGCAAGAACGATCGGATGAGATGAGGAAGCGGCATGCGCCGCGCCAGGCGCTAGCGCAGAGCTTCGCGCAAAACGTGCTCATCTACTCCACGGCCGGCGCAGCATCCAGCCAACTTGCCGTCGACCAGAACCGCCGGCAGACTACGAACGCCGTGCTCTTTAGCCCTGCTGGCGGTTTCGTGCTGATGCATGTCGTGAACGCGTACTTCATGTTCAGGGCCAGCGAGCTTTTTCACTGCGTCAATAGCCTCCTTGCAGGTTGCGCAACCAGCGCTGAAGATCTCAATCGTATGTTTCATTGTTGAATTGCTCCTTTGCTTTCCTTTGTCGTTGAGCCGCCTTCGGCCGGAACACAGGCAGGGCAGAAGGGGACCTTGGCACGATGGGGCCACGCGTTCCAAAGTGCGGCGAGGACCAACAGGCCCAAGCCGGAATATGCAGCCGATGCCGATTCGAAATAGAACTTGCCGGTGAGGACGAGGACGGCGCCTACTACACCGAGCCAAAACGGGCCGAGGCCGCGGCGACGCGAGGCCCGGAACGCGAGCGAGCCTACAGCGAGCGCTAACAGGGCCGACGTCAGTGGGAACAGATAGACCGTCGAAATCAGGCATCCAAGACCCAGGGTCGATAGGAGACCAGCATAAGCAGGCCAGCATAGCGGACACATGAGTTTCGGCAGCAGCGAGACGCTGACGCCAGGGACCGCAAGCACAGCTTGTTTCCAAACTCGCGTGCTCATTTGGACACCTCCTCATCCAGAGTTTCGAGGATCGGGCACTCGGCCAGAGGGCCGCAGCCTTCACACCGGTTGGTCATCTTCCTCAAGATCTTCTTCATCGCCTCGAGTGTCAGGATTTTCTGCTCAATGTCGGCGATCTTGGCCTCAGCAGCGCGCCCGAATGTCTCCCAGGCTTCATCCTGAGCGCCAACAGCTCGCCGATCTCGCTCAACGAGAATCCTAGCGGGAGTTTACTCGGGGCGACGGAAACAGAGCGATAAGGCATTGTATTGTGGGGAGTTACGCGCGGCAGCCAGTATTACCAACGTTGGGTAATATGTACCTGATCCAAACCCAAGATTTTGGTAGTGGGTCACTTTTGGCCAAAGCCTGTTGGGTGAGGGCGTCATTACCGAAAATTCCGGCCGGACACTCGAAGATCGGCCAATTAATCCCATGCCGACACGTGTTAACCGACCTTTCACATCACAGGGATTGACAGGAATCGAAAAAACTGAACCTTGGCCCGACGGTTCATGGCCCCGAGAGGTCCGCCCCGTGGATGAGGAGGTTTGCTGTGGATGAGGAGGTTTGCTTTTGGCTGAAAAACTCAGCCAGGTGGAGTCGAGGCAAGGGCACAGACAGAACAAAGATGGTATTGCCAAACGTCTAAGCGGCGCGCCGTTCGTATCGATGGTGCAGGCAACGAAGACAGGGCTCATTGGTGTGTGAAACGACGATGATCTCACGAACGACTTAACGTTGGTGTTTTCAACCGGGACGCAGTTTTCGGTAATGACAGCGGGACTTACCAGGAGCAATGTTGAAAGTCGCTAGTAGCTAGCAAGCCCTTCCGTTATCAGGTACTTGCAGCCGAAACGGGGCGCTCGTCACTCATTCCCGATTTGATTGTGAACTACAAGGGGATGTATCACCAGCTATCCGAATTGGGCTGGTCATTTCGGATCTTCCGGCATGAGGCGTGCAGATGCTAGCCTTCTGATCGAAACCGACGAGGCTACCGCGTATGGTCCGAAAACTGGATCTGCA
>QHXW01000020.1 GCA_003223115.1 Acidobacteriota bacterium
GCTGGCGAAGGAATCGCCTCGGTCGCCTGATAATCCGGGAAGCTGGTGAAACTCGGGATACCGGAGGTGTGCGTCAGCGGATGGAACACGGTCACCTTGTCCCAGGCGGCCGGTGTATCCGGCAGATATTTCTTCACCGGATCGTCCACCTTCAGCTTTCCCTGCTCTTCCGCAAAATTGAGGCGGCGGTGAATTGGTGACCGAGCCCAGCCGGAACTTGGTCGATGGCGAATCCGGGATCTTCCCACTCCAGGTTGGCGGACCCGTAGCCCTTACTCTCACCAGAAACCTTGCACAGGATAGTCGGCCCGGTTCCGATTCGTAAATAAGAAAACTCACCAACGGGGTCAGATCCGTGCCGATAACGGCAGCGAACCGCCACCAATGCCAGGGATCGGATGAAAACCGGAGCCATGCTCTCCGACGGGCAGAAAGCACCAGTGTGTAAACGGCCTTAGCTTGCCGAATCCAGTTTCATTTTAACAAACGTGTCAAGTGGCACTTGTTTCTGCCTGTTTCTGCCGCCAGAGACGTTCCCGCCACGGACCGTCCGGTGCTCTCCTGTTCAACCCCAAGCGCTCTGGAACTTCAATGCGTCTCGAGACACTCGCGCAGCCGGACCGTCGCGCCGAGGACCGTGCCGCACAAGTCTAAGCCGCTTATCCTGTGGGTTGCCGCGAGCAGCGGTTGCCCTGCGCCACCGCTTCATTGCCCGCGCTGGTCCACCGCAATATTTCCCCACTCAGCGTGTTCAAGCTATTGGTAATGCGATCGGTCTCCACTTTCACCAGCGCATACCGGTCGTTGAGCGCGTCACCCGAATGAACCAGCGCGTTATGATCCTCGCGCAAATTGGGAAGCTCTTCGACATGGATCGGCGCTCCGCGCAACGCCGCCGCCAGGTAATAGAGGGTCAGTTCCACGTCATCGGCCAAACGGCGGAACGGCTCTAGCGCCGGCACGGGATGGCTGCTCAATAACCCCGCCTCCAAGGCCATCATGCCGTGCACTAGCCGGTGCGAGCTAGCCAGTATTCCACTGAGCAGCTTCACGCTCTCCGCGGTCATGCCCGGCTCCGCGCTCAATCGATCGATGGACGCCTCCAGGTTGGAACGCGCCAGCCTGGCCGCCGCGCGAGCGTGATCGAGCTGGGCTGAAACCTGCGCGTCGTCACGGACATAGCTCTCTTTAATTGCGCGGAAGTAGCCGCGGTACGCATCCAGCATTTGCGCTATCGCCTCGCCAACCTGCGTTCGCTCCCAGGTGGGCCAGAGCCAATACGCCACCAGCGCGATCGCGCCTCCAGCCGCGGTATTCAGCGCGCGCGCCGCCATCACTTCTTTCGGCGAAATACCAGTCATCGCGATTAAGAGCACCACCAGCGCCGTGACCGCTGCGACCAGGATCCCGTAGTTGGCGCCTCCAAAACACCGCATCACGAACATCAATATCGCGATCAGCGCTACTTGCGGCCCAAGCCCGGGCGTCAGCACATGGAATAGTGCGGTGGCTATCAGCAAACCCCCAAACGTGCCGATCAGCCGCAGCACGCCGCGCGTAAATGTCGCCGTGAAATCCGGCTTCAGCACGATCGCGATGGTCATCGGCAGCCAGTACGACCGGCGCAATCCCAGACCACGCGCCAGTGCGTCGCCTATCGCCACGCAAACCGACAGTCGAATCGCGTGCCGGCACGCGGCCGATTTCAAGCTCAGGTTCGCGCGCAATGTCGCCAGCGTTCCACCCAGCCGGAGACTCCATGGCTGGCCAGCTTCACGCCGCTCGTACGTCTCGAGACCAGCCGGCGTCGCGTGAATTGCCAGATCCAGGGCCGCGCGCAACTGCCCCGCCAGCGCATCCATCTGCAACCGCGTGTCTCTCTGCCACGCTGCCATCGCGGCGGAATCTGCCGCCGTGCTCTGGTCTCGCAGCGCTTCCGTCAATACCTCGAGCTCCTCCAGATACTCGGCAGCCCCCTGGGCATCGTCCTGCACCGCGCGCGCAGCATGCGGACTCTTCTGATCTGTGACCCCTGACTCCTGCCTCCTCTCTCCCGTCCCCTCACCCGCCAGCAGCGCATTCCCGATCGCCCCCAACACGTGCGCGCTGACCTCGAAGTACCGCTGCACGATTCCAGCCGTGGCGCTCCCCGGATTCTCCCGCTCCATCCGCAAGCGCAGACGCCCCATCGCGAGAAGGCTCAACTGGATCCTCTCCGCCTGGCTCAGCAGCAGTCGGTAGCGTTCGCTTGGGATCGAATGGTCCCGGTCGAGTGCCGCCAGCTTCTGTTGCGCCCGTGTGATTTGCATGCTCGCGGGCGGAGCCTGCATCACCTGGACCGGTAAAGCCGCTGCTCTCGCCAGCTCCAGAAAAAGTTCGCCCAGCACACGGCGCTCCGGAACATAGCGGCGCAGCGGCCAGAACATCACCGCCAGCAGCGTCTGCAGCAGTCCGCCACCAAGCGCCAGCAGACCCGCGAACATCGCCCTTTCCGGGGGCTGCGGTGCCGCCGCAAAAACCACTAGCGTCACCAGGCTGATGGTGCCAAGATCCGCTGCCGTCGTACTGAGCGCCACCATCATGCCGGCGGCAAACGCCCACGCAGCGGCGACGGCCACCGCAATCACGGGAGACGCGCCGGTCAGCGAGCCCGCAAACACCGCCAGGCCAACCAGTACGCTGGCCGCGAGCATCCGCCGGGCGCGCTGCGCGTACGGCTCGTCGCTGTCCGAAAAGGCGACGTTGAGAGCGCCCGTGCCCACCACCAGACCAGTTGAAACCGCACCGGCCGCCACACCCGCCGCGAGCGGCAGCGCCACACCCAACGTGTTCCGCAGCGCCAGCAACGGAGCCACTTTATCGGCCTGGAAGCGCACCACGCTGCGCCAGAATGTTATCCAGGTATTAGGTTGCTTCCCGACAGGTGCGTCGTGCGGCGGCACACTCATACGCTGACGGTGCTGGGAAAAACTTGCGGCATAAGCTTGTACCGTAGCATGGTGGTTCACGAACTGGGCCGAATCCGAAGATGAGGACAAAACGGACATGACAACTAACGGCAAGATCGCGCTCGTCACCGGCGCAGGCACGGGCATTGGTCGAGCGGTCTCGCTCGCCCTGCAATCCGTGGGGTATACGCTGGTGCTGGCTGGCCGCCGCGCTCAGGAACTCGAGAAGACCGCCGCATTGGCAACGCCTTCGAGCCCGATGCTCACCGTGCCCACTGACGTGAGTAAACCCGAGAGCGTCCAGGCCCTGTTCGCCAGAATCAAGGAAGCGTTTGGCCGCTTGGATGTTCTCTTCAACAACGCCGGCACGGGCGCCCCCGGTATTCCGATGGAGGACTTAAGCTTCGCGCAATGGAATGCAGTGGTCAGCGTCAACCTGACCGGCGCATTCCTATGCGCCCAGGAAGCCATCAAGCTGATGAAGTCCCAGAGTCCGCGCGGCGGCCGCATCATCAACAACGGTTCAATCTCGGCTCACGTCCCCCGGCCCAACTCGGCGCCTTATACCGCGACGAAACACGCCATCACCGGACTGACCAAATGCATATCGCTCGACGGCCGCAAGTACGACATCGCCTGTGGCCAGATCGACATTGGTAACGCGGTCACGGAAATGACCGAACGAATGACGGCTGGCGTGCCACAAGCCAACGGCACAACGATGGTTGAGCCGCGTATGGATGTGCGCCATGTCGCTGAGGCCGTTCTTTATATGTCGAGCTTACCCTTGGAGGCCAATGTTCAGTTCATGACCGTGATGGCCACCAAGATGCCGCTGGTCGGCCGAGGCTGATGCCAGAACTCACCGCTAAACTGCCCGCCGTCGTAACATGGCTCCATGACGATGGTCAGTCCGCTACGCGTCCGCACAACCGTTCAACGAGCGAGCATATACCTGCTCGTTTTACTGTGGATCCTTACTCCGGCTCTCGCCGAGGATTGGCCTGAATGGCGCGGCGCGGGACGGCGCGGTAACTGGAACGAAACGGGCATTCTCGATAGCTTTCCGACGAAAGGGTTGACGGTAGCCTGGCGCACTCCCATACGCGGCGGTTTCGCGGGACCAGCCGTGTCGGCAGGACGCGTGTTCGTGCCTGACTTCAATGGGGCTGTGGGAACGGCGGGTGTTGAGCGGCTACTTTGCCTCGACGAGAAGACAGGCAAGATTCTTTGGACGCGCGAGTGGGACGCGGATTACCGCGGCATAGGCTACGCTATCGGCCCGCGCGCAACCCCGACAGTAGACGGCGATCGCGTATATGTCGTCGGGGCCAGCGGTCTCCTTCTCTGTCTGAATGTTCGGGCAGGCGACGTGATCTGGAGAAAGGACTACGTCAAAGATTTCGGCGCCGAAATGCCGACTTGGGGAATCGCGAACGCAGCGCTGGTCGACGGAGGCCGCGTGATCGCAATCGTTGGTGGCCGGCCGGATGCCAAAGTCGTGGCGTTCGATAAGATCACCGGCAAGGAACTCTGGCGGGCTCTGCCGTCGGATTCCGAACAAGGCTATTCCCAACCTCTCATCGTCGAAGCGGGCGGACTCAGGCAATTGATCATCTGGCATCCGGCAGCATTAGCCTCACTCGATCCGGCGACAGGGAAGGTTTCCTGGCAGCAGCCGTTCCAGATTCATATGGGCATGACTCTGGCGACGCCGGTCTTCAGCGGAGGCCGGCTGCTGGTTTCCTCCTTCTACAACGGCTCGATGTTGGTCGAGCTGGCGGGCGAGAAGGCCAGAATGCTATGGAAGGGAAAAAGCAGCAGCGAGATCAACACCGATGGCCTTCATACGGTCGTTAACACTCCTGTTATCGACGGGGACTACATCTACGGCATCTGCAGCTATGGACAGTTTCGGTGTCTGAACCTGAAGACCGGAGAGCGCGTCTGGGAGACGCTGGAGGTGACCCGGGAGAAGGCCCGCTGGGCTTCCGGATTCATCGTGCGCAACGGCAATCGGTACTTCATCAACAATGACCGGGGCGAGTTGATCGTGGCGGCGTTATCCCCGCGCGGGTATCAGGAAATCAGCCGGACCGCTCTCATCAAGCCCACCACTAATTCGGGGAACCGTCGCGAGCTCGGCGCGGTGAACTGGTCTCATCCGGCGTATGCGAACCGCCACGTCATCGCGCGCAACGATGAAGAGATCATTTCCTTGTCGCTTGAAAAACAACCGGATTGAAGCGCACCCGGCCGCGGCCGTTAGACGGCGAGTGTATTCCGAGGCCCTTTCATTCGTTCCAGGGATTGATGACTCGAATGCCACAATGTTCGAAATCGTTGGTATTTCGTGTGGCTACTGCTGCGCCGCGAGAACGGGCGATTGCCGCTATCATGGCGTCAAATTGTGAGATCGGACGTCCGGCTGCCTCGCGGCCTGTGACGATCTTCGCAAACACTCGCGCGGAGTCCTCGTCGAAGGATAAAATCCGGCCTTGGAAGTCTTCCGAAAAGAGCTTCTCGATGACCGCTGATAGACGCGTTCTGCGCTTGCCGGCAGAGAGAACCTCGATCCCATAAAAGACCTTCGCTTGGGTGATCGTGGTGATGAACACTGCCGAAGCCTCCTGCGCGATAAGCCAGCGTAGAACGATCTTCGAAGGCGAAGGCTTGAGAGCTTCCGAAAGTGTGTTCGTGTCGAGCACAATCATTTGGCGAGTCTTGGAGGCTTACGAACCGGCTCACGTGGCGGAATTGACAGTTCTATGCCGCCGACTGGAGCCATGCGGCGTCGGATTGATTCGGCGAGATTCGGCCTGCGCATGGGCTCTTCGGTCAGTCCAGCCTTCAGGATGTGACGCGCCTCCTCCTCCATCGAGCGCCCTTGCCGGGCTGCTCTTACGCGGAGCCGGGCCTTCAGCGCGTCATCCAAACGCCGTATCGTAAGGGTTGCCATAGATCAATGATAGCATTGCCATCATTGAAAGCACTCCTTGACCGAATTGCGCTCACCCCATAGGCAGACTCCAGCGTGAGGCCGCGCGGCCTGGCCGGGTCGGCTCGGAACAGCTCAGAACGTGAGCGAGAGGCTTGTATAGCCTGTATGCGCGCGATAGTAGGGCTGGTAGCCGAAATACGCGAACCTCTCGTTGTATCGGTAAAACTCCCATCCGCCGTTCCATTGCACCGTCGGCGTAATCTTGATGGAAAGCCGCGCCAGCGGGGCCTGATAGGTCATTGGAAACGTGTTCGCCAAGGCTGTGAATGAAGCAGCCGGGTTCTTCAGTCCGAGGTTCTGGATCTCGCGGCCGTCGCCAGTGTCGCGGGTGATGTTGTAGCCCGCGTAGAACGTTCCCCGCTTGAAGTTGGTTCGGGCGATGAGCGACACCGTGTGGAGGTTGCTTGTGTATTGGGACATGTAGCCCCGCTTGCTGACAATTGTCGGCCCGACCGGAGCGGGCAACTCGGCCCACAGATTGGCAAGAGTGTCGAGATGCAGCTTGGTGTAGCTCAAATCGAACGACAGGTAGCGGTTTGCGTCGAATGAGGTATTGGCCGAAAAGTCGCGCGAGTGGGAGGCGAAATAGTCGAGTTCAGCCCCAGCTAGCAGTTGCCCAGATGACACCGAAACCACCGAGAGAGGCGCATTCAGATTATACATCTGCCGGTAGGAGACCCCGAACCGCATTTTCTTCGCCCGATAATCGGCGCGAGCCCGGATGTTGTGGAAGTGAGCGGGGCTCACGGGATTCTCGGGGCCGTTGTCCCGTCCGACGGTCGCATCCACGCTGACGGAAAGCGGATGGAGGGGTTTCAAACGGAAGCCGAGGGTTCCGGTATTCAAGTGGTTGCGAACTGAATTGATACTCGTATTCTTGGTCGTGCCCGTGCGGAATAAGTTGTTGTCAATGAACCGCGAGGTGTACCGGTATTCCGCGTTCAGGGCCAGCCACTTGTTCATGTGATAGTTGAGGTCCAGGGCATCGGAAACCCTCCCCGTCCCGATGTGGTAGGTCCAGAATCTGTTGACTAGTGGGGCGCCGTTGCTGATCACCCGGAGCTCATTTCCGGTCCCGTCGAAGCGGTTGCTTTGCACCGATGTGCTGTTTATGATGGTCAGCTTGCTGGTGGGGAATAGGCTGAACGAGAAATCGCCCGCCGTGAAGGGGCGCCGGGCGGTGCCTGGCATGTACGTGAAGGCGTTGACCGGAGCGCCGAAACCGCAGTTGTTGCACGCAGCATTCTTGGCGACAGTGTTTCCCGACGCGGTTTCGTAGTAGACAGACGTGCTGTCGCCCTTGCTATATGTCATGCGGGCGTTGATGGCCCAGTACTTTTCGTTCCGGATGAGATTCCCAAACCATCCCCGATTCCTTCCGTGCATCGGCTGGGTGCGGCTGTACGCCGTGGCGGCTTGCCGATAGGTCTCCGGATAGCTTGCGTCGAATGGTTGGTTTCGCAGGTAACCCAGAGGATACTCCTGGCCCGGAATCAAGGGCACAATCGACGAATCCTCCTTGTAGTATTCCCACCGGTGCGTAACCGAAAGGCGGAACCCCAAGAAATCCAGTTCCGTGCCCAACCGGTATTCGTTGAACTCCCGCCGCGTGTCCCTGTCGATGGGCAGCACACTACGCGCCAGTCCGCCCATATACGTCTCGTAAGCGGAGTACTCAGGGCCGGTTTCGTGGTTCCGGGTGTAGCCCAGCAGCAGCTTAGCCCACCTTGTGGCCGAGACCGTGAGATCGTGGTCCTGCACGGTCCGCATTGTATTCTTCAGAGTGCCGCCCGCACCATTGAGCAGGGAGGCATTGAAGTAATCGTTGCGCCGCCAAGTCAGGTCGTAGCGGTAGCGGTCGTTCTTCTCGACACGCAGGTTCGCCATGCCATAGGGGTCATTGCCGAGTCCCGATGAGGTGAGCGTCAGCGAGTCGAAGAACCGGCCGTGGCCATCCTTGGAAATGGCGCTGAAATTGCCGCCGAATAGCCGCAGCCCGTTACCGTAGTTCTCGACGCTGCGGAACAGGTGAGCGTCGCCTCCCACCGTGGTGAAACGGTAGCCGGACTCAATGGAATTGGTGACGTTGTACGGGCCCCAGTCGGCGCCAAGCTCGGAGCCAGTACCCGGCGAAGGCGTTACCACGGGCTGCGCTTGGAGCGGCGGCAACAACAGACTGAAAGACAGGCAAAGTATTACGAAAGACAGGCAGAATATTCTTGGGTTCATTTTCATCCTCCTCTAGTACTGGGCGCTACCGTAAGAACCGGTAATGTACGTTCGAGCCGTGAATTGTCACGTGACACGATGTGCAGCGCTGATAATGCGGATCGATCATGCTGTGGGTCGCATGGTCCGGAAATGTCACGCCGCGGTTCGATCGGGCGCCGAAGTCGCCGGAGCCCGTGTGGCACTCCAGGCAAAGCATCGTAACCGTGGGTCGAGTCATTAACTTGGCGTTGGTGGAACCATGCGGCACATGGCAACTGATGCAGCCCTCCACCTCACCTGTCTGGTGTTCGAAAACGAACGGGCCGCGCTTGTCCACATGGCACTTGAGGCAGGGCTGCTCGTTCCCGTGGGACTGGTTCAGCATCTTGTTGGTCTGACCCATGGCGAAGGTGGGCGTGAAACCGCCATGAGGGTTGTGACAATCGGTGCATGACATGAAACCCTCGTTCACGCGATGCTTGAAAGGCAGATTGAACTGCGAGCGCACGTCCGTGTGGCACTGGTAGCAGGCCTCGGGTTCGCTCTTGGCGAGCAGGTTCTTGGCCGTTACCGGACTGTGAATCGAGTGGCAGTCGGTACAGGCGACATCGTTTTCGGTGTGTTCCGAGCGCCTGATATTGGCGCGGTTGAACTCCTTGGCGTGGCAAGTGAGGCACCGGTCGATAATCTCAGCCGGCTTCATGACGCTAAAGGCGTAGACGACGGTAGTAATGTCGCCGGCTGCGTCCACATGCGCCTTGCCGGGACCATGGCATCCCTCGCAGCCGGTCCGCTCCGGAGGTTCCTTGCCCGAAGCGGTGCTCTTGAAGTGAGGGTCCTTGTAGAAACTGTCCCAGATCTTGTCGTGTTTGTGGCAGTTCCTGCACCCTACGTCGCCGGTATATTCCCCTTTGGCAACGATAACGGATGCGTTCTCCGCCCCGGTCGCGACCTTAGAAGAGCTGTTTTCCCCAGCCGCAAGTGCCAGCGCCGCCGGCGCATGGCGCGCCTCGGACGCAGTAATTTGGCCGGACAGAGTAGCCACTCCGGCCACGCAAAGCAAACAAGTTTCGACGATAAGGCAATATAAACGCATTTGAATTCCCATCTATGGAAGATCTGTCTTCGCCAGTCGCAAGAGCCAGCACCGCCGGCGCCTCCAACGTGGTAATTTGGCCGAGCAGGGCTGCCAGTTCGGCCGCGCAAAGCAAAAAAGTTTCGACGATAAGACGATATAAACGCATTCGCATCCCGTCCACGCAATAGTCGCCGGCCACACGCCTCTGCGGCCCGGCCGGTAATTTTGCCTCCGCTTACAACTTAAACCGCGTCACTGCCACGCCGTGATTTGCCTCACGATGCTAAACAGCCGAGGCCAGCACGAATTATCACTGGTCCTTGAACCGTTCCATCTTTGCTCTCTTTAGAACGTGCGTCTTTGCTCACCAGCAAATTTGTAGAGAGAAGTGCAGCAAGTGGGTCACAGCTTCGCCATTACAGCGCTGGCGCACGTCTATCTGGGCGGCAAATGACCTGAACGTTTGTCATTCCTCGGTCACTGCACTTGTTGGATTCCGCCTTGGCGTGCTTTAAGGATCGGGATGTCGGGGTCGGCGTCTTTCCAGAGGGTGAAGAAATCCTGGTAGGCCGTCTTCGCCTTGGTCAAATAAATCTAGGCGGGCAGATCCTTGACGACATCTTTTTTGTATCTATGGCAAGACCCGGTGGAAGTCGGATCGCGGGGCATTGCGTATCCAGAAATACAACCCGCGCCGCCGCAACGCTTTCCTCGTCCTTGACTTAAGGTCAATTCATACATATGATTGAAACGATTGTATGAATGATACCAAGCTTCGGATCCTGGACGCTGCGGAACGCTTGTTTGCTCAGCAAGGCTTTGACGTTTCGATTCGAGCGATCACCGACGAGGCCGGGGTAAATCTCGCGGCAGTGAATTACCATTTCCAATCCAAAGAGGCACTGCTGGACGCCATCATCGCCAGGCGCATCGAGCCAGTGAATAAACGGCGGCTGGAAATGCTCGATGCCATCGAAGCTCGAACCGGCGATCGCCCTCTGCCTTTGGAAGCTGTGCTCGAAGCATTCCTCGCTCCGGTTCTCGAAGCGCCATTCGAACACTTCAAGCCGCTGATCGGCCGCATGTATAGCGTGCCGGAGGAATTCATTAAACGAGTTTTCCATGTGCATCTCGCGCCCATCGTTGTCAGGTTCGATGCCGCTTTCGCGCGCGCCTTGCCGGATCTGCCCGAGTCCGAACGTATTTGGAGGCTCTATTTCAGCATTGGCGCCATGGTCCATGTCATGAACTGGTCCCGTGTGCTGCGACCCATTTCGAACGGCGTTCTCGATCCTTCCGATACCAGAGCTCTGATGCGGCGGATGGTGGCTTTCGCGGCTGCGGGATTTCGTGCGCCAGTGGTGGAAAACCAACCCGTCCATCGAGGAACCAACTAATGCTTAGAATCCTCTCATCACTCTTGCTGATCGCGGGCATGGCCACGGCACAGGTGCCGCTCAAGGAACGTCCGAGCATTCTGCCGCTCAGCCTGAAGCGAGCTGTGGAAATCGCGCTTTCGCCGGAGGGCAACACGCGGGTTCAGCTCGCCGAGGAAACCATTCGCCAAGCCGAATCGAGAACAGTGCAAGCCCGCGGCGCGCTGCTCCCGAACTTCGACGCATCGCTCACCGAGCAGAATCAGGTGCGCAATCTTCTGGCGTTCGGCATCCGCTTCCCCAGAATTCCCGGCTTCAGCTTTCCTGAAATCGTTGGTCCGTTCAACACGTTCGACGCGCGGGTGAGCGGGACCCAGAACGTTTTCGATTTCAGCTCCATCAGACGGTTTCAGGCGGCGCGCGTAAACGTCGAAGCTACTAAGGTCGAGGTGCAGGGCACACGTAACCAAGTGGCCGATCAGGTTGCGCGCACTTACCTCGAAGGGCTTCGCGCCGATGCCGATGTCGACACCGCCAAGTCGAATGTCGAGCTTTCTGAAGCGCTATTTAAGCTCGCCAATTCACAGAAGACAGCCGGAACCGGCACAGGCATCGAAGTGGTTCGCGCCCAGGTCCAACTGGCCAATGACCGGCAGCGCGTGCTCGTTGCACAAAACGGCCGAACGCGGGCACTTCTGCAATTGCTCAAGACTCTTGGACTCCGGCTGGATGGTGACGTCGAACTCACAGACAAGATGGCTTACACGCCCGTCGATGACATCCCCGTCGATCAAGCGGTTCAGACTGCGCTCGACACCCGCGCCGAGTTGAGAGCACAGCACGGACGCGAGAGCAATGCGCGCCTCAGCTTCAGTGCCACAAAGTGGGAGCGTCTTCCGTCACTGGCCTTCTTCGGCGACTACGGCACTATTGGAATCGGCCCCAACTCGGCCATTCCCACTCGCACCTACGGCGTCTCCATGAAGGTGCCGCTATTTGATGGAGGCCGCCGCGATGGCCGCCGCACGGAAGCGCTTTCGCAGTACAAACAGGAACAGGTCCGCACGCGCGATCTCCGCGATCAGATCGAGCTCGACATCCGCGTCGCGCTCGACGGCATCAAATCCGCTGACGCCCAGGTTGCCGCGGCACGCGAAGGCGTTGAACTCTCCGAAAAGGAACTTGCCCAAGCCCGCCGCCGGTACGAAGCGGGCGTGACCAACAGCATCGAAGTCACCGATGCGCAGACCCGTTTGCAGCGCGGCCGGGATAATCTCACCAGCGCGCTTTACAACCACAACCTAGCCCGCATCGATCTGAACACCGCCATGGGCACCATTCAGGCGCTGGTGAATGGTTTTTGAGGAGCCGCACATGAAGAAACGACTCGTTCCCGTCATCCTGATCGTGGCTGCACTGGCCATAGCCGGCGTCCTGTGGTCCAAACGATTTAATCGGGAGGACAGCAACCGTATCCGGCTATCGGGAAATATGGAACTCACGCAGGTGGATATCTCCTTTAAAGTCGCCGGCAAATTAATCGAGCGCCCCGTGAATGAAGGTGACACGGTCAAGAAAGGCCAGTTGATCGCGCGCGTCGACCAGACCCAGAGCATGCGGCAAATGCAAGCCCAGCAAGCGAGTGTGCAATCGGCCGAAATGCAGCTCTCGCAATCGGCCATTTCCATCGCCTGGCAAAAGGCGACTCTGGAAGCCGATATCGAGTTGCGCAAGGCGGACATCCGGCAGGCGCAGGCCGCTCTCGATCAGTTGTTCAACGGATCGCGGCCGCAGGAGATTCAGCAGGCAGAGGCAGCCGTCGCCGACGCCCGGACACAAGCCGAACAGGCTCGCCGTGATTGGGAGCGCGCACAAACGCTGTACAAGAATGACGACATCTCCACCGCGCAGCGCGACCAGTACCTGGCGCGGTTTAACAGCACCGCAGCACTCCTGCGGCAGGCTGAAGAACGCCTCGCCATGGTAAAAGAAGGTCCGCGCAAAGAAGAGATTGATGCGGCGCGTGGCGCATTGCAGCGTGCCCAGGCCGCGCTGAAGGTCAGCGAAGCGAACCAGCTCGAAGTCCAGCGCCGGGAACAGGACCTCGAGGCCCGAAGGGCTGAGATGGAGCGGGCCCGAGCACAGCTCGGCGTCACCGAATCGCAGTTGGAGGATACCAGCGCCTATTCGCCCATCGATGGTGTGGTGCTCGTCAAGTCTGCCGAAATCGGTGAGGTGCTGGCCGCGGGGACGACCGTGGTCACCATCGGCGATCTCGACCATCCCTGGCTGCGCGGATACATCAAAGAAACCGACCTCGGCCGCGTCAAGCTGGGACAGAAAGTGAAACTCACTACGGATTCGTACCGCGGCAAAATTTACTGGGGCCGCGTGTCGTTTATCGCATCCGAAGCCGAGTTCACGCCGAAGCAGATACAGACCAGCGAGGAGCGCGTAAAACTCGTGTACCGGATCAAGATCGATGTCGACAATTCAGGCCACGAGCTGAAATCCAATATGCCCGTGGACGCAGAGATCGTACTCGAATGACCGCGGCCGATCCGATCATTTCCGTTCAGAATTTGACCCGCCGCTTTGGCTCGCTCACTGCCGTTGATCGCCTCAGCCTCGAAATCATGTCGGGCGAGATCTTCGGTCTCGTTGGCCCTGACGGCGCGGGCAAGACCACCACCTTGCGTCTATTGTGCGGTCTGATGAACCCGAGCGAAGGCCGGGCTCTCGTGGCCGGAGAGGATGTCTCGCGGAATGTCGATGCCGTGAAGGATCGCATCGGCTACATGGCCCAGCGCTTCGGCCTCTATAGCGACCTCACCGTCGAAGAGAACATGAACTTCTATGCCGATCTGTTCGGTGTTCTCGGCACGGATCGCGAAGACCTGAAGACGAAGCTACTCCGGATGACGCGCATGGAGCCGTTCCGCGACCGTCCGGCGGGCAAACTATCCGGCGGCATGAAGCAGAAGCTCGCGTTGATGTGTACCCTTCTGCACCACCCGCAAATTCTGTTCCTCGACGAGCCCACCAACGGCGTCGATCCGCTGTCCCGGCGCGATTTCTGGGCGATCCTCTACCGACTGGTCAAGAACGGCCTCACGGTTTTCGTGACCACCGCCTACCTGGATGAAGCCGAGCGGTGCAACCGTGTGGGACTGATGCACCGCGGCCGCCTGATCCGCTGCGATACACCTGCAAAGCTCAAGACGCACATGGCCGAGCTGTGTTATGAGGTGGTTGCTCCCAACCAGCGCGCGGCCCGCGAGTTTCTCGAACAACAACCGGGAATCCTGAGCGTCGAGCCATCCGGTTCCACGCTGCATCTGTTTCTCGAACCGGGCACAACTTCGGCTGACAAGCTTGCTGCGGCATTGAATACGAAAGGACTCGGACCGGTCGAGTTCCATAAAATCTCGCCATCGCTTGAAGACGTTTTCATCGCGCTCATTCGCAAAGAGGAGGCCGTCCATGCCTGACGCGAATGGGAGCACTCCCGCGGTCGAGACTCATGACCTCGTCAAGCGCTTCAGGGACTTCATCGCGGTCGACCGCGTCTCGCTCCAAGTTCCCCGCGGCGAGATCTTCGGATTCCTGGGTCCTAACGGCGCCGGAAAATCCACCACCATCCGGATCCTGTGTGGATTGCTTGAACCCAGTGAAGGCCAGGCCCGCGTCGCCGGATATGATGTGCGAACCCAGTCCGAGCAGATCAAGCTACACATTGGCTATATGTCGCAGAAGTTCTCGCTCTACGATGATCTGACCGTCGAGGAGAACATCGATTTTTTCAGCGGCATTTACGGCGTGCCCGAGGAGCGGCGGCCGGATCGGAAGGCCTACGTTCTGCGTATGGCCGGGCTGATCGAGCAGCGCACCATGATGACCCGGCTGCTCGCCGGCGGATGGAAGCAGCGTCTGGCCCTCGGTTGCGCCATCCTCCACGAGCCTCCTATCCTGTTCCTGGACGAGCCGACATCCGGCGTCGACCCTATCGCCCGCCGGTCTTTCTGGGAGCTGATCTACCAGCTTTCCGCGGCGGGCCACACCATCTTCGTCAGCACTCATTACATGGATGAGGCCGAATATTGTCACCGCATTGCTCTGATGTATCGCGGAAAGATCATCGCACTGGGCACTCCTGCGGCTTTGAAGCAGTCTCTCCACGCGCATATCCTCCATCTGGAATCTTCGGACGTGCGGGGGAGTATGACGGCGCTGGAAAATAAGCCGGGCATCCTGGAAGCCGCCGTATTCGGTAGTGGTCTGCATATCACGGTTCAAGATCCCGCTTCCGCCATTTCGCAAATTCGTTCACTACTTGACGCCAGGCATATCTCCCTCAGCCAGCTCGAACCGATTCAGCCTTCGATGGAAGACGTATTCGTCGCCATGATCGAGCAACAAGAGAGGAAGCCGCAATGAACTTCCGCCGAACGCGCGCCGTGGCGAGGAAAGAATTCCTGCACATCATCCGCGATGCACGCAGCCTGATCCTGGCGCTATTGTTACCGTTGGTGATGTTGCTTCTGTTCGGATACGCGCTAAGCCTCGACGTCGATCAGATTCCCACCATCGTTTACGATCGCGATCACACGCCCCAGAGCCGCGACCTGATTCGCGAGTTCAGCGGTTCGCGTTACTTCCAGGTGACCGCCGTGGCAAATAGCTACGACGACATCGACCGTGACATCGATCGTAGCCGGACCCTGCTGGCCATCGTCGTGCCCGAAAATTACTCGAAGGATCTGCTCGCCGGCCGCGAAGCCCAAGTGCAATTGATTATCGACGGGAGCGACTCGAACACCGCCTCCATAGCAGTGGGCTACACAGAGGCGCTCGTGCAATCCTACGCGCTCCAGTTGCGTTCTGAAGCCCAGGTGCAAAAAGGGGGCGGCAAATTGAACAACGCTGTCGAGCCGCGCATCCGCGTCTGGTACAACAACGATCTCGTTTCGCGGAACTATATCGTGCCCGGATTGATCGCGGTGATTCTGATGATCATCGCGTCGCTGCTGACATCGTTGACCATTGCGCGCGAATGGGAGACCGGCACCATGGAGCAATTGCTTTCGACGCCCGTACGCCCCACTGAATTGGTTCTCGGCAAACTGTCGGCTTATTTCACGCTGGGCATCACGGACATGGTGATCTGTCTCGTGATCGGCGTGTTTGTCTTCGACGTGCCGATGAAGGGCAGCGTGCTGCTGTTGCTCTTTTCGAGCTGTCTGTTTCTTTTCGGCGCTCTGTCCTGGGGCATTCTGATGTCTGCTTCCACCCGATCCCAGCTCGTGGCTTATCAGCTCGGCACATTGACTTCGTTTCTGCCGGCCTTCCTCCTCTCGGGCTTTATTTACTCGATCCATAGCATGCCGGTGATCATTCAAGCCGTCACGTATATTGTTCCAGCGAGATATTTCGTCACCGTTCTGAAGTTCATTTTTCTCAAGGGTGTGGGCGTCGAGGTTTTGTGGGCCGAACTGACATTCCTTTTCCTGTATGCGGCCATCGTGTTCTTGTTTGCAAGCAGGAAACTGAGGCAGAAAATAGCATGAGAGAGCGCCTCAAGGTCATCATCCGCAAAGAACTCATCCAGGCTCTGCGCGAGCCGCGGATGCGGGTTATGCTCATCTTGCCGCCCATTATCCAGCTTATTGTCTTCGGCTACGCGGCCAACTTGGACGTGGACATGTCCCTGATCGCCTGGATGGATCGCGACGCCACTCAGGAAAGCCGTGAGTTGTTGAGCAACTTCGAAGGCTCCGGCCGTTTCCAGATTGTGGCTACGCCGCAACGCGATGCCGAGATGCAACACCTTCTCGATCACGGGGACGTGGATGCCGTGGTCCGGGTGTTGCCGGGATTTGCGCGCGATGTGGAGCGCGGGCGGACGACCAGCGTTCAGGTGCTGGTGGACGGCACCAATTCCAATACCGCCTCCATCGTCTCCAGTAATGCCGGTCAGGCGATCGCGCGCTATTCGAATGAAGTGAACCTGCGCCGGCAGCGCGACAAACTGGTGGGTCGTACGATGTCCACTGGCGGGCCGTTGCGCCCGAATATCCCGCGCGTGGACGCGCGTACTCGCGTCTGGTTCAACGCCGATCTGCGCAGCCGAAACTATTTTGTTCCGGGAGTGGTGGTGAACATCATCACGCTGATCACGCTGATGCTCACCGCCATGGCGATCGTGCGCGAGAAAGAAATCGGAACCATGGAGCAACTGATGGTCACGCCGATTCAGTCGATCGAGTTAATGCTCGGCAAGACGCTGCCGTTCGCGCTGGTTGGCCTGTTTGACACGGCGCTCGCCGTTACCGTCGCCCTGGTGCTCTTTCACATTCCATTCCGCGGCCACGTTTGGGTGCTGCTGCTCGGCGCTTGCGTGTTCCTGATGACGTCGCTTGGCGCAGGGCTGTTCATCTCAACCGTCTCGCGTACTCAGCAGCAAGCCATGATGTCGACGTTCCTGTTCTTCCAGCCATTCTTCCTGCTCAGCGGCTTCACCTTCCCCATCCGCAATATGCCGCCTGCGGTGCAATATTTGACATACCTGAACCCGGTGCGCTACTTCCTGGAGATCGTTCGCGGCGTGTTTCTGAAGGGTTCGGGAGTCTCTGTGCTATGGCCGCAACTGGTGGCGCTGGCGATCATAGGCGCATCGGTTTTAACTCTAAGTGCACTGCGCTTTCACAAAAAGCTGGATTGAAACTACAGCCTGGCGTATTCCGCCCTGGCTTGCTTGAGGATCGGAATATCGGGGTCGGCGTCTTTCCAGAGACCACCGGACGGTCCCTGGCGGGAACTTCTGCCCGTCAGAGATCAGGGCCCCGGTTTTCATCCGATCCCTGGCATTGGTGGCGGTTCGCTGCCGTTATCGGCACGGATCTGACTCCGTTGGTGAGTTTTCTTATTTACGAATCGGAACCGGGCCGAATCCACGCATCCTGTGCAAGGTTTCTGGTGAGTGAGGAAATCCCAGTAGGCAGTCTTTGCCTTAGTCTTGTCTCCCGACAAAGCGAACGCTCTGCCTAGCTGCAAATGTGCCAATGCGCCTATGGGATCAATGGCCACGACCCCGCGGTCGAGTGGGGCAATCGCGGACCGGAAGTCCTGGATCTTGATAAAAAAGGGTTCCAGGATTCGCGAGTCCGACAGAGCCCTGTCGGCAAACGCGAGCCTCCTCGGAAAGTTCCCAGAGCGCGGGTGGAATCCATCCGTCGAACAAATCGGGTGCGGGTCGTCGAGTCTCAGCATGGGCGAATCTCCTCGTCAAAAAATAGAGCGATGCGAAAATGGTAGATGTTATTTCCGTCGGATGCAAAACATTTCTCGACGAACAATTGATGCGCGATCGCCAGAAAACAGGAATCTCGCGAAAATCACCGTCTATGGCTCGACGGAAATGAGGCGACCATTTTTCACCGCAATGTAGGTATCTTATTGCTGTCGACGCTTGCAATTTATTCGCACTATTTCTTTGCGCCCGTTTGCCTCGTGCTCGAGGCGTATGCAGCATCGCGCTCTCTTAGCGAGCGGAAAATCAAGTTGTGGCAACTAATAGCGGGCGGGCTGGCCGTTCGTTTCCCAATTGTTTCATTTCTACCAGACTCGTACAATTCATTCCTTCGGCGGTACTCTGGATTTCAGCGATCTGTTCCCCACCTCAGCGTCAGTCGTCGGTTGGCCTCGTGTAAGTAATTGGCAAACAACAACTTGACGATGGCCCCTTCGGCCAGGAAGTCGTAATTGTTTCATTTTTCCGCGCTATTACATTTTGTGCACGCCTGGCCTGAGTCTGGTGGCCGCTTGGGCGGCGCGTTCTCTTGGTCGATTCCGGCCGGCGTGTTGTAGCCATCGCGATCATTCTGGGGTCATCTCGAGTTTTGGCACCGTACAAGCACGGTCACGAGAACTGGGCCGGCGCTATGCAGAAGGTTCGCTCCGTGGCTAACGGCGAAAATATGCCCGTCGTACTCCCCAGCGGCTTTGTAGAAGCGAGTGATCCACTGGACGATCCGAACCCCGAACCTGCAAGATGTACTTTTCGCGCCGCAGCAAATGTATCCTCCCGGTGGAAGGCTTGTGCGGCTGTGCCCTACCAGTTAGACGAAAAATCCGCGCAATATGTGGAACGCGTTCTGGCGGACTTCAAGAAGGAGAGGCAATTCGTGCTGGTTGTCCGGTTCTCAGGGTTTTCTGTTCGAACCGTGGCTTCGCGGCCGCCTTGCGCCTGAGGGTTTTCACTCGGAGAGCCTGGGGAACTTCGGCGTATTTCTGTTCAGGCGCTCCTGATCGAGATTGACGTCAGCGGAAGAGTTCCCGTCACCGCTGAGATGGCTTAAGCCTTGTTAAGGCTCATTTCTGTTTGCGCCGGCGACACTCCGCGCGCGCCTCTCGAAGCTGGATCACGAACGCCTGGCGCGGCGGCTTCCCGCCGTTGGCTTGCGGTGAGCACATATATAGCACGCCGCTTTACCGAAGCGCTTCAGCGCCTCATCCGACATTCTGGTTGTTAAGCGTTCCCGGAGGCGCTGCCTGTTCGAACGGCTTGTCTTCTTGGGCGAAGTCGTACATTGAAAAACTCTCGGCGCCCGACGGCCTGCGAGTAGGCCCGGTTCTTGATCTTGACCCAGGTCGTGGCCTCGGGCTGGTAGAGTCCCTGAGCTGCCTTGGCCACGATGCCCTCCAGGTCCTGCTGGCAGACGGCTTTGAATTGGTCCACGCCGTGTGCAGCAACGTAACGTGGTCTACGAATAGCACCGGCGAGTGAACCACCTTCCTGAGCAGGCGTTTGCGGTCGACCAGCGGAGACCCCGGAGATCGCGGCCATCCTTATAAAGCAGATCGAAATAAAGCAGATCGAACGCGTAGAAGTACTGCGGCTCCCGCCGGCGCATGAGATCGTCGAGCCGCGGTTTCCCATCCTTACCGAGATAGACCATCTCACCGTCGAGCACCAGGCTTCCGGAATGGCCAGATGCGATCGCCTTACACAGTTCCGGAAAGGTCTTGAACTCGTTGTGATTGCGGGAGATAAGACGGCAGCGCCCTGATTCGATATGCGCCAGCGCGGTGGCTATCGTACTTATGTTCAAAGATCCAGTCGGAGTGATCAAATGGTTGCTGCAGGACGGCAAGCGGCATAGGCGCGAAGCGGAGCGCCGGGGGAGGGCATGTGGACATTATCGCAGACAACAAAAAAGCACCGGCCATTGAAGGCCAGTGCCGCTGGTGATGGGTTTCCTCAACGATTCGATTTTGGCTGGCCCTTGGTTAATCGCTGGATACTGTCTGGATTTAGTATTGCGATACAAGGATGTATTAGAAATCATGGTGGTGAATTTGTGAATTTCTATGAAGATGAATAAGGCTCTTAGGGTGACTTTCTTGTGCTTGTTCACTGCCTTCCCTGCATTGGCGTTAGTGGGCATTGCGCAAGTGCATCACGCGTTCCTGGTGCTCTCCCATTACTTCAACGGAAGAGCCGGAAACTGCAATATCGCCGAATCTTTCCAAGGAGAGGCGCTTTCCCGCTTGCAGTCGGCTAACGCGAATGCGATTCACGCTTCCAGCAAAGTCATCCGGAAAGATGAGCAGTATTCTCTGTGGGACACTCCGGCTGGCCAGTTTTGGATTCCTACGGCGAGCGGCGACGCTCTGATCTACGACCTTGCCGAGCAGCAGCGAAATATCTACGGCACGAACATCCACGCTGGGGATATTGTTTTGGACGCCGGCGCGAATGTCGGCGTATTCACCCGCAAGGCGCTATGGGCCGGCGCAGCCAAGGTGATTGCGATTGAACCGGGCCCCGAGAATTTAGAATGCCTGCGAAGAAACTTCGCTGCCGAGATCGCCGATGGTCGCGTGGTGATTTATCCCAAGGGCGTGTGGGACAAGGACGAGGTGTTGCGTCTGAGCATCGATCCGGTTTCCTCCGCGCGGGACACCTTCGTCCGGCCCATTGATAATGCCAGTTATATCGAAGCTCCGCTGACGACGATCGACGAGCTTGTGACGGAACTTCGGCTGCCCCGGGTGGATTTCATTAAAATGGACATCGAAGGCGCGGAACAGAAGGCGGTGGTCGGTGCGAAAAAGACCCTTGCCGCGTTTCACCCAAGAATGGCACTGTGCATCTATCACGTTACCGGTGATGAGACGACGGTCCCGAAATTAGTCACTAATATTGTTGGGGATTACCGAGTCTCGAAAACATGCTTGTGCGCTGAAGACCGGGTACAGCCGGAAGTGGCCTTCTTCTACTGAATTCCGCTCCTGTTCGAACGGGCCTGATCAGCCCAAGCGCCTGGAGTGACGGTGATCATGTATGAGGTCGACAACACACACCACCAACTGCACATTCACTTCAATTGATGGATCTTGCTTTGAGCCAAAGCGTTCCGAGCGTCAATGCGGCATTGGCCACTCGGACCATACCACTGGGTGAGTACTGGATGACGGGCGGTGCCGGTTTGCCGATCGGCTCTAAGAAATTGTTTTCCGAATCTCCGCGGTCACGGTAGTGTTGAGCGATCGTTCGCACTTCGTCCTGCATCGATGTCACCAGCACCGGGAATGACCTAATCCCTGCTGTACGGCTGTTATACGAATCTCAAAACGAGTTGATTTTTCGCTATATAATAGTCTTACCGACGAGCTACCAGACGACCTGCCTCGATTTTTCAGAAGGCCTCTTCACGTCTTGCTACCGTATTTAGCGCTAGGACGGGATAGCGGCGCACATTAACGAAGGGCAAGACCCCTTCGGAAGATCGTTCTCCCAGGGGCAAAACCAACCCCCCGCAATGCCCCTGAGAGATAAATTCTCTCCGGGGCATTGTTATAAATGCAATGCCGAGGTTCAGGTTGGTCCCGTACTCGCGCGGATTCAGCTTGTAGGTCTGCTCGTACAGCGCGATGCCTTGCCGGTATCCTCCTTGCCGAACGCGTATCGCTCCAAGGCGGTTCAGAGCAGCTATCGAAGCGGGGTCTATTTTGATGATTTGCTGATAGGTCTCGGCCGCGTCTTTCCATTTGCCTTCTTCTCATATCGCTCCGCAGGAGCGACCAGGCTGTCCAACGATTGCTGCGGCCATACCTGCAAACAGCAAAGGCATAACAGAAAGCCGATCCTCAGCATGTCATTGATCCCGGAGCAAGACCGACGCATCGAGTCTAATCGCCCGGCGGGCCGGGAGATAGCTGGACCACATAGCGACGGCTAACAACATCGCGGCGATCGCGGTGAAAGTGAGCGGATCCGATGGACTGATGCCGAATAGTAGATGGCTCATGAATCGAGTCAAACCGAGAGACGCCGCCAATCCAAGCACAATGCCAAACGCGGCGGCTTTTAGCCCTTGTCCCATGACGAGGCGGACGACATCGGTGGGGGTTGCGCCCAGAGCCACGCGAATCCCAATTTCCTGGGTACGATGCGCGACCAGATAGTAAAGTAAACCGTAGATTCCGACAGCAGCCAACAAAAGTGCAACTGCCGAGAATACGCCGAGCAGCCATGTTTCGAAACTGCGTGGCGCACCTAGTTGAGTCAAACGCTGTTCCACGGTTGTGATTTCGAATCGAGGGACACTCGCGTCGACGGACCGGACGACGTTGTGCACGGTGCCGGCAAGCCCCGCGAAGTCGGTATTGGCGCGAATGACCAAATCCATCGCACCTACCCAGGGCGCCTGGCGATGAGGCCGGAAGAAAACCGAGATAGTTTGGCTTTCCGGCCCATAGGAGCGTGTATCGCCGACGACCCCCACGATGCTTAGCCACTCGGGCTCAATCGCGCCTGGCGAACCGTAGCGAAACCTTTTGCCGATGGGCTCGTCACCCGGCCAGAATTGGCGAGCCATGGTTTGATTGATGAGAGCGACGGCGGTCGTTTGTGCAGTGTCCCGGGACGCAAAGTATCTGCCTCGAATGAGCGGCACGCCGGCCACGCGGAAGAAATCATCGCTCGCCACGGTGAAGCTACTGGGAGCGCTCTGTCCCTGTGCCGGCGGCTGTCCTTCAACGATCACCTGTGTGTTGGGTACGTAATTGTCGAAGAATCCCGATACGGCGCCCGCGCCTTCTATGCCCGGCAAGGCCCTGATCTTCTCGATGGCCTGCTCAAAGAAGCTCACCGGCCGAGAAGAGGAGGTGGTCCGCCATTCCGGCAGCTCGATGGAGGCAATCACCAAATGATCGGGGCGGAACCCTAGATTGACATTTTCCAGGCTGAGCAAACTCCTCACGAGCAAGCCAGCGCCGCTCAACAACACAACGGCAAGGGCGAATTCACCGGCCACCATTATCGAGCGGGTACGATTGCCGGCGAGCGCACCGGCCTGCGTCCGCGGGGCTTGTTTGAGCGCGTCGTTCGGGTCACTTAAAGAAAGTTGCCAAGCGGGCACAAGCCCAAACAGAATGCCAGTAAGCAGCGCGATAGAGAAGCCGAAGAGCAGAACCGGAACACTGATTTGGATCTCATCGACGCGTGGGATCGCTGCCGGCGCAAAGGCAACCAATGCTTCGATGCCATACGCCGCGAGAGCCATGCCCAATGCACCGGCCAGCAGGGCGAGCACCGTACTTTCCACCAAGAGCTGTTGGACAAGGCGCATGCGAGTGGCGCCCAACGCTGCGCGGACAGCGAACTCTCTGTTTCGTATCGAACCGCGTGCCAATAGTATGTTGGCAACGTTGCTACAGCCGATGAGAAGCACGCAGGCGACGGCTGCGAAGAGCAGCCACAATTCCAGGCGGGTGCGCGAATCCGCTATCTGGCGAGCGAGCGGGATGATCGCGATCCCTTTGCCTCTCTCTGTTTCCGGATGCAGGTGTGCAAGCCGTTCCGCGGCGAGATCCAACTCAGCTTGTGCCTGATGCACGCTCACACCGGGACGGAGTCTCGCGACGCCGTGGAACGCATCTGCCTGTCGTGCTACCAGGAAGGCGGACCAGTTGGGGACAAAAGTCAGCGGCAACCAGAGCTGCGTATCTTTCTCTGGGAATGAAAATGTTTCCGGCATGACGCCAATGATTTTTGCTGTCTTGCGATCGATTTCCAATTGGCGGCCGATCACGCCCGGCGAGGAATTGAACCGGTCCCTCCACAATCGGGAACTCAAGACCACGAGCGCTTCGCGACACTGCTCTTCTTCGGCCGTGTAGGTGCGGCCGAGGACAGGCGAAACTCCGAGCAGCGGGAATAGATTTGCCGAGACGCGGCCGACCTTTATCTTTAATGGCTCATCGAAACCGGTCAATGTAGCGGAGTCGATCCGAAGAATCCCTGCGACGTCCGTGAAGCTGTGGGTTTCGGCACGCCAGTCCTGGAGGGTCGGCCACGAGGTCCAGTCCGTCCGGATTTGTTTCTTCGGGATGGTGGCCCACAGGACGGCAATGCGGCCGGGATCCGAATAAGGCAGGGGATGCAACAGAACTCCGTAGATGACACTGAAAACCGCGGTGTTCGCTCCGATACCGATGCCCAGCAACAGGACGATCAGGACGGCTAAGCCAGGCTTGAGGAAAAGCTGATGGACGGCGTTGCGGATGTCCAGACCGGGGAGCAATTTGAGCCTCCAGAAAGCTACGATAGCACTCCGACCGAGGACGTTTGCGTTAGAGGGTGCGAGAGGCTACGAAGGAGAGTCGTTATATTTGGGATATGTTTTGCGGGACTATTGGACGTCCCTGTCCGAAGCTTCAATCTGATCCAACAAGGGCGACAGTTGTCAGTACCTATACTGTCCCGCCGCCTGGCATCTACTTATTTTATTTCCGGAGCGCATTCCAGATCCGCGCAACAGCCCTGCACCGCCCGTCTGGAAGCTGGGGCAAGTGGGGATTCTGGAGCAATGCACAAGGCCTTTGGTGGCGACATAACCGAAGTACACATTCAGGCCGGCATGATCGGACCGACCGTAACACGTTCCACCAAGCTCTTTCGCAACGGGCGGACCATCTTTGAATCCAGACCAACGCCGATCAAACGAGCACGGTGAAGAATTGCCGCTGCGGGAATTTGTTCGAGCGTACGCGACTGCAGAAACGGTGTCCATGCACGCATGTCCTGTTGGGCAACAAGCAGAATGCTCGACTCCACGGCCGGGAACTAATGGCCAGCGCCTGAATTGAAACCAGCCCCCCTGCGACGCTGCCGGCGCTGAATCACCGGTAGCAGAATGCAGCTCGTCACTGCCGTCGCTTACTGCAGCTTGGCGTATTCCGCCTTGGTTTGCTTGAGGATCGGGATGTCGGGGTCGCCGTCTTTCCAGAGTGAGGGAATCCCGGTACGCAGTCTTTGCCTTGGTCTTGTCTCCCGACAAAGCGAACGCTCTGCCTAGGTCTTTGACCGCCTGAAAAGATTCTAATAAAATAAGACAATTTCAATCAGAACTTCCAAAGCATGACCGACCGCGACCTCTTGGCCATCTACACGTATTTGAGAAGGGCCGCCGCCGCCCAGCCCGCTCCATAACAATTGTCATTGAAGCTACGGATCGGCGACAAGGACGAGTTTCGTGCCGTACTTAGGCGATCCTTCGAGGACTAACCGCCAGGAGTCTCGGACCACCGGTACTCAACGTGAACCCGGCCCGAGTTTGCCGTCCGCCCAAGCCACCAGAGCGTCCCGGTCGGCTCGCGACAGACGCGCTTCGGGATGGATCAGGAGATAGCTCGACAGCGGCATCTTGTTTTTGACGATCGAGTCGTAGATCTCCTCCAATTGATCTGCCGACGCGGCGGACCAGTCGGAGAAGTTTAGCTTAGCGCGGCCATCACTGACGTGCCGCGCCACGAACCAGGAGACGGGACTGATTTTCGAATACCACGGCCATACGGTCTCGTGCGAGTGACAGTCGGCGCAGGCGCGCCGCAGGATGTGCGCAACGCGCGGGTCCACGCGACGATCGCTCCAGAGGTTTCGCGCCGAGTTGACCGGCGGGTTGCCCGTGTTGGGTTGGATCAGTTGCGCTACTGCCACACCGAGCAGCAACGCGAGCGCGACGCATGTAACGGGCCGTTTCATTTGACGACCACCATCTTTAGATTCATGTCGTCGTGGCCTGGTCCGCACTCCACTGTGCACTCGATCAGGTAATTGCCGGGCTTCGGCGCGGTCAGCGTGAACTCCTGAACGCCTTCCTTCAGCCGGACGGACCACCCACTCTCGCGCAGCTTGCGCACCACGAAGCTGTGTACGGCACCGTCCCGCGCCTTCTCACCGCCGAACAAGGAGGTGATCCTGAACTTAACAATTTCGCCGGATTTCAGCACAAGCGGACCCGCCTGCCCGTTCGAGAGCTTGAACCGGTTGTCCTTGTCGGCGATCAACTCCACGGTTCGAGCAGCCCCGGTTCCGTCCGCCCCGGTCGGGAACTTAGAAGAAGAGCTGTTTTCCCCAACCGCAAGTGCCAGTGCCAGCGCCGGCGCATGGCGCGCCTCGGACGCAGTAATTTGGCCGGGCAGAGTTGCCACTCCGGCCGCGCAAAGCAAACAAGCTTCGACGATAAGACGATATAAACGCATTTGAATTCCCATCTATGGAAGATCTGTTTTCGCCAGCCGCAAGAGCCAGCAGAGCCGGCGCCTTCGACGTGGTAATTTGGCCGAGCAGGGCTGCCAATTCGGCCGCGTAAAGCAAAAAAGTTTCGACGATAAGACGATATAAACGCATTCGCATCCCATCCAAACGCAATAGTCGCCGGGCAGGCCAGCACGCCTCTGCGGCCGGTATTTTGCCTCCGCTCACAACTTGAATCGCATCCACTGCCACGCCGTGATTTGCCTCACGAGGCTGGACAGCCAAGGCCAGCACGAATCATCACTGGCCCCTGAACCGCTCTATCTTTGCTTTCTTTAGAACGTGGCGTCTTTGCTCGCCAGCAAATTTGTAGAGAGAACTACTAGATTGGGGCTTTCTGGATGTGTTGCCCATCACGGTCAGAACCGATTGGTTGAGAGAGGCTCAAGCACGCTATGCTATGTCACGGCGCATCGTCGCATGACAATTGGCAACAAGATGAGCGCGGCGTCCGGCTCGCCGGTCCTGCCAGGTTCCTCGTGGCGGCAGCTTTCCCGCTATCAGCTTCTGGTCCTCCTCATTGCGTGGCTCGGCTGGATCTTTGATTCCATGGATGCCACGATCTACAATCTCGTACTCACACCGGCATTGCGAGAACCGCTGCCGACATCGACTGGTACGGCGGCATCATCCTTGCCATATTCCTTGTTGCCTGGGCTATTGGCGGCATTGTATTCGGCTTCGTCGCCGATCGCTTTGGCCGATCGCGAACCCTGGTCATCACCATTCTCATTTACGCGATCTTTACCGGGTTCGCCGGGTTGGCGCATACCTGGTGGGAACTCGCACTTTGCCGTTTTCTGACCGCACTCGGCATCGGTGGAGAGTGGGCTGCCGGGGCGACGCTCGTGGCGGAAGTATGGCCGGAATCCCTGCGCGTAAAGGGAGCCGGCCTGCTTGCGTCCGCTGGGGGAGCGGGATACCTGCTGGCAGCCGGCATCTACCGCATGATGTCCGGCCAGAGTTGGCGCGTGATGTTCTTCATCGGCCTCGTCCCGGCGCTAGTCGCGATGCTGGCACGATTAAAGGTACGTGAGCCTGAAAAGTGGAGAATCGCCAAGAACAGCGGAGAAGCCAAACCAGGCTTTGCGGAGTTATTCTCTCTGGCACATCGTAGAGACACGCTGGTCGGCTCGGGGCTCTCATTCGAAGCCGTGTTTGGTCTGTGGGGTTCAACGAACTGGACGCCCTCGCTGGTTCACGAATTGCTTGCCCCGAAAAATCTTGGCCCGGACGTGTTGACGAAAATGGTCAGTTACGCAGTCATGACACTCAATGTCGGCGATTGTTGGATACTTGTCTTTCCCGTTTTTGGCGGAATGGATTGGCAGACGTGGAGCTTTTCGGATCATGCTGGTAGGCTCGGTATTCACGCTTCCGGCCGTGTTCCTGCTGCCGACGTCATACACCATGTTTATGCTCACCGTGCCCGTTCTGGGTTTCTTTACCAACGGGTTGTTCGGCGGATTCCCGATCTACCTTCCGGAACTGTCTCCAACGAGAATCCGCGCCACCGGATGCGGATTCTGCTACAACGTAGGCCGGATATTCGCGGCTGGCGGACCGTTCATAACCGGGAACCGGGTATCTGGTTACGGCGCTTGGCGGCCTTGCTCGGGCGGCGAGCTCGATGGCCATCGCTTACGTCGTGGGATTGATTGTGTTGCATTTCGCGCGCGAGACAAAAGGCGAAGTCTTGAGATGAAATGAACGATCAGGGTTGACGTATTCGACGCAACGGGAAGATCAAGCCGGCAGGGCAGACTGCCGCCGCTCGAGGAAGCGCCGGACCGCTGGGTCGCGCTCGAGGCCAATGGCAACCTCGTATGCGCGGCGGGCTTCGGCATGTGCGCCTGTTCTAGCCAACAGCTCCGCGCGCGCAGCCCAGTAGGGTTGGTATTCGGCCAGCCGCACATCCGCTGTTACCTCCGGCATCGCATCGAGAGCGGTGCCGGCGCCGCGCAACTCCGCCAGAGCCAGCGCGCGATTGATGGCCACTACGGGTGAGCCGGTGAGCGCCGACAACGCGTCGTAAGGCTGCACCACCGCTGCCCAGTTGGCCTGACCCGTGCGGCGACGATGGACGTGCGCCGATTGCAAGGCGCTTTCGAGCTGATACCGGCCAACCGAGCCCAGAGCGCCGGCGCGCCAGAGCAGCGCCTCGGCCTCACCGATCATCTGCCAGTCCCACAACTCCGCGTCTTGCTCGGCGAGCGGAACGTATTCGCCATTTCCGTCGCGTCGCGCACGACGCCGGGCTTCCGCGTGAAGCATGAGTGCTAGCAAGCCTAGCGTCTCCGGCTCCTGCGGCAGCAAGTCGGCCACTAGCCTGGCTAGAAAGAACGCCTCCCCGGTGAGATCGCGGCGCACCACATCGGTGCCGCCCGGGTCGGTCCAACCTTCCGCGAAGGCGGCGTAAATCGCGTCCAACGCGGTGTCGAGGCGGCCGGAAAGTTCCTCGCGCTCCGGGATCCTAAACGGAATGCCGGCTTGCCGGATTTTGTCCTGGGCACGGACGAGCCGCTTCCCCATGGCCGCCGGAGACATGAGGAACGCCGAGGCAATCGTCTTCGCATCCAAGCCCACCACCACCTGCAGCATCAACAGCGCGCGGACACCGCCTCGATAGCCGGATGCGCGCAGGCGAACATCAGCGCGCGACGGTCCGGGATTTCCGCGTCCGCCGCCGCGGCCTCGAACCCCTCCGCAAGCAGCTCCAACTGTCCTCCCGCGGACTCGGCCGTACTTCGCCGACGTGAGACATCGATCAGCTTTCGCTGGACCACCGTCAGGAGCCACCCTTCCGGGTTCGACGGACAACCATTTGGCGGCCAATCCGCCAGCGCCGCAGCGAACGCCTCCGACAGCGCGTCCTCGGCAGCCGCCACATCCCGCGTGCGTGCCGCCAGAAACGCGACCAGCTTGCCGTAACTCCGCCGCGCAACCGCGTCAGCCGTGTCATGCGCCTGGGCATCGCCTTCGCCGGAATTCATACGCTCACCCGGGACTTCGGAATCCGGCAACCAGAGCGCGCGCGATGCAGATCTCACTCGGCATAAACCCCTTTCTCAAATTCTCCCAACAAAGCTACGGCTTCTTTATCTACGAACGGCAGGAACTGCATCATCAGAACCGCACACAAGTTCCGCTTCGGATCGATCCAAAAGAACGTGTTGAAGATACCAGCCCAAGCTAGGCTCCCCGCGGAACGGCCACCCGGATAAGCTTTCTGGTTTAGTAGAAACCCGAATGTGTACCGGTCGCTTTCGCCCGGATGCAGATCGACGTCGCTCGAAAGATACGGTTGGAAGCTCCGCATCTTGCCGGCTTGCAGATCACCCGTTTGATTCCTTGACATCAACTCTACCGTCTTCTCTTTCAGAATGCGCTGCCTGTCGGGACCAACGCCCTTGTTCAAGATCATCTGCATGAACCGTACGTAGTCTGCCGCAGTCGAATTGAGGCCGCCGCCTCCGTTGTAAGCTTGGGGAGGCTCGGGCATGGTCCGGGGGTTTTCCTTGAGCGTTCCGTCTGGTTGCCGGGCGTAACCCGCCACTATGCGTTCGAACTTTTCGGACTTCATGATGAAGCTGGTGTCCTTCATCCCTAACGGCCCCAGCATGTTCTTCTGGAAGTAATCTTCAAGGTTCATGCCGCTGGCAACTTCCACTAACCGCCCTGTCCAATCGATCCCCGTGCCGTACTGCCAGCGCGTGCCCGGCTCGAACATCAGCGGCGTCAGCGGGGCGACCACTCCCAGCCCCGGACCTCCCACCTTGGTCTGATACTCGAACATCTGCTTATCCCAGATTGAGTAGCAGAAGCCCGACGTGTGTGTCATCAGATTTCGTAACGTGACGTTCTTGACGGCAGGTTTCAAAATGGGCTTACCCGCCCCGTCGAATCCGTTGAGCACGTGAAGCTTACCCAGTTCTGGAAGGTGCTTGGCGGCAGGCTCATCGAGAGTCAGTTTCCCGCGCTCCACCAATTGCAGCGCCGCCGCGGAAGTCAGGGCCTTAGTCATCGACGCGATGAAGAAAATCGCGTCCGCCGTCAGGGGTTCTGTTGAGGCTGAGTCGCGTTTCCCGAACGCCCCGCTGTACGTGATCCCGTCAGCCGTTGCCACCATCGCGACCGCGGACGGAATCTTGTGCCGTTCGACGCCCGATTGCAGCGTATCCTTCATTGATGAGGAAACCCCCAGAAGCGAACGGGCGCTCGCTGCCCCCATCAAGAGGGCGGCATTAAAATCACGTCGGCGTAGCGTGGTCATTGTGCTCCTCCTTTACACCGCCGGCTCGTAGCACAGCAAGACATTCCCGTTTGCCGAAGGTCCGCGTCTTTGTCGGTTTCAGGGCCACCTTGTTTTTGATGCCGTCGAACATTGTCCTCCCCTTGCCAAGAACAATGGGACTCACCACGATCTGGTATTCATCGATCAAACACTCCCCGCCAATTGCGAAACAACGCTGCCGCTCCCGAAAATCGCCATGCCCTCTCCAGGCTCTTTCTTCATCTTCCGGATTTCCGCCGCCATGTCGCCCTTCACCAGCTTCGTGTTGCTCCACGACGCCTTGTCCAGTGTTCTCGAAAACACACCTTCGCCAGATTATTCATCCGTTCGGCCACCACTGGGTAACTCTTGAGCGCAAGCTGTGTCGGCCAATAGCTGGCATGAGTACATAGGTAATTCTGCCGAACAAGAGTTCGCCTCCCCCACTGGCATTCTCTTGGACGAATGATTCCACTCCGCATCCTGCTTGTGTGCCCAGCTCATCTCGCCGTTGCGGTCCACCAAGTAACCATCCAGCGTCACGTGATTGAAAACGATCAATTTTCTCATGATTGTTCTCCCCGGCTAACTTTTTGAAGGAGGTCTTTCATCGTTACGTCCATGATCGGACGCACCTCGATGACACCGTGCCGTGCGGTCGGGCAGCGCGCTGCCCACGAGAGCGCGGCATCCAAATCGACCACGTCGATGATATGAAAGCCGCCCAGCTGCTCTTTCGAGTCGGCATAGGGACCGTCCAACACCTGGGTCTTGCCATTCGCCACACGCACGCTCGTCGCGGCCGAGGTGGGCTCGAGGCCCGTGCTGCTCTTCAGGACGCCCGCTTTCGTCATTGCCTCCGTGTATGCTACGTAATTACGTAGGCTCCCAACCAGTGTTCCTTCTCGGCTTTCGTCAGTTTAGGCCAGCCGGCCTCCTGCACATAGTCCATCAGAATGTATTTCATTTGGAATCTCCGTGATGTGTATTAGGCTGTTCATTGCGCCGCCACTACAATGACGCTCGACGCCCCAGCGATTTGGACAGCCGCGCCTAAAATCTTTTCGATGTGGCGCGCACGTGCGCCGCGTCATTCAAGGCGTCCGCACTCGCTTCGCCGCCTCCCAGCCAAACTGTCCGTAGTGCTTCACATTCCAGGTGTAGATGATCTCCGCTTTCGCCTTCGACGCGCAATGAACAAGCAGCGCGTCATAGATCGTCCCGCCCACCACCCCGGCCGCGGCGGCCCCGGCAATTGCCTGGAAGTACTCCTGATGGTCGAGTGAAACCATCGTCAGCCGCTCGCGCATGTCGCTCAAGAACAGCATGGCCTGGTCCCCGCTGATGCGATGCTTCCCCGGCATCCGGGTAAGTGAGGCATATACTTCCGCGAGGCTGTGCGCGCCGCAGCAGGCCTGCTTCCTGGTGAAGCGCAGAAAACACTCCAGGCTCGCGGCGTGGTGCTGGTGGTCGCCATAGAACACCGGTACCAAAACCGAGGTATCGAAAAACGCTTTCACCGGGCTTTCCTGCTTTTCTGATCCCGCTCCTCACGAATCTGACGCAGCGTCTGATCGGTGGTGGCCGCCGTCAGAGGCCGGCCCGTACGGTAGACCCAAATCCCGCGTTCTTTTTGGAGGGGAGCGGAGCCCCGCACCGGCCGCAACATAATCTGCTCTCCCCGGCTCTCGAGTTCGAGTGTATCGCCAGCGGCCAGTTCCAGTTCGTCCCGCAGAGGCTTCGGCAGAACCACGCGGCCTGCTTTATCGAGTGTGAGTATCGTTGTCATGATGCCACTTCCTGATGGGTCTTCCCATTCTTTTATGCCATTATACCAGCCCTGCTTGATTCCCTCCGTCCTCCGCATCTCTGCTCTGAAAGTGGTTTGACATGGCTGTGTCGGTGTAGTCTGTTTTTGTGAAGAACGAAGAAGCCGCCGAGGTGCTCTCGATCGATGGACGCGAAGTCCGGGTGACGCACCCGGACAAGCTGTATTTTTCGAGGCAGACCAAAGTCTCGAAACTAGACCTCGTCCGTTACTACCTATCGGTCGCGCCGGGCGCTCTGGCCGGAATCAAGGACCGTCCCATCGTGCTCAAGCGCTTCGTAAACGGCGCGGATGCCGAGGCCTTTTATCAGAAGCGCGCACCCGAGGAGCGGCCTCCGTGGCTGAGAACGGTAACGCTGTCATTCCCTTCGGGTCGCGCTGCGGAAGAACTGGTCGTCGATGATGCGGCGGGGCTCGCGTGGATCGTTAATCTGGGTTGCATCGAGCTACACCCGCACCCCGTGCGCTCGGCTGATCTCGAGCATCCGGACGAGTTGCGAGTCGATCTCGATCCAGGCCCGGGCGTCGATTGGGCCGACGTGCGCACTGTCGCACTCGAGGTGAGAGTGTTCCTCGAGGAGATGGACCTTCGCGGCTGGCCCAAAACCAGTGGTTCACGCGGGATGCACGTAAATGTGCGGATCGAGCCGCGCTGGACGTTTGGCGAGGTGCGCCGTGCAGCGGTTGCGCTGTCGCGTGCAGTCGAGCGGCGCGTGCCGGCCCTGGCCAGTTCGAAGTGGTGGAAAGAGGAGCGTCATGGCGTGTTCCTTGATTACAACCAGAACGCCAAGGATCGCACGACGTGCTCTGCGTATTCTGTGCGCCCGCTCCCCGATGCCCGTGTGTCCACGCCGCTTCACTGGCAGGAGGTACATGACTGCGAGCCATCCGACTTTACGATACTGATGGTCCCGAAGCGCTTCGCGGAGATCGGCGATCCGCACGCAGGCATGAACGCGGTGCCGGGATCGCTCGAAAAATTGCTGGAACTTGCGACTAAAGACGAAGCCGAGGGTCTCGGCGACGCGCCCTGGCCACCGCATTTCCGCAAGATGGAGGGCGAAGCGCCGCGCGTGGCGCCTTCACGCGCCAAGTCCGCGGCCAAAAAAGCAGGAGCGAAATCGCCGCGCACGAAGATGCCGCTCCTGGTAATTGCGAACTCGCCGAACAAAGACGCCGCGCTGGCCGGTCTGGAAAGATGGAAGAGCAAATATACAGAGGCAGCCAGCCTTCTCGCCGTAGACGACGTGCTGGTCGACTCCATGCGAGGCCGGTCATCCACCTGGACCCGCATCCGCGTGAACCTGCGCCATGTGCCTGAAGCGCTGCGGCCGCCGCAGGAAACCCCCGACCCTGATGACGATCCGACGCGTGAGTGGCGCGCGACATGGGCTTCTAAAAATAAGACGCCGGCTTCTGAGAAAGCGCCGCGGGCCTCTAAGAATGTGCCGTCGGCTTCGAACGACGACACCTGAGCCCGCCTGGCGAGCATCATCGTCCGCCGGCGAAAATCGCGGCCAGCTCCTGCGGGGGAACCACCTCGAGCTGGGCATAAGTGCAGTCGTCCGGCTTCTTGTCCATGCGCCACCGCCGGAAATGCGCCATGTGCCGGAAGCGAGTGGCCTGCATGTGCTCATAAGCGACTTCGGCCACCAATTCAGGCCGTAGCGGCTCCCACGACAGGTCTTTACCTTGGCTCCAGCGGCTTTGTCCACCCGGCATGCGATGCCCAGCTTCGCTTTCTGCGGCCAGGTGGTCCGACCATTGCTTCCATGGATGATTGGCGAGCGCGGCGTTGTCGTCAGATGCAATGCGATAACGTGCGAGAAATTCGACCAGCTCCCGGCGCTTCTCGTCCGAGAAGCTGGCGCAGACGCCAACGTGCTGCAAGGCGCCGTCATCGTCGAAAAGCCCGAGCAACAGCGAGCCGACCGCGGTGCGCTCGCCTTTCTTGTACCAGCGAAACCCGGCGACCACGCAGTCGCAATCGCGCTCGTGTTTCACCTTGAGCATCACACGTTTGTTCGGCTCGTAGGTCCCTGAAATCGGCTTGGCAATGACGCCGTCGAGGCCCGCGCCTTCAAAACGGCGAAACCAATCCGACGCGACACTCGATTCCCGAGTCGCGGGCGTCAAATGAATCGGCGGCGCTATGGATGAGAGCAGCGCTTCGAGCGCGTGGCGCCGCTCTTCGAACGGTTCGCCCCGTAAATCGCGGTGGCCCTCAGAGAGCAGGTCGAAGAACACGATGGATGCCGGGATTTGTTTGGACAGAAGCTTCACTCGCGACGCAGCCGGGTGAAGGCGGAGCTGCAGCGCCTCGAAATCGAGCCCGCCGTCCGTGGCGATGACGATTTCGCCGTCGAGCACGCAACGGGCAGGCAACTGCGACGCCAACGCCTCCAGCAGCTCGGGAAAGTAGCGGTTTAGCGGCTTTGCATCGCGGCTCTGGATCTCGATTTCGTCGCGGTCGCGGAAAACCAATGCGCGAAAACCATCCCACTTCGGCTCGAAAATCCAAGTGCCGGCGGCGGGCAAATCGTCCACTCGCTTGGCGAGCATCGGCAGAATCGGCGGGTTGACAGGAAGATCCACGCCTCATCTTATATCGCCTGCTGAACCGCGCGGCGGCAAACGGCCTCCGCGTACCTTTCAACGCCGAGACGCCGAGGCACAGAGAACTGCGGAACCCATGCCCGCTAATCGAAGCATCCCGGAGTCGAAGCTGCAGTTGTAACGGACCTGTCTAATTGGGTACGAACGTGATCGCCATGATTCTATTTCCTGACCCTTTTGTGCCTTTCTGCGCCTCGGCGTTGCCTGTCCGGAATCGGAATTTGGGTTCGTTTCGCAAATTAGATCATTGGGTTCAATTGCAACGCGCCGCCCGTTCTTGACGGCGGGCGGGCATCGTTTGATGAATAGCAGAGGGAGCGAGGCGTAGCGGTGCGGCGAGCGGACAACATGCTGGTGATTCAGGCGACTGATCGGTCAAAATCAGCCTTGTGAACCAACACCAGGAGGTCTGCAGTGTGAAACAGTATATCGGGTGTGATGCTCACGCGCGCTATTCGGTTTTCGTGAGCGTGGATGAAACGGGAAGGATCGGGCCGCGGGTGCGAATCGATTACCTGGGGCGCTTCTCCGCTTTACTCTGCGTCTCGGCGTTGAAGTGGTTTGACATCAAGACATCAACTAATTTATGCTTTGATGTATGCGCACTACGCTGACCCTCGAGGACGACGTCGCCGCACTCCTTCTTCGCCTCCGCGACCGCCGGAAGGCTAGCCTGAAGACGGTCGTCAATGAGGCCCTCCGGAAAGGCCTCCAACAAATCCAGGCGCCATCACTGCCGCAACGCCGCCGCCGGACTACTGTCGTCTCTCTTGGTAACTGCTTGCCCGGAAACCTCGATGACGTCACCGAAGTGCTGGCCATCGCGGAAGGTGAAAATTTTCGGTGATTCTGGTCGACGCGAACCTGATGGTTTACGCGCACGTCTCCGGCTTCCCGCAGCACAAGGCGGCGCATGCGTGGCTGGACGGCCGGCTCAACGGCTCCTCTTCGGTGGGTCTGCCCTGGCCCAGCCTGTTGGCCTTTGTCCGTCTGGTTTCCAACCCGCGTATCTTTACGCGCCCGGCAAGCGTTGCCGGGGCTTGGCGCCAAGTGGAAGAGTGGTTGGATTGCTCGCCCGTCTGGATTCCCCAACCAACAGAACGCCATCGCGAGGTGCTCGGTTCTCTCTTGGAGAAGCAAGCCAACAAAGCTCACCTCGTCCCCGATGCCCATCTGGCCGCCCTCGCCGTTGAGCACGGCCTCACTCTCTGCTCTCTGGACGGTGACTTCGCCCGGTTTCCCGGCTTGCGCTGGGAGAACCCGCTTTCTTGAGATTGTTCCGGCCGCCGAGATGGCCGAAACCGTCGAATCCGCTCTCGCCGAACGCATTTCCCTCCGTTCTCTGCGTCTCTGCGTTGAAGAGCTCGCGCCATGGAGGGGCTGCGGAGTATCCGGAATCGGGATTTGGGTTCTTCCGAAAATAGATCGTCACAGCTGCTGGATGTGTCTTTGTTTCTTGAGGTTGAGGAAGAATTGGGTTTCTTTTGCGAAATCACTTTACGCCGGCGGGCACCGTTTTGATAAATAGCGAGGGAGCGATCCGTGGAATGGCGGCGCGCGGACAACATGCAGGTAATTCAGGCGCTTCTAAATTTTCTTCGGTTGTGATTTCCGGCGGCCAGTTCCAGTGAAGAGCCTGACCATTCAATTCAACGCCGAGCCACCGAGAACTGCGGAATTCAATCTCGCCGATCGAAGCATCTCAGGGCCGAGGCGGCCGCCGTAACGGACCTGCTTTATCGAGTGTCGCTATGATGGCATTATGACAGCGCACCCGTCCGATTTCCCGATATTCTCTGCGCCTTGCGTTGTGGTGCGCCTCACGAAGACCAATGAAGAGCCGATGCAGGCGCGGCAAGCGCATGCAGTGTTGAGGAAGGTGAGATGAGTAGGCTCGCTTACGGTTCGCGCCTCTGTGCGGGGCGCGAGTTGATCCCCTTGCTGCGCTACAAAAATGTGCGAAGTCGAGAGCTTACCGAGCCGCCATCAGCGCCCGCAGCCGGCGCGCACGCTCCGGAGCGCGTAACTGCCGGAGCGCTTTGGCTTCGATCTGCCGGATACGTTCACGCGTGACGTCGAACTCCTGGCCGATCTCTTCGAGCGTGTGCTCGCGCTCGCAGCCGATGCCGAAGCGCATCCGGATCACTTTCTCCTCCTTGGGAGACAGCGTCTTCAGGATGCCCGCGGTTTCGTCGCGCACATTGCCTTCAATGACTGCGTCCACCGGAGACCCCACCCATCGGTCTTCAATCAGATCGCCGAGCGCCGATTCTCCATCGCGACCCACCGGCGTTTCAAGCGATACCGGATCGCGCGAGATGGTCTTCAGCTTCTGGACCTTCTCCACCGGAATATCCATCCGGCGGCCGATCTCGTCGTTGGTCGGCGTACGTCCCAGTTCCTTCTCGAGTTCACGAGAAGCGCGCAGGAACTTGTTCATGCTCTCGTTCATGTGCACCGGGATGCGGATAGTGCGGGACTGGTCGGCAATCGCGCGCGTGATCGCCTGGCGGATCCACCAAGTCGCATAAGTCGAAAATTTGTAGCCGCGGCGGTACTCGAACTTGTCGGCCGCGCGCATCAACCCGATGTTGCCTTCCTGAATCAAGTCCAGCAGGTGCAGACCGCGGTTGACGTACTTTTTGGCAACCGAAACCACCAGTCGCAGATTGGCTTCGACCAGGTCTTTCTTGGCCCGTTCGGCCTCCTGCTCGCCCTGGCGGATGATGTTGAGCGTATGCTTCAGTTCGGCGAACGACGCGCTGGCGGTAGCTTCCCGCTTGCGGATTTCCCGGCGCAGTTCGCGCACACGCGCCTGCGCCGTCACGCCATTGCGGGATTCGGCTTTGCCCAATTCGCGGTCGAGCTGGCCCAGCTCTTCTACGGCGCGTTCGATTTCCTTGGAAAATTCCTTCCACTTCAGCGGAGGGAACGGAATCCTGCGGATGGCGAGCGACGTCTCGACCTTAGCCCTGTTGAGCCTCGAGCACACACGGCGCCGCGCGCGCTTATTGCTGGCCGGCGTGGCTTCCAGTTTTTCCGTAAGCTGCAGCAGTTTTTTGTGAAAAACTACGACGTCGGCGAAGAGTTGCTTCACTTCGGTACGGCGCTTGGTGTCGGCGGGAGAGCCGTCCTCTACATCACCCAGATCCGCGACGTTATCGATTTCCTCAACGCCCTTTTTCAACTGTTCGGCAACATCCACAACCACCCGCTGGACCAGAGCGGAACGGCTGATGGCTTTCTGCAGACGAAGCTTGCCGCGCTCCATACGGCGTGCCAGGTCAACTTCGCCTTCGCGCGTGAGCAGAGGGACTGCTCCCATTTCGCGCAGATACACGCGTACCGGATCGTCCGTGTAGATCGATTCCTCAACCGGCTGGGGATGCAGAAAATCCGCATCCGGAGCCGCATCGGGGTCGAAAAACTTCGGCTCTTCGTCAAAAGTAATGCCTAACGGGTTTTCGTTTAACAAATCATCAAAATGGTCCACTAAGACTCACCTCCCCGCAGACATTCTTCATAGAACCTGTTTTTTTCCAGTGGGGTACAGATTTGAATCCGGCCGCCGAAACCGGCCCTTTCAGCCTTAACGTCAAACCCGGTAACAATTGGGGCCACCCAGGCCGCACCTAGCCCTGCTATAATAGCACATATCGTTTAAGAAGTTAAGTCCCTATAGTTACTGATGTTCCCAAGAGGTTTTGGTTACAAGAAAGCGCTCCATCCCGGCCTTAGAACGCTGACGGCGTGACGCGATTTCAGGAGCCCTTCTGCCTCATCAGGTTCTTCAATTCATTGAAGAAAGCCTCCTCGTCCTGGAAGTCCCGGTACACTGACGCAAACCGTACGTAAGCGATTTTGTCCATCTCCCGCAACCCTTGCATGAGGATTTCTCCGATTTCCGTAGTAGGAATCTCGCGGTCCGGTGAGTCGATGACTTTGGACTCCACGCGGTTGACCAGCTCGGACAACCGGGCCATACTGATTGGACGTTTCTCGCAGGCTTTTAGTAACCCCGACAGCACCTTCTGACGGTCGAATTTTTCGCGCCGTCCGTCCTTTTTGACGACCATGTAAGGGACTTCGTCGATGCGCTCGTACGTGGTGAATCTGCGGTCGCAACCCAGACACTGCCGTCGCCGGCGGATGAGATCGCCTTCCTTGCTTTCCCGGGAATCCACTACCTTATCGTGTATATGCCCGCAAAAAGGGCAAGTCATGGCGCAGCCTCCTGCTCCTGTTGCCTCAACTTCCGCCAACTCAGGCCCTCGTGCAGCGCGAGCACCAGGCCGAAGGGTACGATGACGACAAATGTAGTAGCCCAGAGAATAACCGCCAGGCTTGTGGCCGCTTCAACGGGTAGACCGAAAACCTTGGTAAGCACCAGCACGGTTACTAATTGGACTCCGCCGCCCACCCCCGGGATCTGTACCACCGCACCGAAAGAAACGAAACCCATCAGAATGAGGACGTCCACAATTGTAAAGTGCATCGTAGCTGCGAACGAGCGGGTAACGCATACATAGCAAGACGCGATCAAGGACCACTCGAGAATTGTGTACAGAACCAGCAGCAGGATGGAGCGCACACTGCGTATGGATTCGGCGCCCTGGATGAGGGCCTCGATAAAATGCCGCGCGCGGTCCAGATGATGTTGCGACAGGAAACCCAGGGCGTCCAGCAGCCTGCCGCGAACCCGGTCGGAATAACTGCGGATCCCGATAAGCAGCAGCAGGCAGAGGGCGCTTGCAATCCAGACCACCCAGCCGCCCACTGCCAGGACCCAACCGAGCGCCGGCCCTAAATCTTCGAGCTTCCCCACCTGGCTGAGGGCGAAACCGAAAATGGCCAGCGAGAGGAGCAGATCGTAGATCCGTTCAAGCACCCAGGCGGCAAGTTGAGAAGAGAACGGCACGTTTTCCTTGAGGGCAATCAGGTACGGCCTGACGAACTCGCCCGGCCTGCCGAGTACCGTGATCGCCATGAATCCGATGACCGTGGCAGAGAACACATTCCATTGGTTGGGGTGCGGCCGCATGGGCCGCAACAACACCACCCAGCGAAGAGCGCGGCCGTAGTAGGTGGCCAGTCCGAACAGGCAGGCGGCCACCAGCCAGCCCGCGTTCAGGTGCGCCAGGCTGGAGACGAAAAGCATCCACCGAAACCCGCTCCGCCGGAGCTCCGAACGCAGCACGTAAAGCGCGACCAGGACCAGAATGATCCCCAGCAACAACCACTTCCAGCGGCGTTTCGAGATGAGGTAACCTCCCCGGGGCGCCCGGTGCACGTATCTCCCGGCCGAACGGCTCGTTATCACCGGCCGTGAAACACCAATCCGCGTATCGAACTGGGCGTATCGACCTGCGCGGGCCAGACTAGAAAAATGAACCTATCATCATAAAGCCTCGTTACTTGTAGTGGAAGCCCGAATGACGGAGGAGCGAAAGTCCCTCCAGGCCATGAAAGGCTTCGTAAGGAGCAGATTCGAGGTAAACTATGGCAACCGCCGCCAGTCCGGGCACCTTGCTTCGCCGCCCGGGGATGCCGGGTTATGGCTGGACGGGGCTGGGTGGCAATGCCAAACCGGCACGAGACGGCTTGGATCTGGATAACACGCTCGTTGAACGTTGCCTGAGCGGTGATACCGCCGGTTGGGAGGAGTTGGTACGGGTCCACACCCGCCGGGTTTATGGCCTTTGTTATCGTTTCACGGGGAGCGATGCCGAGGCGCAGGATCTGACGCAAGAAATTTTTCTGCGCGTTTTTCGATCGCTCAAGAGCTATCGATTGACTGAGGGTTCGTTTGTCACCTGGCTGTCGCGGTTGAGCCGGAATCTTCTCATCGATAATTACCGCCGCACACGGCAGGACCGGCTCACCGATCCGATTGAGGATGAGCTTCCGCGCCTGGAAGAACGGGAGCACTCTGCGGCGCCGGTGAGGCCGGACCGGGCGCTTTCGGGCCGTGAAGCCAGCCAGCTTTTGCAGGCCGCGCTGGCCAAGCTTTCACCCGAGCTGCGTGAAACGGTCATTCTCCGCGATCTTCAAGAACTGGAATATCGCGAGGTGGCTCAAGTGTTGAAGGTGCCGGAAGGCACTGTGAAATCGCGCCTGAACCGGGGACGCGCCGAACTGGCTCGCCTGCTCCGGAAGCAGAAGGCATTCCTATGACGTGCGCCGACATCGAAATCGCCCTGTGCGATTACCTGGACGGGAATCTGGCGCCGGCCGAAAGGGCCGAAGTGGAACGCCACATCTCCGGGTGCGCATTGTGCGCGGAACTGGCGCGGGATGCCAGCGCAGCACTGGCCTTCATGGAGCATGTGGCCGACGTGGAGCCGCCGCCAGAGCTGGTGACGCGGATGTATGCCATTCCCACACGGCGCGATCTACAGATGGCTACCATGCGCCGCGGAGTGCGGGCCTGGTTCCATCGTCTGTTCGAGCCTCTGCTGCAGCCGCGCATGGTGATGGGGCTGTCGTTAACTATTCTGTTTTTCGGCATGATGGTCCGCTGTGCCGGCATTCCTGAGCGCCGCGTGACCCGGGCTGATCTCGATCCGGCGCGTGTCTGGGTGGGTGTTGAAGATCGCGTACATCGCGGCTGGGAGCGCTCGGTGAAATTTTACGAAAATCTCCGGTTCGTCTATCAGATCCAGTCGCGGCTGCGTGACTGGCAGGCGCAGCAGGAACAGGCTGGCGCCGAGCCGCAGAACGTGGACGAGCATCAACTGCCCGCGGGCGGGAAGAAGTCATCCGAGCTCCAGCGGGCAGCGCCGGGGAAATGAGGATTTTATGAACTGTGCAAATCATCCTGATATTCCGGCCGCGGCGTTCTGCCGCAGTTGCGGTAAGCCATTGTGCGAGACGTGCAAGCGGCCGGCCCAGGGCACGATCTATTGCGACGAGCACGTGCCTGCGCAACCCGTTTCGACTGCAACCGCGACGGCGGCTCCTGCGATACCGGCCATCCGGCGCAAGGGCCAGTCGATCTCAGCGCCTCTCCGGGGTTGGCCTTCGCCCTTGGATTTATTCCCGGCGTGGGCGCCATTTACAACGGCCAGTATGCCAAAGGCCTGGTGCACGCCATCATTTTCGGGCTGCTGGTGAGTATCGTCAGCTCCGATTACGCCGGCGGCCTGGAGCCGTTATTCGGCATTCTCATCGCCTGCTGGGAATTCTACATGGCGATGGAGGCTTACCATACAGCCCGCAAGCGCCGTGGCGGCGAACAGGTGGACGAATTTTCGAGTCTGCTCAATTTGCAGGGCCGGGGATCGCGAGTACCGATGGGCGCAGTTCTTTTAATTCTGCTGGGTATTTTGCTGCTGCTGAACACCACCGAAATCATTCCGCTGCAAAAGGTGCTGCGGTATTGGCCGGTGCTGCTCATTGTGTTCGGAGTTTATCTGCTATTTCTGCGGCTGACCGGGGGAGGCCGGAACTCCGGCGCTGTCGCGGAAGCCAATCCGGAGGTGCGTCATGACCAGTAATGAACTCGTTTGCGCGGTACGCGGTCCCATCATCCTGATCACGGTGGGGTCGTTGTTCGCGCTGGACCACTTCACGCCCTGGGGATTCCAGCAAACCTGGCCGGTGCTTTTGATCGTGCTGGGTCTGCTGACGCTTCTGGGAAGAATGTCACGGCCAGGGCCAACGGCCGGAGGTGTATCGTGAGGCGCCATTCCCTTGCAGGGCCACTAATTCTGATTGTGATCGGCGTGGCCTTTCTCGCCAGAAACGTCTGGCAGGAAGTGCCCTTGTTCGAACTGGTGTCGCGCTACTGGCCGTTCATTCTGATCGCCTGGGGTGTGATGCGGCTGCTCGAAGTATTCGTGGAAGCGGCTCGCTCAAAGCCCCTGCCCTCGGGCCGGCTCTCGGGCGGTGAAGTGGCGTTGATCGTGCTGCTGTGCGTCATCGGTTCGGGAATGTACGCGGCGGACCGGCACGGGGTGCATCTGCCGCCTTTCGGAAACACCAGCCTCGAAGTTTTCGGCGAGCAGTACGACTACCACGCGAACGCCGAGAAGCCGGCCACAGGCGTGCTGCATGTGACGTTTGAAAATCTGCGCGGCAATGTCCGCATCACCGGTTCAGATGATGCCACGGTGAAAGTGGATCAACACAAGATGGTGCGGTCCTTCAATAAGCAGGACGCCGACCAGGCCGACCGCCAGACAGTGCTCGAGCTGGTGCGTGACGGCGACCGCATCGTGGTGCGCACCAACCAGGAGCGCGCGTCCAATGCTCGCCGCGTGTCGTGCGATCTTGAGGTAACGGTGCCCCGCAGTGTGGCCATCGAAGGCCGCGGCACTTACGGTGACTACGATGTCACCGAGATCAAGGGGGGCGTGGATATTACGAGCGGCAATGCGGGGGTACGGTTGAACCGCATCGGCGGAAAGACCAAAGTAGATTTGCAGCGCAGCGACATCATCAGAGCCATCGATGTGAAGGGCGACGTGGATCTGGAAGGGCGCGGCAGCGATATCGAACTGGAAAATATCGCGGGCCAGGTGAGCATCAACGGTTCCTATTCGGGCGCGTTGCAATTCAAGAACCTGGCGAAGCCGTTGCATCTGGAATCGCGCAACACTGATTTGACCGTGGCGCAGGTGCCGGGAAGCATCAGCATGGACCTGGGCGAATTTACCGGGCAGAATCTTGGCGGTCCGGTACACATTGTCACCCGTTCCAAGGACATCCACGTCGAGGAGTTCACGAATTCGCTGCAACTCGAGACCGAGCACGGTGATATCGATCTGAAACCGGTAAAGCTGCCGCTGGCAAAGATTGATGCGCGGAGCCGTTCGGGCAACATCGAGCTGGAACTGCCGGCCACGGCGAAGTTCGAACTGAAGGCCACCACCAATCGCGGCGAAGTTCACAATGAATTCGGGGACCAGCTGCAGACGCAAACGGAAGGCCAGGGCGGCACGATCAAAGGCAACGTGGGCCAAGGACCGGTCATCACGATCACCACGGACCGCGGCTCGATCACGGTGAAGAAGAGCTGAGAAGGCAGGAGCAGGAGACAGAAGACAGCCATGCCTCCGGCGGTGCCGGATTGAACAGCCTGTGACTTCGACCGCAGCCGACTACCGGCTTCCCGCGCCGCAGTTTTTGGGGAGACAGCCGATGTTGGAAAAGTTGGAAATAAACGGCTTGACTGGAAGTCACAGACCAGGAGAAGGTCAGCATCAACGCCGAGAAACCCGTAAGACAAGACATCGTTAATTAACGTTAAATCGACGTTTACCAGCCAAAAACTAGGCTTGATTTTCTACCGCTAGCCGCTCGAGGAAATCGCAGGCGCGCCAAGCTAACTTAACTAAGAAGTCCGCTCCCTGCCGGTCGCGGTTCGGCGTTACGGATTTTTGATTGTTGGATTGGCGAGCGAGGGTACGCGGGACGGCTCGGCGGGTCTCGCGAAAAACTGCTCGTTTTCGAACTTGATGTTTAGCGACTTGGTGGTTTCGTCCATCCACTGTTTGAGGTGGATGTTCTTGAGCTCGCTCGAGATCTGCTGTTGCACATCGGCGAGCGGTTTCTCCACGAACGATTCCGCGCGGAAAATGTAAAAGCCGTTCGGCTGGCGCACGGGATCGCTGACGTCGCCTTGCTTGAGAGCGAACACCACGGAGCGTATTTCGTCCGGAAGATTGTCGGATCGGGAAATGGTGCCGAAGTCGCCGTCTTTGTCCTTCGATGCGGCATCCTCGGAATACTCCTGGACAAGCTTGACGAAGTCCGCGCCCCCTTTGATCTGCTTGACCAACTCTTCGGCTTTGGCCTTGGCTTCGGGTTCCGTGTAGTGCTTCTTCGCATCCGTGCCGGCGGCTGCATTCGAAGTGAACGGGATGTAAATGACCTTGAGTTTCACTTGCTGGTAGCGGCTCTTGTTGGCATCGTAGAACTTCTGCTGCTCTTCGGGAGTGATTGGAAGCTGATTGTAGATTTGAGTGATTTCCGCCTGAGTGAGAATATTCATCCGGTTGAATGCGATGGACTCCTGATAGGGACTCCTTTGATCAAGTTTGTCTTTCTCAGCCATGCCCGACAGCCGATGCATGAGAAAAAACTGCTCCACGAACTGGCGCCGGTTGCGCATGGCGTTTTGCTGCATCGCCGGGGGAAGCACATGCAGGTATTTTTCCAGTTCCCCATAGGTCAGCGTCCGGCCGTCAACGGTGGCCAAAACGGTATCGGGAGCCAGGGCCGGCGGTGTTGGCAATGCCGGAGCGGTTGGCTTTGCAGGCTGCGCGGGCGCTTGTGCCCACACGAGAGCGGTGGAAAAAATCACAACACAGAAGAATTTCATGCCGGAGAAAACCTCAGGAATTAAGATAACTTCGACTAGTGTAACATGGGACTCTTCGAGACCAGGCTCGAAGACATGACGCTAACCAAAGTAAACTGAACTTCGCTTCTCCAAATTCGCAGTTGATGACAACTGGCCGCCGGAGTACAAGTGAGTAGTCCCTGCTCTCCCCGGTTACGGCCAGCGCAGAGAGTTGCCGGCTGGACGGCCCGGTCGTGCCTGGTCACGATCGATCAGATGTTGAAAGACTAGAATGTTCCCCGCGTCGACTTTATCGAAATGGATATCGAAGGCGCGGAGAAACAGGCATTGGCAGGAGGCCGCGAGACTATCCAATACCGGCCCCGCAGGGCCCTCGCGACCGAACATCTGCCCGATGATGCCAAAAGATTCCGCAGGTGATCCGCAGCATCTCCGCCGATTACAAGACCGAGTGCGGCCCTTGCGAGTACGCCGACAACCACATCCGCCCGCAGGTGCTGTACTTTTACTGAGCGCGAGGCGCGCTTAGACGGCGCAAGAATACAAATGGCAAAGGCATTCCGGCCTGCGCGTTCCTCAAATAGATTTTTTTCCGGGCTATAATTGTGTGCGCATTCGCATCGGAATCGGAAGCGCACCTTTATCGAACGAGAGACTTTAAAATAATGACCAGACGGGGACTCGCAAAACTGGCCGCGGCGGGTGGCGCGGCGCTCTTGCAAAAGGATCGGCCGACAAAAGCAGAAAACAAATATACGGGCGCGCTTGACGGATTGGAAGCGAAAGTCGATCTGAAGAGCTTCGATCCGGTGGGCTTCACGCACAAGCTTTACGAATCTGCGCCGCTGAGCATGACCTTTCGCGCACAGAACCGCAGTCAGGCTGAGAGCTGGCAGAAGCAGTTCCGGGCCAAGCTCACCGAACTGGTGGGCGGATTTTCTTCTGCACGCACGCCGCTTCAGCCGGAAACGCTCGAAGTGCGTGAATTTCCCGCATACCGGCGCGAGAAATTCTTGATTGAAAGCCGGCCGGGGCTGGCGGTGCTTGGATACCTGCTGACGCCCACGAATTCGAAACCACCCTATCGAACCATGGTCTGCGTTCCAGGTCACGGACGCGGCGTGGATGATATCGTCGGCATTGACGATCATGGCCAGGATCGCACGAGCAAGGACGGTTACCAGCACGATTTCGCCATTCAGGTTGCCGAGCATGGACTGGCGGCGGTGGCGATCGAACCCATGGCCTTCGGCTGCCGTCGCGGCTCGCAGGCAAACAAGGAAGGGCTCGGCCATAGCTCCTGCCAGCCCGTGGCGGGCGCCGCGCTGATGCTGGGCCAGACCATGATCGGGTGGCGCGTTTACGACGTGATGCGCACCATCGACTGGATTGAAACCCGCAAGGAGCTGGATGCCGGGCGCGTGGGCTGCATGGGAATTTCCGGTGGCGGCACTTGCACGCTGTTTTCGGCCGCGCTCGAACCACGCATCCGCGCGGCCATGGTGAGCGGATACCTCAACACGTTTCGCGACAGCGTGTTCAGCTTGTCTCACTGTATTGACAACTACGTTCCCGGAATTCTGAACTGGGGTGAGATGTACGACGTGGCGGCTCTGATTGCGCCGCGGCCGTTATTTGCCGAGAGCGGCGATAAGGACGATATTTTCCCTGTCGAGGCGAGCCGCGCGACCTTTGCGCGTGTGAAGAAAGTTTATGATATTTTCAATGACGCGGAAAAATTCCAGAATGAAATCTTCGACGGCGAGCACAGTTTTCACGGCGTGAAAGGCCTCCCGTTCCTGGTCGAACACCTGTAACTCACGCGAATACCGTCGGCGGACTAAACCGAATAGAGCCAAGCGCGCATGGAACACAAGCTCCAGAATGGAAAGCTGCTGCGTATGCTGGTGGGGGACATCACGAAAGTGCCTACTGACGGCATTGTGAATGCGGCGAATTCGGCGTTGGCTGGAGGTGGCGGAGTGGATGGCGCCATTCATCGGGCCGGTGGACCGTCCATCATGCAGGAACTGGACCAGATCCGCGCCAATGCCGGCGGATGTCCCACAGGCAGCGCCGTGGTTACAGGAGCGGGACACCTCCCGGCTCAGCTTGTTTTCCACGCCGTGGGCCCAGTGTATCGCGACGGCAAACACCAGGAGCATGAGCTGCTGGCATTGTGCTACCGCAAATGCCTGGAACTGGCTGAGCAGCATGCCGTGAAGACCATCAGTTTTCCGTCCATCAGTACCGGTGCGTATCGATATCCCATTCGCGATGCAGCGCAGATTGCGGTGTGCGAAGCCTTGCGGCATCTCGAGCAACCAGACGCCAAGGTGCAGGAAGTGGTTTTTGTGCTCTTCAGCGAATCGGATTACGAGGTGTATTCGAAAGTGGTGTAACGGGGGAGTGGAGAGGCGGAAGCTTTTTTCACACCACAGGCAGGAATGCCTATTCTACTCGCAACTAGCTATAGCTTAAGCTAGCACAGTTCAGGAAACAGCGGCCCAGTCGGGTTGCAGCTCGGGGACTTCGATTTCGATGCGCGTACCGCGGCCGGGCTGGCTATCGATCCACATACGGTAATCGGTGCCGAACAAGACTTTCAAACGCTCGTTGACGTTGCTCACTCCAATACCTTGTTCCATCAGGTTGGCCAGCTTCAGCTCGGGAATGCCGACGCCGTCATCTTCCACGATGAGCAACAGGCGCCTGTCCGCAAGCCGGGTGCGCAGCGTGATGGTGCCGCCCTCAACCTTGTTGCTCAGCCCGTGTTTGATGCAGTTTTCGATCAGCGGCTGCAGAAGCATGCTGGGGACCAGGATGTCGAGACTCTCGGGATCGATTTCCTTTTCGAACCGCAATTTCTCGCCGAAGCGCGCGACTTCAATCGCCAGGTAGTCTTCGATAAAATCCAGCTCATCGCGCAATGGGCTGAAATTATCGTGCTTGCGCAGCAGGCGACGGAGAATACGCGAAAGTTTCAGCACCATCAGACGCGCGTGCTCCGGGTTGATGCGAATGAGTGAAGAAACGGAATTCAGCGTGTTAAATAAAAAATGCGGGTTGATCTGGCTGGTAAGGGCCTGGAGCCGAGCCTGCATCAGCGAACTCTGCTGCTGTTCCAGCTTGTTTTCGTTGCGAGTGTTGTTCCAGATCTTGAGGGGCAGCACCACAGCGAATAATGTGGCCGCGTAAACCGCCACGAAATCCCAAAAATGTGGAGGCTGGCGAGAGGGCTGCAGCGCGAAAATCCACTTCGGGCGCAAATAGTTCGTGGCTTCGCGGAGGAATTCGGCAAACAGGATCACTCCTAAAAAAATGAGCTGGAATCCTCCGCGGCGATAATTCTTTTGCTTGAATGCGCGGTAAAGATTGAGATCGAGAAACGGCGAGAAACGCCAGATCTCTTCGGTATCGGGCGCGCAATCCCGCAAGAGTCCGCCCAGCACGCCGATGGCTGCGAGCAAGGGCATGGTCAGGAGTTCGTGGTGAAACATGGCGGGAACTGAGATCAGGATGCCCGAAAGCAGCCCGGTAACGTAGCCGCCGAGAATTCCCGCAAGCAGGCTGCCTTCGAGGCCCAGATCGACGGCGAGGTAAGACTGGATCGCCACGCGCGTCGCGACGCCGGCCGCGAAGATGGCGGAAAACCACAATGCCAATTGCAGCCGGTGATTGATGGTGCGGACCTCGCGTAGCAGCATGCGCTGCACGTGATTCGATCGCGCCAGAATGCTGGCCAGTGAAGCCACGACACCCAGCTTCACGAGCAGCGTCAGCATGAGCAGGGGTCGTTCCACTGGCAGTTATTATAACGGCCGCCGCGCTGGGCAGAGTGCTCTGCAGCCGCGATAGAGCACGACCGGCGGAAGCCCGGATAAAACACGGGCGCGGCGCCGGTCTCACAAGTGCGCGGAGCGGGCACATATAATGGAATCAACCGCAGCAACGCGATCCCATGCCTGCAACAAACGGATTTCGACTCGAAAAGGTGGCCGAAGCCAACTTCCCCACGCGCTGGGGCGGCTTCCGTATTTACGGTTTCGCGGGCCATGGTCCAGGTCGAGTAGAAGAGGCGGTCGTCCTCATCATGGGAGACCTGAACGAACGGGCCGGTGCTGTTCCGCCGCTGGTGCGCATCCACTCAGAATGTCTCACCGGTGACGTGTTCCACAGCCTGCGTTGTGATTGCCGCGCGCAACTCGAAATGTCTCTCCAGCGGATCGCCGAAGAAGAACGTGGCATGCTGATTTATGAGCATCAGGAAGGGCGGGGCATCGGCCTGCTCAACAAGCTGCGCGCCTATGAGCTGCAGGACCAGGGCGCCGATACGGTCGAAGCGAACGAGCGTCTAGGATTTGAAGTGGATCTGCGCAGCTACCAGTTGCCTGGCGCGATTCTGCGGTACTTCGACCTCGACAAGATTCGGCTGCTCTCAAATAATCCCGAAAAAGTGGAAGCCGTGGAGCGCGCCGGAGTCGCTGTGAAAGAGCGCATTCCCTGCCTGGTCGAAGCTCACGACTCAACGCAATCTTACCTGCGGACCAAAAAAGACAAGATGGGGCACTTGATCGACGGCCTCTAGCAGGTTTCCAGCCCAACGGGTCTTCGCCTCTTGTTCGCCTAACATCAATACCTTGTGGTACTGGAACCAATCCGCCACTTCTGTAGTACACCGCTAACCCACCGAAGCTAAAGAATTTCTTGAAAAAGACTCTTGAAATGTGAAAACTTGCGTGCCACAATCGGTTGTGGCCGAAAGTGGATGGATGTGGATCTAAGTGGCG
>QHXW01000118.1 GCA_003223115.1 Acidobacteriota bacterium
CCGCCCCCGGCCTCCCGTTGGTCGGGTATGAACGTTTAATATGAACCGGGATCGAAGAAGCACCATCGCCGCTTCCACGGCGAATCGAGTTTCGCTGTACCTCGCCCAACCCACACCGACTGCTGCAACAAACCGCGGGACGGGGGGCTGGATGCCATGGCAACTTCTCGCCCGGCTTCCAGCTCGGCGGGGAAATATTTCTCTTGACATTCCCTTCTCCCAGGTTCCTGGAGAGTCGCCGGTCTGGTGCTGGGCGTGTGTGCGTTACTGTACACCGCGTCGGCTGCTACGTTTTATTGGGCCATGCGCCAGCCACCGGAACGCTTCGGGGCCATCATGGCGCACGTGCCCGGTATGGCCATGAGCCTTCTGCCGTTTGAGCCCATGTGGATGTCGGCGCGGGCCGGCAGCCTCCAGCCGGGCGACATCGCACCCGATTTCGACCTTCCCACCCCGGATCACTCCCGCCACGTCAGAATTTCAGAAGAATATCGCACCCAGCCCGTGGTGTTGATCTTCGGCAGTTACACCTGACCGCCATTTCGCCGGGAGGTTCCCGAGCTCAATCGCCTCTACGAGAAATACAAAGAGCGCGCCTCTTTCTACATGGTTTATATCAAGGAAGCCCACCCCATCGACCTCTGGCAAACGCGCGCGAACCTGCGCGACGGCGTATTGGTGTCATCGCCGCGGACTGAAGCAGATCGTTCTTCGAATGCCAGTCAATGCGTGCGCGATCTCGGTATTCGGCTACCAGCTCTGATCGACGGAATCAACGATAATGTCGAGCGCGATTACACCGGATGGCCCGAGCGTTTGTATATCATCGTGCCCGGCGGCCGTGTGGTTTACAAATCGAAGCCAGGACCCTTCGGATTCTCTCCCAAAGCCATGGAACCCTACTTACGCCAGGCCCTGGCCCTTGCCGCCGCGCCCCAGCCGAAGCCTCCAAGTGCTCTAAAGTCCGTTACTAGTTAATTTTGATTATTGTTCCCCGGTGGGATGGTCCGTTATTCTACTGTCAGTCGTGCAGTCCTCCGTGCTCCCAGTCGAGATCGAGCAAGATGGGCATCCGCCGGCGCCTTATGCCGACGCGATTGAGTCCATGCGCCGGTCGGGTACTTCTGTGGAGAAGATCCTGCAAATGTTTGGTGACCAGGAGATCAGCGGTCAACTCGGCTGCTTCATGCCGGACGCGATCGGGTCGCCTTCCCAGGTTAGCCCAGGTCTTCTCGAGCTGATCGCGGCATTTGTGTCGAAGCGCAAACAATGTCAGGCCTGCATGAAGTCGCACGCAACCGTTGCCGCGGAATTGCTGACTGAGGAGCTGGTGACGGCTGTCCTCGACAACCTGGAAGACGCTCCGCTTTCGGAGGCCGAAAAGGCGCTCCTTCGGTTTGTCGATAAGACGAATCGCGATTCAGCCAGCATCGGCCGCCAGGACATTGTCCGGCTCAACCAGCACGGCTGGCAGGACGGAGCCATCTACGATGTGGTCGCCGTGTGCGCTCTGTTCAATTTCTACCATGATTGGGTGACTGCATCCGGCTTGCATGACCTGTCCCCAACATCCAGTCTCCTCCAGAATCGCCGAATCGCCGAACCGCACTACCAGCAGAATCTAGAGGCCTAGCGGCTGGGAGTCGCCGTAGACCGATCATTTTCGGTCGAGAGCTCTTGCGCGGCCGCCAACAAGATCACGGCGCAATGTGCTTGGCCCGTAGCCAGGCCAATGCGCGCGACGCACCCGGGTCACGCTTCTCCAGGCTCCCTGTTAATTAAGAGCCGAATTGGAGTCCCGTCATGCGATTCATCTCTTCAAGCGCTAAATCGCAATAACGCATGTCACCTGTATAGGGACGTTTGTCTCCCAGCCAGCACCGCGGCCTTGGCCGTCTCTTCCAGTTGCCAATCTTTGACGAGTGGCGCCCTCGCCTGCTCGATCAAAATCGCCATCAACCCGCCAAGGACCTGACTGACCGGCCCCTTCCTTAACGCATTCACAGACTTCCATCGATAAAGAACTTGAGACCTCCGGTCTGTCTGGGGCGCGGGAATGAAAGATCATCGAGATGCTGGCCCGTGTCAAATCCGCTCTGCGCTTGAAACACCACCGCCGTTCCTGGCTTGTTTTTCCGTGGTACAAAGGTTGTAAAGAGATGCTTCCATTTCGAGCTGCGTTTTGGGACGCGCTGCTCATCGAGGTTCAACAGTTATGCGCTGCATTCTTCTCGTTTCGCTTCTCGCGTTACCAGGCTCGCCTCCTTTGGCCCAGGCGGAAAACTGGCCTCAGTGGCGAGGCCCGAACCTCGACGGCGTAAGCGGCGAAAAGAATCTGCCTCTCCGCTGGAACCGCACCGAGAGCATCGCCTGGAAGCTTTCCCTGCCGGCCTGGAGCGGTTCGACGCCCATCATTTGGGGCGGGCGCATTTTCCTGAACGTGGCTGACAAGGACAGGGTGAACTTGTGGTGCCTTGACCGGAAAGAGGGCGCCGTCCTGTGGAAGAAGCACCTGGCTGACGGCAATTTCAAAATCAACAAGCAGAACATGTCGTCTCCGTCACCAGTCACCGATGGAACCGCCGTTTATGTCATGACCGGCAACGGAATTCTCAAAGCCTTCAATTTTTCGGGCAGCGAGCTCTGGGCACGCGACATACAGAAAGACTACGGCCAGTTCGGCTTGAACTGGGGATATGCCTCTTCGCCGCTCCTGTTCGAGGATGCGCTTTATATCCAGGTGCTGCACGGAATGAAGACCCGCGAACCTTCGTATCTGCTGCGCGTGGATAAACGATCTGGACGAACGGTTTGGCGCGTCGAGCGTCCAACCGAGGCGGTGCACGAATCTCCAGACGCCTACACTACCCCGGCATTGCTCCTCTACGACGGCAAAGTGGAGATCGTGGTGAGTGGCGGCGATTGCGTCACCGGTCACGATGCGGCTACCGGCCGGGAACTCTGGCGCGGCAATGGATTCAATCCGCAAAAGGACCCGGCCTATCGCGTGATCGCCTCGCCTGTAGTCCACGACGGCGTGGTTTACACGCCTACCCGTGTGCGGCCCTTGCAGGCCTTTCGCGCAGGCGGACGCGGCGACATCACCGAATCGCATCGTCTTTGGGCCTTTCAGAACGGTCCGGATGTTCCAACGCCCGTCACCGACGGCACCTACTTCTATGTTGTGAACGACCGCGGCATCGTCTGGTGTCTGGATGCCAAGACCGGTAAGGAAATCTGGGGATCCCAGCGCATCAAGCACGGCATCTATAGTGCCTCGCCGGTGCTGGCTGACAGCAGAATTTACGTGACCAACGAAGACGGATTGACCACCGTGCTACGCGCCGGGCCGAAATTCGAGGTGCTGGCCGAGAACGATCTCGAAGACTATTGCCTCAGTTCCCCTTCCATTTCGGAAGGTCAGATCTTCATCCGCACGGCGCAGTATCTTTACTCGATCGGCAAGCGCCAGCCGGTGGAATAGACATTCCTGCCTGTGCTCCATTTCCGCTACGCAGGCTTGTAGTACAGCACCATCCCCGCACCTGCCGCGGCCAGTAGGAATCCCAGGTACAGCAGAGGGCTCGGAGCCGCCTTGGGCGGGTGCATCCACATCGATACCAGGACGTTTACCAGCGGCGCTCCGCCAAAGACCAGCGGCATCACGTAATTCGGCAGCCCCCCGGATTTGAAGGCGAAAATAATGAACACCGCCCCGATCGCTCCTAGCGCTCCACCCGCCGTGGCCCACAGCGACCCAGAAGTCGTAAAGCCGTGCAGGCCCCCCTGCGGCGCGAGTGCCGCCACCGGAACCAGAACGCCGATCAGGAAATACGCCACGCCTACACAAAGCAGCGCGCGCATTGGATTGCTAAGCTCCGTCTGCCCCCGGTGCAGCACCGGACCGTAGAAGCCCCAGGCAGCCACCGCACCCAGCGCGAATAAGATCCACATCATTGAACGCCTCGTTTTCTCCATGGATTTCTAAAAATGAATCGTCTTCGTTATTCTGCGCATGAAGTTTTTCATTCTACCTGCGATTACCCTGCTGTGCGCGAAAAAATGCCGCGCGCTAATAAATGCTCCAAACGCTCCAGCCGCGTTCCCCACTGTGGCATACTACGTGGAAATTCGACAAAAGTCTCGAATTCCCTGCGAGTCAACATGCGGCACGGCTCGTCTACTGGAGAAGGCAACGGTAATGGCCGATACGGCTCTAGTCCCCCCGTCCTCACGCCTCACCGGCGTTCAATGGGCCATCTGCGCGGTGGCCGCCCTTGGTTTCGCATTCGATACCTATGAGCTGCTGGTGCTGCCGCTCATCGTGCGGCCGGCGCTGATGGAGATGGCCAAGGTCCGACCCGGTACTCCGGAGTTCAATTCCTGGGTGGGCTTGTTGTTTTACGTTCCGGCTTTGGCCGGCGGCGTCTTCGGCCTTCTCGGCGGCTATCTCACCGATCGTCTGGGACGCCGGCGCGTGCTGGTCTGGAGCATTCTGCTGTACGCGTTCTCGGCGCTGGGAGCTGGTTACGCCACATCACTCCCCATGCTGCTGGTGTTGCGCTGCACCACATTCGTCGGCGTTTGCGTGGAGTTCGTGGCCGCCGTTGCGTGGCTGGCGGAATTATTTCCCGAACGTGACCGGCGCGAAAAAATATTGGGCTACACTCAGGCGCTCTCGTCGATCGGGGGCCTGATGGTCACGGCAGCCTATTACCTGGCCGTCACCTACGGCAAATCGTTGCCGGCGGTCCACGGTGGTCATGAAGCCTGGCGCTACACGCTCATGTCCGGCGTGATTCCCGCGATTCCTCTGATCGTCATCCGGCCGTTCCTGCCGGAATCGCCAGCCTGGCAGCAGAAGAAGATTGCCGGAACCCTGAAACGGCCGAGCTTTGCCGAGCTGTTCCAGCCTGCCTTGCGCCAAACCACCTGGATCACGGCGCTGATGTTTGCCTGCAGTTTTGGTGCGGCGTTCGGCGCCATCCAGCACATCCCGCGCATCGTGCCCGGTCTGCCGCAAGTGATGCACTTGCCCAGGGCGGCGCAGGAGCAGGCTGTCAGTTCTGTCCAGTTCTTCCAGGAAATGGGTGGACTCGTGGGCCGCTTCATACTCGCGTTTCTCGCCGTTCGCATCATCAGCCGCAGGCGTCTGCTGCGCGTTTTCCAGGTACCGGGGCTCTTTCTGGTGCCGCTCGTGTTTCTATATCCCGCGCTGCACGATCTCGAAACCCTCAAGTGGGGGATCTTTCTCGCCGGTTTGCTCACCGTGGCCCAGTTCAGCTTTTGGGGCAATTATCTGCCGCTGGTCTATCCCACGCATTTGCGCGGTACCGGCGAAAGCTTTGCAGCTAACCTGGGCGGCCGCATGCTCGGAACTTCAGCGGCGCTCGCGACCACGCAATTGGCCAACGTGATGCCGGGCGCCGGGGCGCCCGCGAAGCTTGCCCATTCCGCCGCGGCTGTAGCCTTTTTAGTCTACGCGGTCGGGTTCATCGCAAGCTTCTGGTTGCCGGAACCGAAGCAGGATCATCTCCTCGAGTGACGCCGCCTCATCGTGCGCGTATACTGTCCCCATGGACCGTCGCACCTGGATCATGGCGCCATTCACGGCAGCCGCAGCACTGTTGGCTCAGGACAAGCCCGCCGCCGAAGAGAAGAAACTTTCCGCTGACGAGCTGAAAGATTTGCTTGAGAAGAAAGACGTTTTCATTCTGGATGTCCGGGAACCAAAGGAACTCGAAGAGCTGGGTACCATCAAGGGCTACGTGAACATCCCGCTCGATCAACTGGAGCACCGCCTCTCGGAGGTCCCCAAGAATAAATTGATCATCACCGCTTGAAATCGCGGCGGTCGAGCCGCGCGTGCCGCGGCCCTCCTCACAAAAAACGGCTTCAAGGTGCTCGGCTCCTGTGGGCTGGCGGGGTGGAAGGAAAAGAAGTACCCGCTGACTTATCCCAAAAAGGGCGACAAGAAATAGCACGGCAACTTTTAGGACATCCACCCAACTACCCGTCTGGAAACGCGGTTCGATATGCTAGGTAGAGTTGGAGTTGATATCCACGGCAGAAGGGGTGTTTGCCTTCCGTAACGGGAGTTCGAGGAGGAGCTCATGATCACGGAACCGCCGAAAGAAGTCTGTTCGGAGGAAGCCACCACCGCCGGCAATTACTTCATTTCCAACTACCCACCGTATTCCTTCTGGACCCGCGATCACGCGTACGAAGCCCACACGGCGCTCGAGCGGGCGCCAGCTCCTGGGACGCCGCTGGGCATTTATCTGCACATTCCGTTTTGCCGTAAACGTTGTCATTTTTGCTACTTCAAGGTCTATACGGACAAGGACGCAGGCGAGATCGAAAGTTACCTCGACGCCGCCATCCAGGAATTGGCGCTGTACTCGCAGAAGCCGTTCATCGGCGGCCGGAAGCCAAAATTTATTTATTTCGGAGGCGGCACTCCCTCCTACATCTCGTCCCGGCAGCTTGGCCGCCTAGTCGACGCCATGAAACGTCTGCTGCCTTGGGACGAAGCCGAGGAGGTGACTTTCGAAGCCGAGCCAGGAACACTGACCGAGCCCAAGCTCCAAGCCATCAAAGATCTGGGCGTGACGCGCCTGAGTTTAGGCATTGAGAGTTTTGAGGACCACGTACTCGAAATCAACGGAAGGGCGCACGGCTCGAAGGAAATTGATCAGACGTATCAGTACGCGCGCTCCATCGGCTTCCCTCAGATTAACATCGACTTGATTGCCGGAATGCTCGGCGAGACCGAGCCGAACTGGCGTGAGTCCGTGCGCAAGACCATCGCCCTCGGTCCCGACAGCATCACGATCTACCAGATGGAAATTCCGTACAACACCACCATTTTCAAGGAAATGAAGGTGCTGGGACAGACGGTTGCACCGGTGGCTGACTGGCGAACCAAGCGCGAATGGGTACAGCATGCTTTCGCTGAATTCGAAAAGGCGGGCTACACCGTGACCAGCGCCTACGCCGCCGTCAAGAATCCCGCGCGAACCCGTTTTCTCTATCGCGATCAGTTGTGGACCGGCGCTGATATGGTCGGCCTCGGCGTGGCGTCTTTCTCGCATGTCGGCGGTACGCATTTTCAAAATGAGCACGAATTCGAATCCTACATGGCGAAGCTGCAGGAAGGTAAGCTTCCGATTTACCGTGCCTTGACCACCACGTCCGAAGAGCGCATGATTCGCGAGCTCATTCTGCAGATGAAGCTGGGACGGGTTCATCGGGCATACTTTCAGAACAAGTTCGGCATCGACATCCAACAGCGATTCTCGAGTCCGCTGGCTAAGTTGCAGGACCAGGGCTTTTTAACCGTGGACCCGGACAGCCTGCGGTTGAACCGCGACGGTCTCTTGCAGGTAGACCGGCTGCTTTACGAGTTTTTCCTGCCCCAACACCGCAGCGCGCGCTATGCGTGAACATGTAGTCTGAGGACATTCCGGATTGGAGAAGAGTGCCAAGAGGGAATCACTATGATGTCCTCGTAGTGGGAGGCGGGCCTGCGGGCTCGACTGCCGCTGCTGTCCTCGCCGAAAAGGGCCGCCGCGTGATGCTGCTCGAAAGGGAAAAATTCCCACGTTACCACATCGGCGAGTCGCTGATTCCTTACACTTACTTTCCTCTGGAGCGCCTGGGCCTGATCGATCGGATGAGGAAATCTCACTTCCCCAAGAAGTACAGCGTGCAGTTTGTCGCCGCTGATGGAAAGGTTTCTCACCCCTTCTATTTTTTCCAACATCTGAAACATGAGGCTGCCAAAACCTGGCAGGTGTTACGCAGCGAGTTTGACCAGATACTGCTCGATAACGCCCGCACTAAAGGCGCCGAGGTGCTGGAGGAGATCACTGTCAGAGACATGATTCAGGAAAATGGCGCGATCACCGGAGTGACAGCCGCCGGCACGGACGATGCGATCCAGGAATTTCGTGCGCCGGTCACCATCGATGCCACTGGCCGCGACGCGCTTTCGCTCGCCCGCAACCGCTGGAAAGTGCGTGATCCACACCTGAACAAGATTTCCATCTGGACCTATTACAAAGGGGCGCTGCGTGATCCTGGATTGGACGAGGGAGCGACAACAGTGGCTTACCTTCCCGAGAAAGGTTGGTTCTGGTATATTCCGCTGCCCGGGGATATGGTCAGCGTGGGCGCTGTTGCGGAAAAGTCTTACCTCTACAAAGACGCTAGAGACCTGGCATCTATTTTTCAGCGCGAGGTGAAAAACAACGCCTGGATCGAGCGCCACCTCGCATCCGGCCGTCAAGCCGGACCGTACTGGGTCACCGGCGAATATTCCTACCGTTCCCGCTATTGCGCAGCCGACGGCCTGGTGCTGGCAGGCGATGCTTTCGCCTTTCTCGATCCCGTGTTTTCTTCAGGAGTCTTCCTAGCTCTGCGCAGCGGTGAGCTAGCCGCCGACGCAGTCGATGCCGCTCTCACCACCGGGGACGTTTCGGCGGCGCAGTTCAGCCATTATGGAGCAGAGTTCTGTAAGGGCATCGAAGCCATGCGAAAACTGGTCTATGCTTTTTACGATCACGAGTTCAGCTTTCGGGTCCTCTTGAACAAGTTCCCGCATCTGAACGGCGACCTGACCGACTGCCTGATCGGTGACCTGTTTCGGAACTTCGACCCACTGTTCGCGGCCGTGGCCAACTTTGCGAAAGTCCCGGAACCGCTGCCTCATGGCCGGCCGCTGATCAGAACTTCATGACACAGCCGCCAGCGTCTTTTGCCAACCGCAGCGGCATCGAAGCCGGCCAGCTCGGTAAACTGCGCGCACTTCTGACTGCGCTCGTGCCGTCCAATCGCTTCTATTCCGCCAAACTCCGCGCCGCCGGGATCAATGTGAATCTGGCGAGTCTGGCGCAGTTTTGCGAACAGACGCCGTTCACATTGAAGCAGGAAGTCATCGACGATCAGCGCGACCATCCGCCCTACGGTTCAAATCTGACATATCCGCTGGTGGAGTACACGCGCTTCAGCCAGACCAGTGGGACCACGGGCCGGCCCATGCGCTGGCTGGATACGCCCGAGAGTTGGGATTGGATGCTGAGTAACTGGACGCAGGTGCTTCGCGCTGCCGGTGTCACCGCCGCCGATCACATCTTCTTTGCGTTTTCGTTCGGGCCGTTTCTTGGATTTTGGACCGCGTTCGAGGCAGCGGCTCGCCTGGGTGCAATGTGTATCCCCAGCGGCGGCATGCGCAGCGCCGCGCGTTTGCACACCATGATGGACACCGGCGCGAGAGTTCTCTGTTGCACCCCCACTTACGCCATCCGCCTGGCGGAGGTGGCGCGAGAGGAGAACATCGACCTGCTGTCCGCCCAGATCAGAACCATCATCGTCAGCGGGGAGGCCGGTGGCAGCATCCTGGGCACGCGAGCCCATATTGAGAAACTCTGGCACGGTGCGCGCGTCGTGGATCACCATGGCATGACGGAGATCGGCCCGGTCAGCTACGGTTGCCCAGCGCGGCCCGGGGTGCTGCACGTGATCGAGTCCGCTTTCTTTGCCGAGATTATCGATCCGGAAGCGAGCAAGGCGGTTGCGTCCGGAGGTACAGGTGAATTGGTTCTGACCAACCTGGGCCGGCTCGGTTCGCCTCTTTTGCGGTACCGCACCGGCGATCTGGTCAAGCCGGCCGCGGATTCTCCCTGCGCGTGTGGGAGCTACGAACTAGCCCTCGACGGCGGAATCCTGGGGCGAACAGACGACATGGTGACGGTGCGCGGCGTCAACGTTTATCCCAGCGCGGTCGAGGACATTATGCGCGCGTGCGGTGTAGCGGAATACCGCGTGGAAATCCGCACTCAGCGCGCGCTGACGGAGCTGAGTATCCAGGTCGAGTCTCCCCCGGGAAACGAAGGTGGAACGGGTTTGGCGCAACACCTCGAAGTAGCATTGAGCAACGCGCTCGCACTGCGCATTCCCGTGACATCGGTGCCCCGCGGGGAGTTGCCTCGGTTTGAAATGAAAGCCCAGCGCTGGACGCGCGCGACAGAGCCGCGACCGTAATGCGAGCGGATGCCCTTTACAAATCAGAGGCCTGGAGGCCTATTCCACGGAAGCGGAGTCCAAAAAAAGGGCCGCCCTCTCTCGGACGGCCCGCGCTGCTGAGGAGAACACTCGTTGGGATTTAGTTCTTGCGTTTCAGCGTCGGCCGCTCGTCGTCCCCGGATTTCTGAGCGCCATCGCCGGATGTGCCGTCGCCGTTCTGCTCGATCTTGCCTGACTCGGACCGCTTCAATGTGGGTCGATTGGTGTCTTTCTCGTCCACGAGCTTATGGCGATTTTCGAGCGATGCGAGCCGCGTCTTGACCTGCTCGAACTCCGAGGTATCGACGACATATTCGGGTTTGGCCTTCAGGTATTGCTGGATGTTTTTCTGCGCCGACTTGATGCGGTCATCGGTCATCGGATGCGTCGAGAAGACCTTCGCAATCGTGCCTGGCTTTTTCTTCTCGAGCGATTCGATTTTTTCGAAGAAGTTCACAAACTCGCTCGGGTCATAACCTGCATGGTACATGTACTCGAGGCCCAGCAGGTCGGCTTCAGCCTCGAAGCCGCGCGAGAACTTCAGGAAGCCCATGGGAATCGCAAGGTTCGCCGCCTGGCGCACGCCATATCCGGCCCATCCGCCCATGAAAATCAGCGGGATGGTGGCATAGTTCACGATCGCGCCGCGTGTGGCTTCACGCGTTCCATGCCTCGCCGCCACGTGCGCGATCTCGTGGGCCATCACGCCCGCCAGTTCCGCTTCGTTATCCGCCTTGAGCACCAGGCCCGAGTTAACGAACATGTATCCGCCCGGCAGCGCAAAGGCGTTGACATCCTGGGAGTCGATGACCTTGATGGTAAAAGGCATCTTCGCGTCCGAGTTCCGCGCCAGGTTCTGCCCGATGCGGTTCACATACTCGGTGACCACTGGGTCATCCACCAGCTTCGCCTGGCGTTCTACCTCCTGAGCAAGCTGCTTGCCCAGCGCGATTTCCTTTTCGATCGAATAGAAATTGACGCCCTTGCCGACGTCTCGATTGCCGATCTTGTCCGGATCTTTTGCCTTATCCTTGGCCAATGTACCGGGCGCAGCCAGGGCAATCGCCATCAGGAAAACGCATGCAGACTTACGCTTCATCGATGGTCCCTCAGATATTTCAGGCCGATAGGCGGAGTTGGGGTTCAAACAATCTGGACGCGTGGCGGCGAGGGTTGGTTACACAGGAGTCGGGTTGGCGGAATAGCACCATCCACGGTAGGGTATATGGTGAATGGTCAGGACCACGATCTACATTGATCCCGAGGTAGCTCTGGCGCTCCTGCAGATGTCCGCCCTACATCAGAAACCTCGAAGTTCTGGCCGAATCGACCAAGCGACTTTCCGACGACCTGAAATCAGCGCATCCTGAAATCGAATGGGCTAACCTCGCGGGACTCCGGAACTTACTTGTCCACGCCGACTTCGACGTCGATCTCGAGGTGGTATGGGGAATTGTGAAATCCGACCTGCCGGCATTGAAGCGGACCGGGATGGCGATACTCGGGGCCGACAGAATCTGAAGCACCGTCCACCTGAGGGGCGCCATCCCGCATGGGTACATGATTTCGGCGTTGGCGCTCATTTCACCCCGGACGATTAATCCGCTAATCCACTGCCCCGAATTGATCACAACATATAACGGTCTGGACCTCATGCTGCAGGTGCGGCCGCGTGCGCTCGAAGCGCGAGCCGTTTGTGCTGTTTCCGGCGGACGGAAAATAATTTGCCCGCTCTTGTGACCGTAAACCTCCGCCTCTTGTAGCGCGCGGTTGGACACCGCAGACGCCGGTTACTAAGGAGTCAGCTGGCCTTGCCGGTTCAAAGTATATTGAGAAGCGTGTACCGGCTCGTCATCTTTCTGTTCTGCTGCTTAGCGTCGCTAGCCCAAGCCGAAGACGAGCTTCTTCAGGCGGCTGCTGCACAAGCGCGTGGCGAATACCGTATAGCCGCCGAGGCCTATGCGCGCGCGCTCACCAATGGTTACGATTCCGCTGAACTGCGCAGTAACTACGGCGTGGCTTTGCATCTCGCAGGCGAAGACGTCAAGGCCCTCGAGCAGTTCAGGATCGCGTTGCACCGCAAACCCGGCCTTGTCGCTGCCTATCTCTTCGCGGGTTTGTGTCTGTTGCATCTTGCGCGTCCTCACGAGGCGGTTCCATTGCTCGAACGCGCTAGTGCCGCAGATACCTCCGGCATTGCGCCATTGCTTGCGCTGGGACAAGCCTACGTCTCGATCCGTGATTTCCGCCGGGCAAACAACGCATATTTGGAGGCAACTCAACGCGATCCTCGTAGCGCACAGGCATGGTACGGCGTAGGCATCACTCGCCGCAGTCTGGCAGAGTCGCTATTGAGAGATGCTACACGTCACGGAAAAACGAAACCGGAGGAAGCCACAGAGCTGCTACGGAATGCCCTTGATAGCCTGAACCGCGCCGTTGCCCTGGATCCCGATGCGGTGCAAGCGCACTTGATGCTGGCAGAATCACTGCGGGATTCGGGTAAGTACGTCGAAGCCATCCCGGAGTATGAGACCGCGATCCGCCTCCGGCCGGAAATGACCGCGGGTTATCTCGGGCTCGCGACCACGTATTGGAAATATGGGCCCCAGGAGAAGCTGACGCAGCCGCTCGAGCGCGCACTCAACCTCTCGCCCAAAGATCCTGAGGCCAATAGCATCATGGGAAACGTATTGGTGCGCCAAGGTGATTATGCGCGCGCGAAACCGTATCTCGAGACTGCGCTGGCTGGCAATTCCGATCTTGCCGAGACGCGCGTCTCTTTGGCTAAAATTCAGCTCGCCGAAAACCGTCCGGAACGGGCCATCGCGGAATTGCAAAGAGTACTGGCCGAAGATACCGACGGGAACTACCATTTCCTTTATTACCGCGCGCTCAAACAGGCCGGACACGCAAAAGAGGCCGAACACGCTCTTCAGGAATTCAATCGGCTTCGCTCTTTAGCGGCCAAGCCGTAGTTTTTGTTCGCGCTCGAGTTCTCTGGCACGGATGCGTTTCGATTCGGCGATTGCCTGCTCTGCTTCGGCCTTACGCCCGAGTTGTTGGAGGGCGTTAGCGAGCTGAAAATGGATGTCTCCGTGTTCGTCAATACTCGATGCCGCTTCAAGATGCGGCACTGCTTCTTGATACCTACCGAGATGCAGCAACGCTCTTCCTAGATCTGCGTGCGCTGCGGGTGAGTCCGGCGCTGTCATCAAATAGTCCTCGAGAATTTTGACGGCCTCTTGATCGCGCCTTTGCCGCACGGCGATGTTGCCGAGTTCGAATTTCGCCTGCATAGCTCGAGGATTCATTCTCAACGCCTCCTGTAAGTACGGCCCGGCTCTATCGAATGCGCCCAGCTCCCAGTACACAGTTCCGAGTCCTAGGGCGGCTCCCGCAAGCGAGGGTTTGAGGCGGGCAGCGGTTTCGTAGTGCGTGATGGCCTCAGGAAACTTTCTTTGCTGGCGATTCAGATCGCCGAGAAAGAGGTGGGTCTGCCAGGAATGCGGAGTAATCTCGACCAGACGGAGGAAAGCCTGGCGTGACCGCTCAGCGAGCCCGCGCGTCGCCTCGTAAAGCAACCTGGTCTCGCTCGACGGCTGCACGTTAGAGGGAGGTGCAGCGTTTTCCAGCGCCTCGGCCGCGAGCGCTGTTTCACCGCGGTCGATCAGGTAATCATGCAGCAGCCGATTGAACAATGCCGCTCCACCCGGAGCTTTCGACAGGCGCCGCGAAGCCGCTTCAGCCAGCCTCTCAGTTGTGATTGCGACGCCGTATAATGCATCCGCATCTTCGGGCGCGTTGTCGAATTGCCGCTGATAGATGGCCGCTGCGCCGGCAACCTCGCCCACGCCCATCTTGGCAGCGGCCAGTCCGAGAGCCGCGTCTCGAGAACCAGGGTTCAGCTCCAGTGCCTTCGCTAATGGTGCGATCGCTTCGGATGAACGGCCGAGTTGGGTGAGCGCCAGACCCAGAATGAGATTCGGTGCGAGCAGATCGGGCGCAACGCGCAAAGACTGTCTGGCTGTTTCCACAGCCTCTTGGTCATACCCCGCCGAGTGGTAGGCGACGCTCAGATTGCTGAGCGCTTCCGGCGCGTTAGGGCGTTGCTGCAATGCCGCTTGATAAGAGCGGATTGCTTCGTCAAATTTGCCCTGAGACGCGTACTCGGCCGCCTTTCGAAATAACTCTTCATATGTCTCCGCGAAACACGGTATCCAGAGACTTGAGATGATCAGCACTATGTGCGACCACACCACGAGATTCCCGGATACGACTTGAGCGGGGCCTAAATGTCCGCGCACGCCTTACTTCTAGCAGATTATCGAAACGAAAACCGTAAGTATCCTCGCGTGACGCCGTATTTGTTGACTGCCTTCGAGCCCGCGCATATAATCTTCCCAATCATGCTTTA
>QHXW01000119.1 GCA_003223115.1 Acidobacteriota bacterium
ATCCGCGTCGAAAAGTATCCGGAGAACTAAGTGGACCTTCACCTGACGGCCGCCCAACCCACAACCGAAGAAAAGGCGGCCGTAGACACTGAGTTGGGCGCGCCGGAATCCGGCTGGGCGGGCGGCCCGCGCCGGATCGAAAAGGAGGGCCGCGCCGCGTTCGGTGGACATAACGCGCGCTCCCGCCGCCATCTGCTACTGCCAGTGTTGCATGCCATTCAGGCGCGCATTGGCTGGATCAGTCCTGGGGCGCTCAACTATGCGTCACTGCGATTGGACGTCGCGCCGGCTGAGGTTCACGGCGTGGCCTCCTTTTACGGGATGTTCTCGCTGCGCCCTCGTCCAACGGTCGTGGCGCACGTCTGCGACGACATCGGCTGCCTCATCCGCGGCGCTGGCGTGCTTTGCGCCGAACTTGAGAGCAAGCTCGGGCCGGAGGGCTCGCCCTCCGCCGGCGGCCGCGCGACTTGGCTTCGCAGCCCGTGTCTGGGTTTGTGCGAGCGCGCGCCTGCAGCTTTAGTCAGCGCGGCCGGCGAAACGCCAAGGGAAGCCGTACTGGCTCCGGCGGAGCCCGGCGTTCTTGTAGATCTAGTGCGAAATGCGGTGGACGACCGCCTGCCTGCCGAGCCCGACGTTCTAGACACGCTTTCCGTCCCCCAGGCCGGCCAGCCGCAACTTCGCTTACTCCGTCGCGTCGGGAAGATGGATCCGTCAAGTCTCAACGACTATCGGCGGCTCGGCGGATACGAAGCCCTGCGCCAGGCTTTCGATCTGGGACCAGAGAGCATCGTCCGCGAAGTGATCGAGTCGCGCCTCGTCGGTCGCGGCGGCGCTGCTTTCCCGACGGGCAAGAAGTGGGAAGCCCTCCAGAAACAACACCATCTCGGGCGCACTCATTACGTCGTCTGCAATGCCGATGAATCCGAGCCCGGAACCTTCAAAGACCGCGTGGTGATGGAGGGCGATCCGTTTGCCATCCTCGAGGGCATGACGATTGCGGCTCTGGCTGTCGGTGCGCAACAGGGCTACATCTACATTCGCGGCGAGTATCCGCTGGCCACCGAACGGCTGGTTCGCGCCATCGACGAGGCTCGCGCTCAGGGACTGTTGGGCGATAACATCCTCGGCCGCGGCCTTCGCTTTGACATCCAGCGCGCCGGGGCGCCGGCGCGTACATTTGCGGCGAAGAGACGGCGCTGTTCAATTCGATTGAGGGCTACCGCGGCGAGCCGCGAAACAAGCCGCCTTTCCCGACCGAAGCCGGCCTATTCCGCCAGCCGACCATCGTTAATAACGTCGAGACGCTCATCAATATTCCGGAAATCGTCCGCGGCGGTGGTGCTGCCTACGCGCGCATTGGCGCCGGAAATTCCGCGGGATACCGTCTGTTTTGTCTTTCCGGCCACGTAGTCCGTCCGGGTGTGTATGAGGTCCCCTTGGGCGCTACGCTCCGTAGCATGATCGATCTGGCCGGAGGCATCGGAGGCAACGGGCGGCTCCAGGCCGTTCTTCTGGGCGGCGCGGCCGGCGCTTTCGTTTCTCCCGGAGAGCTCGACACCGCGCTCACATTCGAAGGCGCGCGCGCCATCGGCGCGACGCTCGGGTCCGGGGTCATTATGTTGTTTGACGACACGGTCAGCCTCCAACAGATCCTCCTCCGGATCGCCTCCTTTTTCCGTAATGAAAGCTGCGGTCAGTGCGTTCCCTGCCGGGTCGGAGCGGTTCGTCAGCAGGAGGCACTCGAGCGCCTGATTGAGGGCCGGCCTTTGAGTTCCGTAGCCGAGAAGATCATCACCCTACGAGAAATGGGACAAGCCATGCGCGACGCGTCCATTTGCGGTCTGGGTCAGACCGCATCCAGCGCCCTCGAATCCGCCCTCCATCGATGGAGTTTATTTCCATGAGCGAGCCGGCCATGGCGCCATCGCCGCTGATTCCTATCCCTCGCGGACCGGTCCCCGAGGCTCCGCCGCCGCGCGCCCGCCGCCAGATCGAAATCCAGATCGATGGGCAAAGCGTCTCGGTTCCCGAGGGCTCGACGATCCTCGATGCCGCCCGCGGCCTGGGCATCGACACGCCCACGCTCTGCTTCCTGGAGAGTCTGACGCCCGTGAATGTCTGCCGTGTGTGCGTTGTCGAGTTGGAAGGATCTCGCACTCTGGTTCCCGCCTGCTCTCGCAAGGTCGAGCCCGGCATGGTGATCCAGACGGATTCCGAGCGTGTCCGCCTCAGCAGGCGCATCGTTCTTGAATTCTTGGCTTCCTCGGTGGACGTGTCGACGGCGCCTACGCTCCAGTCCTATATGGAGCGCTACAGCGCGCGTCCCCAACGTTTTGGCGCCTTCTCCGCCACCGTCGCCCAGCCGCCGAAGCTGGATAACGATCTTTACGTGCGCGACTACGCAAAATGCATTCTCTGCTACAAGTGCGTGGAGGCTTGCGGCGTGGATGCGCAGAACACCTTCGCGATCGCCGTTGCCGGACGAGGTTGCTCCTCCCACATCGCCACCGAGTACGATGTCCCTCTGCCGGATTCCGCTTGCGTTTATTGTGGAAACTGTATTGGTGTCTGCCCCACGGGGGCACTCATGTTCAAGACCGAATACGACATGCGTCAGGCGGGCGCGTGGGATGAGTTCCGTCAGACACGCACCGATACCATCTGTCCTTACTGTGGCGTGGGCTGCGACCTCACCGTTCACGCGCAGGACGGCCAGATCGTCCGCGTGACTTCACCCCTGGACCACTCCGTTACGCACGGCAACCTCTGCATCAAGGGGCGGTTCGGCTGGCAATTTGTCGAGATTCAGAAAGCGCCGAAGCTAATGAAGAACCCGCGATAGGAGTTTGGTCCCGATGTCCGCCATCATCGGAATGTATTCGAACGCGGATTCAGCACCAGGAAAAGCGGCCTGAGCCGACTACGTGTCCTGGATGCCGATTGTGCCTCCCGTAAATCCAAAGTCCTCTACGTATTCTTGGTGTTGGCTCATGAGCGACGCCGAATCCTTCACTTCGGCGTCACCGCCCATCCCACCGCAGAATGGACCGTCCAACAACTCCGCGGAGCCTTTCCTTGGGACACCGCGCCACGCTATCTTCTAAATCACCGATGCCACCGGGTGCTTGGGGGAATGGCGATACACATGTGCACATGGTCCGGCATCAAATGACCCTCGATCATTTGGCATTCCTTCTGCCGGGCCAGCGCCTGGAAGATCGCACCCAGTTGCCGGCGCGCCTGCCCCAAAATCGTTTTCCGACGCCGTTTGGGCACGAACACTACGTGCACTACGTGCTAACACTACGTACACTACGTGCTACTTGCAGTCCCATTTGGAATGGGATAGGCTCTGGTAAAGCTCTGACTTTAGAATCCTCCTCATCGTAGGTCATCAGGCCACTTGAGGAGGATTCACTACTGTCCGGCTAAAAATTTCTCCGAGGCAATAACTCCTTCGGGGTCAGCAGTCTAGCGACAGGTTTGGATTTTTCGATTTGAACTTTTTCCGGCGAAAGTTTCCCCCAAACTGCCGGCGTGGACACGATTGCGATTGCCGACAATGAGGGTGCATGTCGGCCAAACTGTATTCGCTCAGCTCATGGCGCACCTGTCCGCCTACGAGTTTCAGAAGTGTGTCGCCCGTTATTGCGGTGACTCTCACGGGAGAGGTTTCTCTTGCTGGGACCAATATCTGACGATGGCCTTCGCGCAGTTGACTTACCGCGAAAGTCTGCGCGACATCGAGGCATGCCTCCGCTCGATGAGCAGTAAGTTGTATCACGTTGGATTCCGCGGGCAAGTAGCACGCTCCACGCTCGCCGACGCCAACGAGAGTCACGATTGGCGCATCTATGCCGATTTCGCCCAAGTGCTGATCGGCATCGCGCGGCCGTTGTACGCACATGCTTCCATCGGCGTGGACCTCGACCAGAGCTTGTACGCATTGGACTCCACCACTATCGATCTGTGCCTGTCGCTGTTCCCCTGGGCCAGGTTCCGCAAGCACAAAGCCGCTGCTTGGCCTTCTTCGTGGTACGCACCAAGGAGAATATCCTGCTCCAGCGGCGTTACTCGCTTCCGGTGGACAACAACACCGGCGTGCGATCCGATCAAACCGTGATCCTGACCGCCATCGATTCAGCCGAGGCCTATCCGGACGCTCTGCGGCGTGTCAGTTACTACGACGCTGACACCGGTGAAGACCCAGATTTGGATTGCCGTGTCGGTCTATGTCCTGGTGGCGATCATCCGCAAGCGACTGGGGCTGGATGCGAGTCTTTACCAAATTCTACAGATTCTGAGCATCACGCTTTTTGAAAAAGTTCCCATTTTACAGGCTCTCCAAGCATCCGACTCCCAGTCCGATTTACTGGACCCCGGCAACCAGTTGAATCTATTCGACTCTTAGCCGGACAGCAGTGAGGAGGATTCTACTCCCGCAACGGTCAAAACCTTTTCAAGTCTCACTGGTCAAACCAGTGGCTTACCATGTTCAGTTATCCACCATAATGACCCAAAGCAAAGGAGCATCATCATGCGAATAATCTGCGAAATCGGCATCCGGCCGAATTCCCCGCCCCAGATCACCAGCGTGTCGTTCATCAGCCCGCGCTATTTCAAGTCTTCGAGCAAGGCGGCCACGGGCGACCGCCGGGCATCGAATTTACGGTGATCGGCGTGGCTGTGCGTAGCCAAAATCTCGTCTGACCGTGACGACCGGTGCACAGAATGTGGCAACGCCGCGGCTGCGTTTGCCGAGCGTGCAGTTTGTCAGACCACTCGGCGGTCGGATGACGAGTGACGTTGAAGTGCAGAATTCTGCGGCGCTCATGCTCGATCACGAAGAAGCAATAGAGGAGGCGGAAGACTTGCTCCAGTCCGGCTCGCCAATAACGATTGACGTATAACGTTAAGCGTAGTACGTTATAGGTGTGATCCAAAGCTTCGGCTCGAAAGAAACCGAGGAACTGTTTCACTATCATCACAGCAGGCGCTTTCGGGCGATTGAACGAACAGCCCTGCGGAAGTTGCTGCAACTTCATGCGGCGACAGAGTTGCGCGTCTTGGCTTCGCCCCCAGGGAATCGATTAGAGGCGCTGCACGGCAGGCGGAAAGGCCAACACTCAATTCGGATCAATTATCAATGGCGAATCTGCTTCATCTGGCGCGATGGCCATTGTCATAACGTGGAGATCATCGATTATCACTAGGGAGCAGATTAATGAGAGGAAACAAGACTGAGACGCTTATGTCTCCCGTACATCCCGGGGAAATTCTCCGCGAAGATTTCATGAAGCCGTTGAATCTAGCGGTCAACAAACTCGCGCTCGAGTTGCACGTTCCTGCGACCCGGATCGGTGAGATTGTGCATGAGCGGCGCCGCATTACGGCAGACACGGCTTTGCGGCTGGCTCGATTCTTCAACACGAATGCGGAGTTCTGGCTCAATCTGCAAAACTTCTATGATTTAGAAGTCTCCCGCCGATCAGGCAAGACATCGGAGATCGAGCGCCAGGTGCATCCGGCATCAGCTTTGGAAATTTGATCAACATCAGCGCACCTGCCTCTGAGCCGACAAAGCACCTGTTCGATCCACCGGGGTACTGAGGCCCAGCCGGAGGGCCAGAAGGTGTAGGCGTGTCAGGGATATTTTGCCTCCCCCATAGGCCCGTGTGGCCTACTTCCGTTCAAATCCTACCAGAGGGAATTCCTGTCCACAACGCCTTTGTGCCTCCCGTAAATCCCAAACGATCTGAGAAGATGGGGCTTGCGCATTCTCCATCACCTCCATGCCCTACGTTCGAAACGCTAACCACGCTGGTTGTCGCCCTGTCGTCAGTCTTCAAAACCCGAGCCGCCCTCCAGTTGGAAAACCTTGCGCTCCGGCACCAACTGGGCGTTCTGCGTCGTTCGGTGAAGAAGCCGAAGTTGACACCCCTCGACCGGCTCCTCTGGGCTTGGCTGTGCGGAGTGTGGCCTGACTGGCGCTCCGCACTCATCGTCGTCAAGCCCGAAACCGTGATCGCTTGGCACCGGAAAGGATTTCGCCTTTTTTGGACCTGGAAGGTCCGGCATGGCCAGCCCGGGCGTCCGTCGGTTCCGAAAGACGTACACGATCTGATCCGTGTGATGAGCCGAGCGAACCCAACCTGGGGGGCCCCCAGGATTCACGGCGAACTGCTCAAACTCGGTATGAACATCGGCGAGACCAGCGTGAGCAGTATCTGGTCCGTCACCGGAAGCCGCCAGCGCAGACTTGGCGGACCTTCTTGGAAAATCACGTGAAGAATCTGGTATCGGTGGACTTCTTCATGGTTCCGACTCTCCGCTTCCAAGTCCTCTACGTATTCTTGGTGTTGGCTCATGAGCGACGCTGGATCCTTCACTTCGGCGTCACCGCCGCCCATCCCACCGCAGAATGGACCAACAACAACTCCGCGAAGCCTTTCCTTGGGACACCGCGCCACGCTATCTTCTACGGGATCGCGACCGCATCTTCGGCGACGCCTTCAGCAAGCAGGTTCAGGATATGGCCATCCAGGAACTCCTGGCGCCACGGTCACTCTGGCAACGAGCCTACGTGGAACGCGGTGATCGGAACGATCCGGCGTGAGTGTCTGGACCACGTGATCGTTCTCAACGAAGCCTCGCTGTACCGCCAGGTGAAGTCGTTCGTGACGTATTATCACAATCTAGAACGCACCTCTCATTGGGCAAGGACTCGCCGGAATCTCGGGCTGAGCAGCCGCCAGAGCTTGGACGGATCGTAGCTCTCCCGCAAGTCGGCGGTCTCCATCACCGGTATGAACGGCGCGCAGCCTGAAACGTCTGGAACCCATGACCGTGCCCAACGGTGACAAGTGTGCATTGAATTGATCTAAGCGCGATCCATGTCCCAGTTCCACGCGTGGAGGGGCACCCATCTCGTAGTCGAATTCCAGGGTTGATTGCATTTCGGCGTAGCATCTTCGCCCGGCTGGAATTTACGAGACCCACACCCGCGCTCATCGTTCCTTCACGACCCATATCGGTCGTCCCGGCGCCAGTCCAATAGAGCTTTACCACTCCTGCTTTGACACCTTACCTTCAAGTTGGTCCTGTTTAGTCTATGCCGTTGACGACATAATGCCTTCTATGACATACTGAATCGTGGCCTGGGAAGTCGAGTTCTCCAATGAGTTCGGCGAGTGGTGGGACTGCCTGACCGCCGCTGAACAGAAGAGTGTCGATTTCACCGTCAGCCTTTTGAAACAGGTTGGCCCGACGTTAAGAATGCCTCACTCCTCCGGGGTTGAGATGTCACGCCATGCGCATATGCGCGAGTTGCGCATTCAGCATGAAGGACGGCCGTACCGCGTCCTCTATGCATTCGACGCGGCGGACCGCAATGCTGCTAATCGGCGGCGACAAAACCGGCGACAATCGCTGGCATGACGAATATGTACCGCTGGCAGATGCCATCTATGACCGGCACTTGCGAGAGCTAGAGAATGAATAGACCACCAGTCGCGAATACCGGCGCTGGCAATCGAGGAGAGTAGCAATATGGCTCGAAACTATAAAGAACTTCAAGCGAAGATGGACCCCGCGAGCCGGGCGGATAATAAGCAGCGGGTGCGTGAAGAGCTACAACGCATGGCTCTGGAAGAACTACGCGGCGCCAAGCAACTCACGCAAGCTGACATGGCCGAGATGCTGGACGTACCGCAAAGCTCGATCTCCCGTATTGAGCAGCGCGCGGATATGTATCTCAGCACACTGAGAAACTACATCCACGCCATAGGGGGCGAACTTCGGATCCAGGCTGTCTTCCCCGATGGCGGCACAGTCGTGATAGACCGCTTCGGAGAATACGAGGAACGGCCATATGTGGTTGACGCAATGGCGGAGGGCGGCGGCGTATTCCGGCTGCGCGCGCGCCCCTTACACCGCCAGGGAGCTGTCTTCTCAACAAAACCTTTCAAAGTTTCCGGGCTTACAAGAGCGATGAGAGCCTTGCATCTTCCCGATGCTCAGATCGCTAGCATCAAGGCGAGTCTGGAAAAGAACGCCGGCAGCATCGAAGTCGGTGGAAGTGGCTCGTCGATCCAGCGCGTTTTCATCATTCAGCATTTGGTGGCGGCTGGTTTTGAGGAAACGAGCGTCGAATAGACCGAACCCTTGCAGGCACTGGTCGTAAGTCTGCGCGTAGAAGTGGCCGAAATCAAACTCCCAAGATACGGGGTTAACTGGCCAATCTCTGCCTACTCTTATGGTGATTTGAGGTTCCGGGCTTGGGCGACGATCTTGACGAGGCGGTTGGCGAGGCGCTCGAGTACGCGGCGACTGGATTCGCCGGGAAGGGCGCGGCGGAACATCTCGAGAACTGTTGTGCAGCCTGGAGGGAGTCGAGCAGACTGGCGAAGTCAGCGCGCGGAAAAGCAGAGAGCAGTGCTCGTGTGTCGGTGGGGTGAGGTGTCTGGGGTGGGATCGAGCCAGACGATACTCGCGCTGGAGGTCAAGTTGGGTGACTTCCAGATATTGCAAAGTCATGTGCGGGGACTTATGGCCGAGCAACTTCATGACGGCGGCAAAGTTGACGCCGGCACGCAGCATCTCGGTTCCATATGTGTGTCTAAATTGGTGGGGGACGATCCGGGTGGTAATTCCGGCCGCGGCAACCACATCACGCAGTACGGCACGGAGGCCGCGGATCAACGGATAGCGGCCGCGAGGACGGGCCAATAAAAAGCCGCCCGCGCCTGTTGCATCCGCGGCACGCAGGAGGCGGAGACGATGGACCGCTTGGCAGACGAAGAAGTCCACCGGCACCAGCGTTCGGTCTCGAGCTTGCCCAGCGGCACATGAATGGCCCACTGGTCGGATCCGAGCGGGTCAGACAATCCATCGACAGGTCGGCGCATTCGCCGATGCGCATACCGGTGTGCCGGAGGAGCAGTAGGACGTTGCTGGCGATGTCATTGCGGCGCAGCAGTTCCTGGTGGATGCGCTGATCCTGTTCCGGAGTCAGGGGCCGCGGCAGATGTCGATCCTTGGGGGAATGTCGTCCCGACTGAGCAGATAAATCAGGGCCGGGAGTTGCTCGGTCCAGGCCAACTCTTCCAACAGGCGGCGCAACTGGATCAACCGTTTGATAAAGGTGATCTTGGCCAGGGGCGGGGTGCGCGATCGTAACCGGGTCAACCAATCGAGCATGTTCGGCACGCAACTGTTTCAGAGAACGGACCTGCGGATGAGTAGGCTCCCAGATAAGTCAGGAAGAGGTGGACCGTTCCGTGATACTCGTCAACCGATGATGGGACGAGCGAAGTACTCACAGATTCCGCCGCACGCTGAAACCGCTTCGCCAAAGGATGTTGGAGAGGACTTCGTCTGCGTCCCATAGTTACGAGCGCGGGACGGGCCGGATGTGCTGCGCTACTGCCCGTGCGTATTGTTGATAGACATCTGCGAAGTGAGTTGTACATAGTCCAGCGTAGTCTCGATCTGTGCGTGACGTAATCTGTTTACAGCCCGCGGAAGGAAGAAACTTAAGCGCGACTTCACGCTCCAGGCGTTCATCAAAAGCGCGATAGACCTCTCCCATGCCGCCATGACCGATGCACGCACGGATTTCATAAGGTTCACACGCGGTCGCCTGCCTTAAGCGACATATCACTTCACTGTTTTCAGTTCAGTTTACGAAGCAGCGGCCGATTGGGAATGTTTAACAGCACTGTGGATTTAGGCTCGCGAACATGATGTTGGTCTGACTCGGAAGCCATCGCCCCTTTGGACACTGAAGCCTCGCAAACGGGGATCTAGTCAACTGGCACCGAGCAATAATTCAGATCACGGCCAGCAATCCGTTTGCGATGTCACGGAATGATCGATTCCTCAACCCTACACGTTACCCAGGGTTTGCGGAACGACTCGATTTCGGGACCGCGGCCCCGAACGCAGGTCAATGCGTTCTATTCGTCCCGCAATGCAACCTGGATCAAGCCCACGCTGAGAGTGCCTTCGATCGGTGGGCCAGCCACCTGTTGCGCGCATTGTTCTGTTCTGGCACTTTTGGATAATGCCGATTGCGGCGGGAGAAGCACGACCTTCATATAATGGCTGGTGCCGGAAAAGGAGGACCTTTATGAACCATAGAGTCTCGCGCAGGCGTCTCCTCTGCGGCGGAACTGGAGCTGCCGGGGTTGGCTTGCTCGGCTTCGCCACGGGTCAAACCTCTCGCCAACGTCCGCGGACGCTCGCGCTCATCGGCGATCGCTATCATAATCCAGACTACATTCGCGTGAGCCTGGACCGGCTCTTCCGAGAAGTCGGGATCCCGGTGGACTACACCATCCTATACGATCAGCTCTCGCGCGACTTGCTCAAGAACTACGATCTGTTTGTATGTTTGCGGGACGGGATGATCTGGCCGAATGGCTATCTCGGGCCCGACGCCTACACCGACTACGAGCAGAGGCTGGAGAATGATTTTCCCGAACCCAAACCGGAATCCTGGATCACCGAAGAGCAGGGCGCTGCGGTGAAGGAATTCGTGGTGGCCGGAGGTGGATTTTATTCGCTGCACAACAACAGCCACGTGTCTCTGTCGTCTAAGAATTACCGCGAGGTCATGGGCGGCGCTTACATCGGCCATCCGGCGCTGCGGCCGTTTCAGGTACGCATGGTGAATAAGGAGCATCCGATCACACAAGGTATCCAGGATTTCATGGTTAACGACGAGCAGCACTTCGTCGCTTATGACAAGGACTCAAAGCACGTGATCTTGGAGTCGGAGAACCTGGACGGGCTGGAATACGAGAATCATGGCAGGAAGTCGGTCGCAGGTTGGGCGTATCCTTACGGCAAGGGGCGGGTTGTTTTCACCGCCGTCGGTCATACGAATCATGCCATGTGGGTTCCGGCTCATTTCGAATTGCAGAAGAGAGCCGTGCGGTGGCTGCTGAAGCAGATTTGACAGTGGCGCCGGCAAATTCCGCCTGTGTTGGTTTGTGAGGAATAGCCTTGACGCTAGGTGCGCTTGTCGAAACAATTCCAATTGAGCCTGGAATGAAGTGAATCCCTGGGTTGAAAGCGATAGGGGTCTTGCCCCAAATGAAGAATATGAAATGAAAGCTCTGCTTGTTTTCTCCGTTGCCGTTCTGCTGGTTGGCTGTTCCCAAGCACCGGTACTCGCGCCCGAGGCCGAAATACACGGCGTGGGGAACATCGTTCGGCTCGATCCGGCGTTTGACTCGATCGTGCTCAAGGATGCGCGAATTGAAAAGGTCGGCGGCGGATTCCAGTTTACCGAGGGGCCGCTGTGGCGGCCCGATGGCCACCCTGTGGTTTAGCGATGTGATTGGAAACGTGGTTCGCTCCATCACGCCGTCCGGGCAGGTTGAAGTTCTGATCAAGAATTCCGGAGGTCAATCCTCCGCGCCCACTGGGTCTTTCATCGGCTCCAACGCCATGGTCGCCGATAAAAACGGCTTCGTGCTCCTATGCCAGCATACCAATCGCCGCATTGTGCGGGTAGCCAAGGACTTCACCAAGGACTTCACCATGCCCTTCACCATGACGCCATACCTGGAGAAGTACCATGGCAAGCGTTTCAACAGCCCCAACGACCAGGTGTATAAGTCCGACGGAGCGCTCTACTTCACGGACCCACCCTACGGGCTGTTGAAGCAGGATGAGGACCCCGCGAAGGAATTGAAATTCAACGGCGTCTTTCGGTATGCGGACGGAAAATTGCAGGTGGTGGTCAAGGACCTGACGCGCCCCAACGGATTGGCATTCTCGCCTGACGAGAAAACGTTCTACGTTGCCAATTCCGACGAAGAGCACAAGGTCTGGATGCGATACGACGTGGCAGCGGATGGCACTGTCTCCAACGGCAAGGTGTTCGCCGATGTGACCGCCGAGAAGGAAGATGGCCTTCCCGACGGTATGAAGGTGGATTCGCAGGGTGACGTTTACGGCAGCGGTCCGGGCGGCGTCTGGGTGTTCTCACCATAAGCGCTAACCTAACGCTTGAAACATGATTAGGTGTTCTTGTATTATAGGGACACTCAGAACGCGACCGAAGAAGACTGGACAGTCTTGCTTTCGCTGTTTCCTGAGGGATGGGACCGTCAGGCCAAGGAAACAGGGGCGATGGAGCGCCAGAGTGGGATCAAGATTCCGGAAACTCTGCTGCGGTTGTTCTTGTTGCATGTGGCTCGAGGGTATTCCCTGCGCGAGACGGCCGTTCGAGCCAAGGAGTCAGGCCTGGCGACGATATCCGACGTGGGGCTTCTGAAGCGGTTGAGGCGGTCTGAGGACTGGCTACATTGGTTGTGCACGCAGTTGGTTTCTGAGAACGGCGTGCGCATGCCGCAGCAGAAAGATCAAGGTGCGATCCGGATCGTAGATGG
>QHXW01000021.1 GCA_003223115.1 Acidobacteriota bacterium
CGGACATCAGCACGTGCAGGTTTCCGGTCAACGTCACGACTTCCCCTGCGCCGCCTGCCGCACAGGGGATAAGCACAGGAATGTTGACAGGGAAACTGGTGTTAATCACCACGGCGGCGTAAATCGGCGCGCAAACGAGAAGCGCGATTACCAAAAGCTTGAGTTTTTGATGCTGCATTTGTTACTCCTGCAAAGTTGTGCCTTGTGAGGGGTCGTTGTTGGTTTGGCAGACTGGACGGCGCGCCAAGCCTGCCGCTTCTGGGAACGGCATTAGAGTATCACTCTTTCTTGCCAAACGTGAGCGCTATAATGAATCTGGTATGGATCGTACGTCATGTTAACTTCGTCCGCGAGGTTGAAGTTCTCATCCAGCGGGTTCCTTCTTTTTTTTGGGATACCTTTCTGTTAGTTACACTTTGCTTGCGGAGGTGTGGTTCGCCTCGGAAGAGCCTTAGAATTTGGGAGTACCAGGTTGCATACGCGCCCAGCACGCGATTGTGCCACACCCCCTGTTCTCGGGGTATGCGCTTGTTGCGGCAGCGGCGGCAATTGCTGCAAAAGGCCACAAATTCCTCATTGCCCACCGTTGAGCGGTAGTGGAGCGATCACAGGCATAAACTAAACCACTAGACTTTGCTTTTGAACGCATAAAACTTCCACGCAACCTGCGCCGCACCACGTAGCCACTTTGCGCCCTACCATGATTGGCCCCACGCCGAGCGTAACAGCGCGTTGAGTTCCCAAGCAATGTTGTCGGTGTTAGTCAGCCGTTAGGGTTAAAGGTATCACCGAACGGATTTGGAACCGCTGAAAGGCCAGTATTTTTCGAGCCATACAAGGAGATTCCAGTCGAAGAGTCTGGTTTGGCGTCCCCAGGGGGATTCGAACCCCCGTTACCGCCGTGAAAGGGCGATGTCCTAGGCCGGGCTAGACGATGGGGACCTGCCGGACGGAGAAAAACAAAACTCATTTCTACTGTATCTGTGGGCGCGACGAAAGGTCAACCTCACCGGTAGTGTCATATTTGCACGATTGTCCTGCGCTACGCCCGATCAGAGCTGCACCGGCCCTCAGGATTCCGCGGCTCCGGACACTCGCGTCATGATCTCAGCCTCTAGCCCGCTGCGTTACCTGGTTTGCCTGTCGCTCGGAGCCGCCCTTATCGCTCTGATCATTTTTCGTGGCCTCCCAAAGTCCCATCCCCGGTTTGCAAAGCCCGGTGATATCATGAACCCCGACAACGAGGTCGCTATCAATCGCCGCATATTTCTGCAAATCTCTTCCGCTGCCCTTTCTACCGCTCAATTCAAGGCGCTCGCCGAAGCGCCGATGCCCATGACGACGCTCGGTAAGAGCGGGCTGCACGTTTCTCGCATCACAGTGGGAGGCTACCACATGCGTATCCGCGGTGAAGATGAAGGCGTTCGCATCATTCACCGGGCCATCGATCTCGGCGTGAATTTCTTCGACAGCGCCCACAAGTACCACGATGGTGCGAGCGACGAAACCTACGGCAAGGCGTTTACCGGCAACCTGCGCCACAAAGTGCTGCTCATGAGCAAGGCCGAGATCCGCGATCGCGACGGCGCAATGCGCGAGCTCGAACTGACCCTGAAGCGCATGAATACGGATTACCTTGACCTCTGGCAGTGTCATGAGGTGAGCAGGCATGAGGAGGTCGACAAGATCTTCAGCCCGAACGGCTCTCTCGAGGCCTTTGTCAAAGCAAAGCAGCAGGGAAAGGTGCGCCACATCGGTTTTACCGGTCATCACGACCCAACCGTGCATCAGCGTCTGCTCGACGGGTACGACGGGTGGGAGACCGTCCAGCATCCCGTAAACCTGATTGACCCGCACTACTTGAGCTTCATTAACTCCGTGCTGCCCAATATCCGCAGGAAGGGTCTGGGTTTGCTCGCCATGAAAACCAACGCGATCGGCAACATTACGAAGAACAGGATCGCAACCATTCCGGAGTGCCTGCGTTTTGCCTGGAGCCACGATGTCGACACTGTAGTTTCAGGCGTCGAGACCGTCCAGCAGCTCGAAGAGAATGTCCTCGCCTGCAAGACGTTCCGGCCCATGTCAAAGGAAGAACAGGAAGAACTGCTGGCTCGCACCAGGAAAGGACCGTTCGGACCGCAGGTGGAAGATTACAAACGCGGCCAGCCGGGAGTCTTCATGCGCCGCCATCGAGACGGCGAACGAGCGTAAACAGGCCCCTTATGTCCTGTCGGGCGTCGCGAACCAGTGTCTACGACGGTAAGTATTGCCGCAGCACGGGAAATACTGCATGGACGAAACGCACGCCCGCCCGCGAGGCTGCCTGCTCATCATTTCCAACCACCGGGATCCAGATGCGCACCAGTGCCGTATCGCTGCGGTGATAACGGATTCTGCCACCAGCCACCAGTAGAGCACGACGCTCTTCCCTCGAAACCACGTAGCGGTTACATCTTGGCCGCGAATTCGCTCGCCACGACACGATCGCGCGATTGGTACCACACCCGGGAGGCAGTTTTTTTGGGGGGGCGAATGCGGCACTTGTCCGGTGCGCTGACTCTTGAAGAAGGCCACGAACAGGTTCACGCCTGTGGACGCCCCCGGGCTTTTGTAAAGGCGGGGTGATGGCGTCATCGGCACGCAGAACGTTCCGCACTTCGGGTTCGATGACGCCGCGCCGGACCAGCCGCCAGTCTCCGATGCGTTCGGAAACCCATCCAGCGACCGCGCCAGTGGAATCCGTTCGCCGCGAGATGCGCTGTAGAACAACACCGCCTGGGCTATTAGATCAATGGTCAGGATACGAACGTATTTGTCAGCGAGAAAATGCATATTGTCGGCGCGCATGGACATATCGGGCGGCTCGCGTGAACACCTGGTGAACACCGATCAAGCAGCGCAAGCGCCGCCATGAAAATCACCCAGCCCGAGGCCAAAAAAACCTTCTGCCAGTTCGGGCTTTACGGTGGTCAATATCCTGGTGAGCGCCACGCGGCTGCGTTGGCCACGATGGCAACAGGAATCGCGGCGGCTAACAACAACAACACACGAACTCCACTGCGTCTTTCAATTCAAAAAAATAGCCGTACACCAGACAGAGAAAGCTTAACGACAGTAATGAACGAATTCCGCTGCAGGCTTCCAGTACGGAGAGCTGCCGGTCGGCGAGCTCGAGCACGTTTCCGTCTCGCAACACGGGGATCTGCAGTGCCGAGAGTACGCCGGCAGCAACCTGGCTGGCCAGCAGTTGCAGCGGGAACGTCAGGCGGTTATATATGATCGCCGGAATCGGTACCATGAAAAACAGCAGGAATAGCGGAAACGCGAGCGCCCGCGGCCAACGCGTCCCGCCCAAAGTCATCACAATCCCGATGATCGAGATGACGAACGCAGTACGCGCCAGAAACAACTCCGCGCCCAGCGATGCGATGTAGAGTTGGACGGCAGCGAAGGCTAGGCCAGGCCCGGCCAGTTCGGGTGAGCCCCAAGCGCCAGCAGCTCATCTTTCTTGCGCCAAACGATCCAGCCGGCAATCAGGGGAACGAAGAATCCAGGGCCCCATGTCCTGGTCCTCGCTCCACTGCCGGCGAGAGAAAACAGCGTGGGAGCATAGCACAGGAAAACCAGAGCGCTGAACCAAATCATAGGAAACCAGGATACTTGAATCCTGATCGCGTGTTGCTGGGTAGGATTGCCGACGGCAGTAGCCAGTCCGTTCGCTTTTCATGATATCGAACGGCTTCCGCGAGCCTGAAAAAACGATGTGCGATTACTCACTGCCCGAGCCTCGCATAAATGTGATCGATCCTTTCACTAGAGTGTATTTAACGTCGGTGAAAGCGGCGACTTCCTCCACCGGATCGCTTGCCAGTACTACCAGATCCGCATCCATTCCCGGCGCTACGCGTCCCTTACGTTGTGAAAAACCATAACGCGCGGCTGGCGAGGTGGTGAGTGAAGCAAGAATGCGGGGAAACGTCAGCCCCGCGCGGTCCATCAGGCGGTACTCCACGCCAGGGTCGTAATCTGTGAGAAATCCGACATCGGTGCCGAAAAGAATCTGAACTCCGGCGTCGGAAAATTCGCGCAACTGATCCACCAGTTTGTCCGCGTTGCTCCCGCGGCTGAAAAGTTTGAGAGTGGGAATCACGGCCATGTGGCGGCTCTTGATCGCAGCGATGGTGGCCGGATCAACGTCACCTGGCACTTCAACCAAATGAGTCAGGACGTCCACGCCGCCTTCAATAGCGGACGCCAGGCCTCGCGCATCCGACGGGTGCGCCAGCAGCGGTTTCGCCCGGCTGTGAGCTACTGCTGCCACGGCCTTCACTAATTCCACACGCATTGGAACCACTTCATTCGGCGACACCCAGGCGCCTTGAAAAATCTTAATGGCATCGGCTCCCTCATCCAGCCGCGCGCGCGCCATGGCTCGGGCCTGCTCCGGGTTCTCGAGCTCGGGCAGTTTGAGCGGCTTCAAGTAGTATGGCGTGGCATCCTTCGACGTAAACGGTACTCCAGCTGAGAGAATCATGGGACCCGGAAACTCCCTAGCTTCGATGCGATGCGCGATGGCTTTTGTGTTGGGCAGCAGCGAACCGGTATCGAACACCGACGTGAAGCCCCAGCGCGCGAACATGTCGCGGACCTGCTCGCCTAACCGCGAGGCCGGAAGCGAAGGCGCGTTTTCCCATTTCGGCTCGGAGAAATGAACGTGACAGTTCCAGAAGCCGGCGGTAACCACCAGGCCCTTGCAGTCTACCCGAGTGGCGCTTGCCGGCACCTTCACCTGGCTTCGATCGCCGACAGCGACAATTTTGCCATCGCGAATCAGAATGCTTCCGTCCACGATCTGCGATGCTTCGGGAGCCGGATAGATTCGCGCCCAACCAGCGCCAGATCAGCCGGGCTGGCGCAAATCGTGAACACGAGCAGAATCAGTGAAATCTGAACCGGGTGGCTCATGCGCTGATCAGTTTACGCCCACTCGACTCACTTTGTTCCGCCAAATAGCCGCCCCCCTTGCGCGCGCAGCAGTCTTGACATCTCTCGTGTTTTGATCGCGAATTCAACGTTACAATGAGATTGTGTTTTCGAGGTTGGCGGTCGCAGCGCTGTTATCAACGGCGATCCTCGCGGCTCAAAGTCCTTTCTTTCCGCTGAAAGACCTCAAGCCAGGCATGCAGGGCTTGGGGAAAACTGTCTTTTTGGACGACAAAATCGAGAGTTTTCAGGTTGAAATTTTGGGTACGCTCGAAAATATCGGGCCCAAAGAATCGCTGATCCTGGGACGCCTTTCGGGAGGACCGCTCGAGAAAACTGGCGTGCTTCAAGGCATGAGCGGCAGCCCCGTCTATATCGACGGCAAACTGGTGGGCGCGGTGGCTATGGCCTTTCCGTTCGCCAAAGAAGCCATCGCAGGAATCCGGCCCATTCAGGAGATGCTGCGCGATTCAACGCCGGCTCCCCGGCACATGGCTGTGTCGCTTCATGAGTCTGACCTGACCCGTGCATTTTCGAAGCCGCAAGATACGCTCGCGGGGGATATGCGCCTGGTCGATATAGCCACTCCGATTTCGTTCGGCGGATTCACACGCGCTACCATCGAGCGGTTCGCGCCGCAGCTCCGCGCATTGGGACTCGAGCCGCGACAGGGCGTTTCCGCCGGCGCGCGTCTGGAACCCCGCATGGGCAATCGCTCGGCCCTCCAGCCGGGTTCCATGATCTCGGTTCAGTTGATGACCGGCGACCTGAGCATCGGCGCTGACGGCACAGTCACGTACCTGGATGGCGATAAAATCTATGCCTTCGGCCACAGGTTTTTATCAATCGGCCCAACCGAGCTTCCTTTCGCGCGCTCTGAAGTGATGACGCTTCTTCCGAATCTGGCGACTTCGTTCAAAATTTCGGTTCCCAAAGAATGGATGGGCACGATTTCGCAGGACCGAAATACAGCCGTGGCCGGAGAGGTGGGCAGGCGCGCGCGCATGGTTCCACTCAACATGTCGTTAGCGCGCCAAGGCCGTAAGACGGAAGCCTACGCGATGCAAATGGCGAACGATCGTTTTCTGGCGCCGTTGCTCGTGCAGATGGCCGTCTTTTCAGCCATCGACGCCAATGAGCGCGCAGTGGGTGCGGCGAGCTGCCGCGTGAACGGCGAGGTGGCGTTCCAGGGCTCGACGCCGCCGCTCAAACTGAACAATATGTTTGCCGGTGATGCCAACACCGCCATGCAAGTCTCGCTCTCTACGGCAATACCGCTGGCGTATGTGCTGCAAAGCTCGTTCTCTGCTCTGGAAGTAAAAAAGGTGGTGCTGAATATCGAGACTTTCGCGGAGAAAAAGCAGCTTCAGATCGATCAAGTAATTGCAGCCCCGCATGACGTACGGCCGGGCGGAAATGTAAGGGTCAGCGCGGTTCTGGTGGGCGATAACGGAGCTGAAGTGACGCGTAGCGTTGATTATCCGGTGCCGGTCGGGGCCCCGGCCGGTCCACTTTATTTCACGGTTGCCGACGGAAACACGACTAATCTGTCCGAGTTCCGCCAGATTCTGGGAACCACCCCACGGACGGCCGAACAACTTGTCCACACGGTCAACAAGCTCCGCGGCAACACCAAGGCTTACGTCCGGGTTTGGCGTGCGGAGCCGAATTTTCAGATTGACGGCGATGATTTTCCAGATCCGCCGCCATCGCTGGCCCTGATCCTCGCCGGATCCCAAAACGTTGTCGAGCTGAGGAATTCCAAGGTTGGTGAATTTGAGATATCCGGCGGCGACGCCCTGATCAGCGGAAGCAAAACGGTTCGGGTGGACGTAAAGGAATGAGCAGAATGACGCAAGTGGGCGAACGAGAGATACGGCCACAGAGGCCCATCTCCTTTCGAAGTGCCGGCATGTTGGTGATCCTGATCAGCACGCTTTCGCTTCGAGCCTCGACCACCATTGCCTGGGAAATGAATACGTACCAGGATTTTGTTCGCGGCCGTTTTCAGGGCGTCTCGCTCAGCCGTGACGGCCGGCTGATGCTGGCGCCGAAACTGGAGACGCTGTTTTCTTCCGACCAGCCGGTGATATGGAGCGTGGCCGAAGCGCCGGATGGTTCCGTGTATGTGGGGACAGGACATCGCGGCCGCTTATATCGTGTCGATAAATCCGGCAAGAGCACGCTGGTTTGGAGCGCCGAACAGCCCGAAATCTTCGCAGTAGCGGTAGATGCAAGGGGCGCTGTTTATGCCGCAACATCCCCCGACGGAAAAGTCTATCGGGTTGTGCAAGGCAAGGCTTTGGAATACTTCGCGCCACACGCGAAATACATCTGGGCGCTGGCGGTTGCTCCGGATGGCGTACTCTACGTCGGGACCGGAGATCAGGGCAGAATTTTTCGCGTGGAGTCCGCGGCCAAGGGTGAGGTTTATTATGCAACCGGACAGGCCCACGTCACGGGATTAGCGCTCGATCGCGAAGGCCGGCTACTGGCGGGCACTGAACCCAACGGAATCTTGTACCGCGTCTCGGCCAAAGACAAAGCTTTTGTGCTGTACGACTCCAATCTGCCGGAGGTTCGAGCTATTTCGGCGGCCCCGGACGGCGCAATCTACGCCGTCGCGATGGGTGGATCGTTGGGAAAACAAATGCAGGGCACGCCTCAGCCTGCGCAGAACCCATCGGGCGCCCCCGTGTCGACAGCGACCGGAACATCCATCAGCGTGACCGCGGAAAGCGCCCAATCCGGACCCGAGATCAAACCTCCAGCGGAGCAGCCGAAACCGGTTCCAGCGCCTCAGGCGCAGCCCGTGGTCGCGCAGTTTACACCCACCATGGATGTTTCTGGAGTGGAAAAATCCGCTGTTTATAAAATCAATCCGGACAATACCGTTGAAACTTTGTGGACTTCGAAAGAGGAAAATGTCTACGACCTGCTCCCGCTGAAAGGGCAGTTGCTTTTCTCGACGGACTCGAGCGGCCGCATCTACCGGCTTTCGCAGGATCACAAGCTGACGCTGGTGGTGCAGACCAATGAGGCGGAAGCTACACGTCTGGTGCCACTCGGAGAATCCGTGCTTGCGGCCACTGCCAACATGGGCCGCCTTTACAAGCTGGGCGAGATGCTGGAGGGTTCCGGTTCCTTTGAATCACCGGTGCACGATGCCGGAACTGTGGCGCAATGGGGACGCGTCAGTTGGCGGGTGGACGACGCCGCGGCCGGCAATATTTCCTTGCGGACACGGACAGGAAATTCGCTGCGGCCCGATAAAACCTGGAGTGACTGGTCGGAGCCGCTGGTCGCCGCCGATGGAGCCAGAATCCCCAGCCCCAACGCGCGTTACATCCAGTGGAAGGCTGAGCTCACTGGAACCCACGGGAAAACTCCGGTTCTCGAGGGCGTCAGCGTGGCGTATCTGCCCCAGAACAATGCCCCTGTTTTGAGGAGTATCAGCGTCACCAATCAGTTGTCCGCAGCCGGCGCCGCCGCAAGGCCCGCGTCGCAACCAGCTCCCGCGGCGTACAGTATCACCGTTACAGACACCGGCGATGCCGCCCCTGCAATTTCCACCGGAACTCCGACGCAGACGCCGACTCGCGCCGGTCAGCAGCAGATCAATATTGGCTGGCAAGCCGAGGATCCGGATGGCGACCGCCTGGTTTATTCACTTTGGTTTCGCGGCGAAGGCGAACGCGAATGGAAGCTACTGAAGACCAACCTACATGAAAACACCTTCGCCGCTGATGGAGATGCGTTCGCGGACGGCAAATATTTCTTCCGCGTGCTGGCCTCCGACCGGGAAGCCAACCCCCCAGCTTCGGCGCGGGAAACCGAACTAGTGAGTTCGCCAGTCTTGATCGACAACACGCCGCCAGTGGTTACACCCGGAACTCCGAGAAAATCAGCCGCGGTGGTGGAAATCGAGTTCGATGCGGCGGATGCCGCCTCCCCGTTGCGCCGCGGCGAATATTCAGTAGATGCCGGAAGCTGGATTCCGGTGGAATCGGCGGATGGGGTAGTGGACTCGCCACAAGAAAAGTTCATGGTTCGGCTTCAGAACCTTTCAGCGGGCGAGCACGTTGTGGTATTCCGCGCCGTGGACAGCGCCAATAACGCCGGGCTCGCGAAGGTCATCCTGCACTGAGAAATCCATCGCGCGCGCGAGTCCCCAGTCACCGCGCCCATCGTTGCTTCTGTTATTCCTTGATCAGCTTCTCCAAACGTTTCATCTTCGACTTCAACTCTTCAGTTGCATCCGCTATTTGGTTCGTGTCGTAGATGACGTGCGGCGTTAGAAATACGATCAGCTCCGTGCGAGCCTTACTGGTCGACTTGTTACCGAATGCCGCGCCCACAATGGGGATGCGATGGAGGAATGGAATGCCGGACGAACTGGATGAATCCGATTCCTGGATAATACCCCCGATGGAGACCGTGTCGTTGTCTTGAATCGTGACTTGCGTCGCCACATTTCGCTTGGAAAATGAGGGAGAGTTGATATTGACACTGACCCCTGACGGAGGCGGCGTGGGAGCGCTCACCTCCTGGTTGATGATCATGGTGACTACGCCGCTCGAGTTTACGCGCGCCATGACGTTGAGTGCGACGCCGGTGCTGCGGCTTGAAATGGTATTTGCAAACTGGCTGGTACCGCCGATTTGTACCCCACTCACCGCCTGAGAGGTGAGAGTCGGCACTTCCTGACCAACATTGATGGAAGCCGGGATGCTGTCCGTCGCAATCACGGTCGGCGCGGATATCACCTTCGCATGGGTTGTGGCTTCGCTGGTGCTGAGAAACGCGAGTAATTCCCGCGTATGGCCTACCAGCAGGCCGGCAGTCAGTCCAAGGCCAGGAAGACCATTCAAGTTGCTCGAGCCGGACCATAACCGGTCGGTGGCTGGCCCGCGCTTCTGAAGAAACGCCTGCACGCCCGCCGACCACGCGCCAGTGAGATCCACTTCATAAATCTTGGCTTCTATAAGCACCTGCCGCGGGGCCACGTCGATCTGCTCGATCAATCTAGAGATCTGCGCCCACTCCTGCGGCGTTCCCTGGATCAGCAGCGTGTTGTCAAATGGATTTGGAATGATGCGCGGATGGGGCGGATGGGTCTGATACCCGCCGTACCCATAACCGCTCCCGGTCAGGTAACTTCCGGTCAGGTCGTTCGACGTACCTGCGGCTGTCGAGCCCGCTGTCTGACCGCTCTGGCTCGGCGTAGCGATTATGCCGCCTGGCGGCGGTAGCGTCACGGGCATCGTTCCCATTCCGTACCCGCCACCTCCCATGCCGTACCCGCCACCTCCCATGCCGTACCCGCCACCTCCCATGCCATACCCGCCGCCTCCCACGCCATACCCGCCACCTCCCATGCCATACCCGCCACCTCCCATGCCGTAGCCGCCCATCATGGAACCGAAACCGCCATACCCACCGTAGCCCCCTCCATAGCCACCGCCGCCAAAACCGTAGAGCTGCATCAGAGCGCTGCCCACGATTTCCGCCCTGCCGTATTTCAAGCGGTAAACGTAGTTATCAATCGAGCCCGCGGTTACTTTGAGCGGAATGTCTGGTTTCTTGAGCAATTTTTCCACCTCCGTGAAAATGCCGGGATTCGGCGCCACCGCGATGATGGTGTTGATGCGATCAATCGGCATAAACCGGATCGGGCTCGTCTTCTCCGAGAGCGCAAACGCCTTAAAGACGTCTTCAAGTTCCTTCGCAACATCCGACGGCCGTCCATTCACCACATCGAAGAGCCGCACACGCTGCCCGGCAAGCGTATCGCTGTCGAACATTGCAATTAACTCGAGGGTGCGCCTCATATTGCGGCTGTTATCCAGGATCAGCATGAGGTTGGCCGGCTCGTAACTGGTCATCTGCGCGCCTTCTCCCAAAAAAGGCTGCAATAGTTTCGACATCTCAACCACCGTGGCGTATTTGAGAAATACCAGGTCGAGAATCATCCGTTCATCGTCCGGAAGGTCTTTGCCGCTCGCATTCAACTGAGGAGAGATCGGCAGCCTCGCAACATCGGCTATGGGGACAATACGATACAGGTCGCCCACCTGGACCATCGCAGCACCGTTGATGCGCAGAATGGTTTCAAGCAGCGGCCGAACGTCAACAGGTTTGATCTCACCATAGGTATTGATGGTGACGGAGCCCTTCACACGGGGATCGAGAATGTAGTTGATCTTCAGCGCCCGCGCAAGGATGTCGACGACTTCAACCAATGAAGCGTTCTGCAGGTTAAGAGCCGCCGGCGCACCTGAGGTATTCAGCGGCACAACCGGCTTGGGCGGCGCCGTTGGAGTCGCCGGTTGCTGCTGTTGCGACGTTGGTGGTTGCGCTGGTGTTTGTTCTGGCTGTTGTGGCTTCAGACCACCCGGTGGCATGATGGACGGGGGCCGGGGCGTTGGATTTTGCGCGCACAGCAGCACCGTTGCGGCCGCGAAGGTCAGGCCGGCCCGCATCGAGAAGACTCTCGGCACCGGCTAGTCCTTGGTCGCGACCCGGCTCGTGGAGTTTTTTTCCGCGGCGGCGCGTTTCTCTAGCAGAAGGTTCCAGACGGCGCGTTCCATTTCATTCAGTTCCGATTTTTTCCGTGTCCATTGCGTCTTGCCGAAAGGCAGAACTCGTTCGAACCGCACCGAGTCGCCGTCCTCGACCGCGGTCGTGCTTTCGACCAGCCGTGCCGTCTGGTCCTGCGCTTTCTGAACATCCTGAGCCGACACGGGCCGGTCCTCTGAGCGCACCACGCCAAACGGCGTCTTCCGATAGATCCACTTCTTTCCCTGGTTATCCGTGTAGCGGTAAGTGTAAGGCGCAATCTCCACCGCTTCCGAGGGCAACGTAATCTCCGGCGCTTTCCTCTCAGCCGCTTTCGAGGGCGCATGCTTGGCCGCCTTGGCCGTCTTGCTATCGGCCCCAAGCAAATTCGCCGATATGAACAACGTCAACAGGAATATCGTTCGCATTTTCGCTCCACTCTTTATTGACTGCGCAAAAGGTGAAAAAGTCTGGATTTTATATCGGCTCCCAGTGGCAAGTCTCGCCGAACGGCGTGCGCGACACTACCTTGCGATAGCCGCCCGATATGGTACCGGGCGGTGAATTGTCGCCAGGTTGGCAGGCATGCAATTTGTTGCCTATATCAGTACCAGGGGCTGCTTTTTCACCCCGAGGCGGTGGCGCGGCGGACTGACGGGACTCGGCCCGCGGAGTTGCGACCGATGTGTTCGATGACGGCGGGGTCGCGGCGCGGTCGATCATTTCGTCTATCTCTTGGGTGACCGTCTTGCCCTCCCATTCGAGCGTGATTTCGCGGCCGCTCACGGCAACCAGCTTGAATTCGCCGACCTTGTCGCCCAGTCGAACGCCCAAATGCTGCGTGCCCGATTTTTCGCTCATGATGGCCGTGGTACCATCCATCAAATTCATCACTCCATATAGAACGGGCAATGACGGCATGGGCTTTGGCGGAGGCGGCGGCACGACATCGACCACCACTATCGGATTCCGATCTTTGGTAAAGAGCATCTTCTGCGCGATATCGCTGTAGCTCGCCGCAGTGACAGGTTCAGCGGGTTTGCCGGCACTTACCGGTGGAGGCGGTAATGGTTTGATGCGCTGTTCGAGTACCGCTTGTTCACGCGCCCGCGATCGGAGCCAATCCTGCCACAATTGCCATCCCAGGCCCGCAATAGCCGCTGCCAGCGCCACATTCAGAATCACCAGTTTCCGTTTCAAAACGTCGCCAGACCCTTCCTCACTGGCACGAGCGCCCGCGGAACAACTCCCGCCAGCGTCAAGCGCACTCCAATGGTTTTCTCTTTCGGATTGCCCGAAGCGACACGGACTTCATCCGTGGCCAGCAATTCCGGTTCTTTCGTGAGGCCCGCCAGAAAGTTCACGAGCTGTTCAATACGGCACTCGAAATTCACCGACACCGATGCCTCGCCGTATTCATCGCCCAGCGGCCGCACCTCGGGAAAATCACCGCCGCGGACTTCGATGCCCTCGTTTTTGCCCACGCGGCGAATGGTTTCGAGCAGATGGGCCTGCGCCTGCTGTGCCGTGGGAGCGACGATCATCGCTTTTTCCCGGTGTGCCGCCTCAGCCTGCAAATCTTTGAATAACGCTTCCTTGCCCGGTACGGTGGCGGCCAACTGCCGCACGCGAGCCAGGCGCCTTTCGGCCGCGGGAATCGAGTCCTGCGCCGCTACTACCGTCACCTGGCGCTCGCCAAAAACGGTAAAGCGCAAAATCAGAATTGCTATCGCGCCCGCGCCGAGCAGAATCAGAGCCCGCCGGTCACGCGTCGAAAAGTTCATCAGTTCGCCTCCCGTGCCGCGCGAATCTGGAACTGTTCGTTTCCTCCGGCCTTGGCGAGCGAGCCGACAAATGCCGAGTTTTGAAAATAACGTGAGCTGTCGATCACCTTCAACAACGGCGCAGCCTGATCGGTCTCGCCACTGATCGTCACGGCGTCGCGCGTGAGGTCAATCGTACTGGTCCATGTCGGAGGCTTCAGCAAAGCGGTCAGTTCATTGAGCGCGTCGAGGTCGGCTTTCGTATACTTTCGAACTCCCTCCAGTAAGCGCATGCGGCCCTGCGCGCGGGCGATTTCACGGTCGAGCATGGACGCGCGCCGTGCTTGCGGCTCCAGCCTGGCGATCTCGCCCGCGAGCTTTCGCAAATACCGCCGGTCCTCAATCGCGGAATGCGCCGCCAGCGCTCCACCCAGCATCAGCAGCATCAGACCCAAAACCGCGGTGGGCACGTACATCGCCCGTGAACTCGACCTGCGGTACTCCGCTGGAAGCAAGTTGGCGGCGGGCGTCAGCCAGGGACAGGCTCCAGCCAGGGCCGTAGCGTAAGGCAAGGCGCGCCGGCCCAGATCGTTAGTCACTGGATTGTTTCGCGGCGGAGGAAGGATCCGGTCGAGCGAAACCGGAGAAGTGCCGGGCTCGAGACGCAGCTCCGAAATTGCCACCAACGCCGCGCGTTCTGGCGGCAGATCGAATTCCGCGGAGAAGACGGGCTTGGCAGCGCTTTCCCCATACACTTCCGATGTTCCGTTCTCGCCCGCGGCGGTGGCCACAAATTCGATGCGTGGCTCGGCATTACCTACAGGTATGCGGTGTGCAGCGTGAATTGCAGCCGCTGAAAAAGTAAAGCAACCTACCGGGACACCGGCTTCGTTGAACAGAGCAATATGACGTTCCAGTGTGGAGCGCGGCAGGATCCCGATCAGCACTCCGCCGTTCGCCAGGCGCGACCAGCCGTACACCACCTCGGCATCACCGTAGGGATGCAGCGAGTCGAGTTGCAAGGAAATAGCCGAGCCCAGGTCATGTGCAGCCACTCCCGGCAGTGCAATGGTCCTCACGATGACCTCATGCCGCGGCAGCAGCACCGTGGCAGCCAGGTGACTCGCGCCGTGGCCCCGCACGAAGCGCGAATATTCGGCTCCCCATTCCGCGGCCGGGCGTGACGCAAAATCCGAAATCGTGAGACTGCCAGAGACGTCGATGCCCGCCGGCCGCACGCGCGCCAGCGTCACCTCGAGATTGTTCCCATTGATCTGGATGCCGACGCCGGAACCGAAGGCGAGGAATTTTGTGAACTCTGTAAACTTAGGGAATCCAGGCATTGTCGTACCAGCGGAGAATATGCAGGGGCGCGTCGTAACCGTCGGGCATGTACTTCACCATGGCCGCCACAGAGCGCCGCAAATCAGAAAACTGGCCGTTTCCGAGCCGCAGACGGGCGGTGGAACGAATGGTGAAAATCGAATTGCCGCCAACACGCAGCCGGCCAAAGCCCGGACCGCCGGCGCTCGCGAATGCGCCCAGTTCTCCGGGATTCTGAAATGGTTGCAAGCGGCGGCGCGCCACAATAGCGGCCACTGCTTCAGGCGCCAGACCGATCGCGGCCAGCACCGGCGGCTGCGCGGTATTCACATCAAAGCGGTCCGTTGCACCGAACACCGACACGCAATCCTTCACCCCCACGCGAGGGATAAATTTCCCTGCTTGGTCGCGATCGTACCCACCATGAAACAGATCGGGCGTCATTCCACGAACCACCAACAATTCTTCAATCTCTTCAAAAGACGCATGCCGGGCGCGAAAAGACGGTGTCAGCGAAAGATAAAATTCGTCAAACGGCCCGAAGCCGGCAGGGGTGCGCCAATCTACAATCGCCAGAACAATTTCGCGCGCGCGTCCGCCCTCAACACCCAGGGCGATGAACATCCGGAACAGGTCTTCGGCCGGCGAAGTGTTGATGTTCAATTTGGAGGCCTCAGGGATAACCTCCACACGGGCGTCGCCGCTGGGAAACGAAAATTGCAGCACGGGGTTGGCCGGGCCGTAGCGGTATGGCGTTCCCGGCGGAAGCTGATTCTGAAGGCCCCACAGCATCGTCAGGATGCCTCGCTCGACGCCGCCCTCTGCCAGATAATAGCTGCGCAGCGAGTCCACCGCCGTCGAGGTCCGTTCCACTTCACCGCGGACCGTGTTCGCGAGTGAAAACGCAATGGCCGAAAGCGCCGCTGACAACCAGAGCACCGCCAGCAGGGCGCCGCCTCGACCCGTCAGTGAACGTTTATTCGAAATCACCATAATCAAAAATCGGGTACCGGTTCACGCGTAGCGCAGAAGTCACCGTCAGCGGTTTCAGCTTCGACCGGTCGTCATCCAGCGACGCCATTTCGATGCGAATGGCGATCGGCCATCTGGGCAGCACCCAGTTCGGCGTCCATTTTTCGAGGCCTGGAGCCGGACCGGGCTCAAGATAAAGAAACTGGCAAGAAGCCAGCCTGTCGGCCAGTACGAAGGACCCAGAGCCCACGACAATTGGAGTGAAGCGTTGCGTTGTCATCCCGGCTTCGGGGTCCGGCCCCGGACCTAGGCAAAACACCCCAGCCGAGCGCGGTCCCGTGTAGGGATTTTCGTTCACGACCAGCCGGACACCGCGACCCTGTTCGCCCGGAATGACCTGAAATTCCAGAACTTGCGGGATCCCACGTGCCGCCTGCTGCAGCGAATACGTGGAGACCAGGCGCATGGATCGTGCGCGCCCTTCGAAAAACGGCACCTTGAAGCCGGGCGCATCAGGTGCAGTCGCTGCGACCGCGATCACCGGCATAAATCCCGCTAATTGTTGCACGATAATTCGGCCGGCGCCGGCCACGCGGCGGTTGTCCAGGAGCTTGCGATTGGCCTTATCGAGGGCGTTCATTCCCACACGCATGGCGAAGAGCATACCCAGGCTGAGCACACTGAGTAATGAAACGGCGATCAACACCTCGATCAGCGTCATGCCGGCATGAACGTTGCGTCTCATGGTGAATACTGGCCGATGGCAGCCGCATCTTGGGGGAGCAGAAGCTTGCGGCGGAAAGCATCGAGTGTGAACGTGCGCTTGTTGTCGCCCACCGTCCACCAGATTTCAAGCTCGATGCGCTCGAGCACGGGCGTCCCTGGCGCGCGGCCGGCCGGCCTTTCAAAGGGTGTCACGCGAGCACGCCAGCCGGCTTCCGCTCCTCCGGTGAGAGAGCGATCTATGGCGCCCTGGAGAATAGCGAACTCCGGCAGATGTTGATCGACTAAGAGCGAATCCATTTTGGCACGCGCGATTTCGGCGACGCGGTCGTAGTTCGTAAGGCGGTCAGCGTTGCGCAGCGAAGTCGAAATTGCGGACAGCAGGCCGATGACCGCGATGCCCATAATCACCGTGGCCACCAGCACTTCGAGCAATGTGAATCCGCGCTCTCTCACTCCGATTGTTCCTCGGATGGATTCAGCCGTTCGACTTCAGGCACACCCGTCATCGGATTCACACGCACGATGCGGCGTGCGCCTTTGCGATTTATAATTTCGATTCCGAGACGCGGCACTGTCGAACCGGGCAGCAACAGGAACCGGCGCATCCCTTCGCCTTCAGCCGGCAGCTTTGGCCACAGGGCCTTAATGGTCACGCCTGAAGGCATCTCCAGTTTGCGCGTAAAGCCCGGCTCATTGGAAGCCAAGTAGATGGCGTTTTCTGTTACTGAAATCGCCACCTCTACGACTTGCTGCCGCCGCTCGGCACGATTCATGGCGCCATTCAGAAAGCTCACAATCGCATCCGACGCCGACCCCAGACGCAAGCTGTCGAGCCCTGAAGATACCGCCGGAAACGAAATGCCGGCGATCAGTCCCACAATCGCCACCACGATCAGCATTTCGACCAGAGTGACGCCGCGGCGGGTCGGGACAAGATTGGCGTGGGAGTCCATGCGCGTTCAACAGCCTGGGATAGGAGCGGCTATTGGCTCTTCCAGCTCACGATGTCGGCGTTAATGCTTTCACCCCCAGCCTGGCCATCCGCGCCGTACGAGATCACATCTGGCTCATCGCCGTGCTCTCCCGGATATTTATACAGATAGGCGCGGCCCCAGGGATCAACTGGAATCTCCTGCGGCAAGTATGGTCCCTGCCACTGCGGTTGATTGTCGGGCTTCACGCGCAACGCCTGTAGCCCTTCTTCGGTGGAAGGATACGTACCCGTGTCCAGCTTGTAGGTACTAAGCGCGGTCATAAATGAATTGATCTGGGCCCGTGCGGCCGTGACTCGGGCGGTATCGCTTTTGCGCAACATGCGCGGGGCAACCAGCGCCGCAAACAGCGCGATGATGGTCACAACCACGAGCATCTCGATCAGCGTGATACCGGCCTGCCGCGCCAGCTTTTTGTTTTGCCCTTTTGCCTCTTTGCTTGCCGTTTGCATGATTACACCGCCACTTCATTAATACTAGTGATGGCCAGCATGATGCTCAGAATGAGCGCGCCTACCATCACACCCATGACCAGAATGACCAATGGTTCGAACAGCGCCGTAAAGCGCTTGATGGCCGCTCGCGTGTCGGCTTCGTAAATGTCCGCCATGCGAGCAAACATCTGGTCGAGCCTGCCTGTCTCCTCGCCAACCGTCAATAGATGAGCGGCCAGGGGAGGAAACACCGCAGCCCGGCGAATCGGCCCTGCAATTCCTTCACCCCGTTTGACGCCTTGCGCAACCTCACCGAGCGCGTTGGAGATCTTCTTGTTGTTCAGCACCGCGGCCGCGATACCGATCGATTGCACCAGCGGCACCGTGTTGGCCACCAGGGTAGCCATGGACCGCGCGAATCGCGCCGTTTCCGCCTTGCGCAGCGCATCTCCGAGCAACGGAATCTTCAACCGGAGAGTATCCCACCAGAGCCTGCCCTGCGCCGTTCGAGTATAGCCCCGCAGAATCGCAATGGTTGCCAGGAGCGCTGCCGCCGCCATCCACCAATAGGCCTGCACGATCTTGCTGGCTTCCAGCATGAGCATGGTGGGCACTGGAATTTTCATTCGCGATTCTGAAAACACAGCGGCAAAACGCGGCACGACAAAATTGAGCAGCACCAGAATGGAACCCAGGCCCACAAGCACCAACAATGCGGGGTAGATCATCGAAGAGATGATGTAATTGCGCAGCTCGTCGCGCGACCGCTCGAATTCGGACAGCCTCTCGAAAACTGAAGCCAGATTGCCGCTGGCCTCACCGGCACGCACCATATTTACGAATAGCTCTGAAAAATATTCCGGATGCGCCGCCAGGCTGTCCGCCAGCGACTTCCCTCCCTTGATCATGCGGAGAAGGTCCAGAATGAGAAAACGAAACTGCGGCCTGTCCGTGAGATCGGCCGTAATGCTCATGGCGCGATCCACAGGCACGCCGGCATTCAGCAGCGTCGAAAGTTCCTGCGTGAAGAACAGCACGTCGCGCTTGTGACCCAGCGCGAAAGCCGGCATTTTCAGTTCGAAAGACTTCTTCTGCTGAATTCCGACGTAAATGGGCGTCAGCCCCTGCTTGCGCAATTCGCGCGCAACGGTCTTATCGGTTTCCGCTGTAAGGCTGCCGGTGCGCAGCTTGCCGTCACTGGCTACGGCGCGAAAGAAGTAAGTGGCCATCAGATTTCCTGGGTCACGCGCATCACTTCTTCAGCCGTGCTGACGCCGGCGCGCACTTTTTGCCAGCCGTCTTCGCGCAAATTGCCCATGCCATGGCGGCGCGCAACAGCGGTGATCTGCGAGGCGTCCGCATTCGCCATGATGACCTTGCGGATGTCGTCGTTCAGATCCATCAGCTCGAAGATACCAACACGGCCGGTGTACCCGGTGCCGGAGCAGTGTTCGCAGCCTGCGCCGCGGAATGCTCCTATCGTTTCTCCGTCCGGCGTGATTGCCGTTCCTGCCGAAACTTTGCAATGGCGGCAGATCACGCGTACCAGCCGCTGCGCCAGCACGGCGACCAATGACGAGGAGATCAGATAATTCTCCACACCCATGTCGGTGAGCCGCGTGATGGCGCTGGGAGCATCGTTGGTGTGAAGCGTGGAATAAACAAAATGGCCGGTCAGCGCCGCGCGAATCGCAATATCCGCCGTCTCGCGATCGCGGATTTCGCCGACCATGATCACGTCCGGGTCCTGGCGCACGATGTGCCGCAATCCCGCGGCGAACGTCAGCCCGATCGCGGGGTTCACGTGAATCTGGTTGATGCCGTCCATCTGGTACTCAACCGGGTCTTCGATCGTGATGATTTTCTTGTCCGGGAGGTTGATGAGTTTGAGCGCCGAATAGAGCGTTGTGGACTTGCCGCTGCCCGTCGGACCGGTGACCAGAAGAATACCGTGCGGCAGCGTGGTGTAGTGCTCCATGCGCGCCAGCATGTGGTCGTCGAATCCCAACCGCCGCAGATCGTAGAAATCGCCGGCCGACCGGTCGAGCAGGCGCATCACCACGCTTTCGCCGTAGAGCGTGGGCAAGGTCGAAACACGCAAGTCTACCTCGCGCCCCAGAATCTTCAGCTTGATGCGGCCATCTTGCGGCAAACGGCGTTCCGCGATATTGAGCTTGGCCATCAGCTTCAACCGCGAAATGATGGCGGCTTTCAATTCACGCGGCGGCGGCTCCTGGTTGAACAGCACGCCATCCACGCGGTAACGAACGCGGAATTCTTTTTCAAAAGGCTCGATGTGGATGTCGCTCGCGCGCTTTTCCACCGCCTGCGCGATCATGGCGTTCACCAGACGGATGACCGGCGCCTCGCTCGCCATATCGCGCAAGTGCTCGAGATTCTCGCCTTCCTCGCCGGATTCGAAGTCGGCGCCGAGAGCCTGCGTCTTTTCGCTCTCGCCGTAATACTTATCGATCGCGTCCAGGATCTCCTGTTCGCCCGCCAGCGCGGTCTTGACCCTCAGGCCGCAAAAGCTGTGTACCGCCGAGATCGTCTCGAAATCCAGCGGGTCGGTCATCGCCAGCGTGACCGACGAGTCATCCACGGCCACCGGAATAAAGCGGCATTGGCGCATAAATCGCGGCGACAAACCTTCGATTTCGGGCGCGGCGGGCGGCGGTTCCTCAAGGGCATGGAGCGGCACCGAAAGCTGGTCGGAGAGTGCCGCGAGCACATCGCGCATGGCGATGAACCCCAGGTCTACGAGGATTTTTCCCAGCTTATCGCCGCGTTCCTTTTGAATTTCGAGAGCCCGGTCCAGATCTTCACGTTCGATGAGATGTCGTTCCAGCAGCATCTCACCCAGCCGCACGGGCCGGCGTGGTTGGTCAACCAGCAGCGGGGCGGTGGAGGCGCTCATTTATAGCTCTTGCACTCGAATCGTGCTCACCAACGCGGCGCGTGGTGTGCGGCCCACTTGGACATCCAGCAGCTTCTGCCGCTCGGCTTGCATGACAATCTGCCCCGGCAAACCGCTGGTGTCCTCCCATTTGTAGTAGAAAATCGAGACTCCGAAGACGATCTTCTCCTGCGGCCGGACATTATCCAGTGATGACGCCGCCGCGAGCATGGCTTCCTGCATGCTGCGCTTCAGCAGCGGAAGACGCCGCACCTTCTGCGCGTGCACCCTGGTCACGTATTCTTTCGGAATGGTCAACTGAAAAGGGCTGAGATTTGTGGTGATCAACAGGTTGAGTTCGGTAGTAAAGACGCTGCCGTAACCCTCGAGATAAACGCCGCGCGTGGTTCCCAGCAGATCAAAGGGAGCATCCGAGCTGGCCGTGAGAATTCGTTTATCAAAACTCTGTTCCAGAGCGCGCAACGCAGGGCGGCCGACGCGCGAAGGTTGCGCCGGAACAATACTAACCGCAGCCAGTGCCAGAATCGCGCAACACGCAGCCGCACGTCTCATTTTTCGCCTCGAAAGTCGTTTCGCGCCATCAAAAGCCGCTCCACGTTATACCGCTTCTCGAGCACCGAAAACCGCTCGGCGACATTCTGCATGTCGGCCTGCCTCTGCTGTTCGGCGGCGGCCATCAAATCAGCTGTCTTGCGCGCCTGGCGCGCTTCGGTCTTGGCCACAGCCTCGTCCACGGCTGCCGCGACGCGCTCGGCCACCGCGGCCTCCACGCGAGCAGCCGTCGTCACATCAGAAGTAGCGGGCGCTGCGGCCGGCCGGTAGAACGTGAAGGCCACCAGGGCTATCGAGAGCATGGCTGCCGATGCAAAGCCTAAACGGGCCGATGAACCCCAAAATGCCTGCCAGACGCGCCGCCAGCCAGACGGCTCAAAAACTTTATCCGAAACAAAACCGATGCGCTGCGGAATCTCTTCATCGCGGAGCGCCAGAAGCGTCGCGTGAGTGGTGCGCAGCCGCTCGACGTCATCGTGACAGCCGTGGCAGGCTCGAAGGTGCCGATCCACTTGGCGGCGCTCATCTGCAGCCAGTTCACCCAGTATGTAATCCCGCAAATCGAATGGCGAGCAACTCATGAAACACCTCTTGTCTTCAGCGGAGCCAGTTGAGCTTTGAGGGCATCCAGGCCAGCGTAGAGTCGCGATTTGACGGTGGACACCGGGCAGGAAAGAATTTCCGCAATCTCTTCAAATTTGAAGCCCTGGTAAATCTTGAGCACCACAGTTTCCCGCTGCTCTTCAGTCAGGCGCGTGAGCGCCGTCGTCACCGCGATCGACAACTCTATGGGAAACGCATGCGGACGCTCGACACCGATCTCCTCGCCTCCCGCTTCCGTCACCGCGAGCACATCGCTTTCTACCTTGCGTTTCCGGAAGGATGAGAACGCCTCATTATGGGCGATACGGAATAGCCACGGCGCGAATCGGGCCGGATCTTCGAGTTTTCGCAGGTGCTGGTACGCCTTCAAGAAGACTTCCTGGCTGAGATCCAGGGCCTCTTCCCGCTCGCCGGTGATGCGCAGCAGATAATTGTAGACGCGCTTCTCCCAGCGGGAGATCAGAAGGTTATAGGCCTCCACATCTCCCCGGCGGGCTCGGCCAATCAGGTCCGGGTCCTCTACGGCCCGAAAGATCAATGCTCAGGCTCCTTCCAGACAGACGCAACCAGGGCGCAAAAAGTCTGCGCAGCTTTCCCATTAGTTTAGCGGTTGCCGGCGCCGGGAGGCAGTAGATCGTTTGGCAAAACCCTAATTCTGCGGGGATTCGGCTATCTTGGCCAGCCGGAACGGCCGTAACGGGGCTGGATCCGCTACGGTTCGAACTTCCGCCGTACGCTCGCCGGTTACTCTCATTTCAAAGCGCGTGGTGTCATCAGAGTCCTTCCAGTCAAAAGACAATCGATTGTTCTCGAACTTGAAGGCAGTTAACGGGGGTTCACGCCTGGCCTCTTCTTCGACCTCTGTGATCTCGCCGGCATCGTCCGACTTGATCTGACCGAGACTCATGCTCCCCGCAAGTCCGTGCGCATCGTCCAGTTTGATGATGGCGTAGACTTTGCCGCCATGGGTCGCCTGCCATGTGCCCAAGAACGCCTTTGCAACCGCACGCGGATTGCTCTCCTGCCCCGGAGCGGCAATCGGCGAAAATAACGCAATAGAGAGCCCCGCGATGACGATCGCCGCGTGTCCAGGGTTCGTCGTCAAGCGCTTCGTGTCATGCATAGGCTTGTCCTCCGGCCGCTCGTTGCACGCCTCGTGCCGGAGAACAACCTCCATGGATTCACATTCCCGCGGCGAACGCAGCGTGAACGATTCACACTGGTGACCAATTGACCGGGGTTTTTCAGTAGCCGGCGAACTCTTCGGCTCGGATATCGTCCTCGCTCACTCCGGCTGCGATCAGCATCTGGCGCAGACCGCCCACCATGTCGGGCGGCCCGGCCACGTAATACATCGGCCCGTTCAAATTGCCCAGGTAGCGCGATAACATTTCGCGATCGATGTAACCTGTCTCTCCGCGCCAACCCTCGAGAGGCTCTTTCGCCGTCATCGCAGCGACAAAAGTATAGTTCGAATTTTGTTTTTCGAGCGCCTGCATCTCATCCAGAAAAGCCGCGCCTGACCGGCGCCGGTTTGAAAAAAACAAGCACAGTCGGTGCGGAGATTTTTCTCTTGCAGCCTGCACCACCATGCTGCGGAAAGGCGTGATCCCGATGCCGCCCGCCAGAAACACTCCGGCCCGCGCCAGGTTGCGATGCAGGGTCAAATCAACAAATGGGCCTTCGATTTTGAACGGAGTCCCCAGCGGAGTTTTTTAGCAATAACGCTTGAACGCAGTGTCGCGCGTCCGTGTCGCCACTATCAGGAAGTCTTCCGATGGCGCTCGCGAGTGAAAAGGCCCTGGTGTTGCCTTTAGCGTCGGTTTCTTTGGGGTTGATTGCTGTCAGCTCGATAAACTGACCCGGCTTATACATGAATCCGGAAGGCCTCTCAAAATGAAAGACCGTGGTGCCGTCGGCCACCGGCTTTCGATCGTTCAGCTTGACGGTGTACGTGGGCATGACTCTCATATGTTATCTCCCGATGCCGGGTGTCCCCGGACGATCGGGGTGAGTCAGCCCGTTAACACATGTGTATTTAGCGACTGACGAAGCCCTGCGCCTGCAAAATCGCTTTCGCCTGAGATTCCAGAGCGCCTGCCTCAGCCTTGCGTTTCATGTGGCGCAGCACGCTCGCGAAATTACGCAGCCCACGGGCCAGGGCGGCGCTTTCGGTGCCCTGCGTCTTCTGCATGAGGGCCAGAGAACGCCGGTAAAGCGGCTCGGCTTTTTCGTAGCGTCCGTCCAGACGATAGAGTTCCGCCAGGCCGTATAGATTTGGGGCGAGGCTCGGGTCATCCAGACCGAGGGCAGTTTCCTGAATCGAAATCACGCGCTGGTAATATGTTTCTGCTTCCGAGTTTCGGCCTTGTACGCGGCACAGTTCAGCCAGGTCCTGGAGCACCCCTCCGGTGTCAGCGGCGTGTACGCCCGATGATTTTTCAAGAATCGCGAGCGCCCGCAGGTAAAGCGGCTCAGCCGCAGCCAGGCGGTCTTGCACGCGATAGAGCGACGCAAGATTCTTCAACGACAAAGCCAGGTCAGGATGTTCGGGCCCCAACGACTTCTCGCCGATTGACAGCGCCCGTTGCAACAACTCTTCGGCGGTCGCGTATTGATGATCGGCGGCATACACCTGCGCGAGATTGTTCAAGCCGGTTGCCACCGCCGGATGTTCCGGACCGAGCGCTCTTTCCCAGATGGTGACGGCTCTGCGATACATTCCAGCCGCTTCAGCGTTGCGCCCTTCCATGCGCAGAAATTGTGCCACGTTATTCAGGCTTGTGGCGAAATCGGGATGCTCGGGGCCCAGGCTCTCTTCCCAGATGGCCAGCGCACGGCGATACAGCGGCTCGGCGTCTCTATAGCGGTGCTGCAGACGATATACATCCGCCAGGTTATTCAGGCTTGAAGCGGTGTCGGGATGCTTCGGGCCCAACGACTTTTCGCGAATGGTCAGCGAGCGCTCGAGCAGCACCTCCGCATCGGCATAACGATGACGCATGCGATCATGCGCTGCCAGATTATTCAAAGCCGTGGCAACGTCGGGATGATTCGGGCCCAGCGCGTTCTGTTTGAGCACCAGAGAGCGTCGATAAAACGGCTCCGCCTCGTCATACCGCCCTTGCTGGAACAATACTTCGGCGAGATTATTCAGAATGGAGCCCACGCTCGGATGGTCCGGCCCCAGCGCCTTCTCCCGGATCTCGAGGGCACGGCGATAAATTGACTCCGCGTCGCTGTAACGTCCTTGCGAGCTAAACAATGCGCCAAGATTATTCAGGCCCGCGGCCGTCCTCGGATGGGTGGGCCCGAGCGTTTTTTCCCAAATGGCGATGGCTCTCTGGTACGAGGGCTCGGCTTCGGCGTAGCGGCCCTGCGAGCGGCACAGTTCGCCAAGATTGTTCAGCGTCTCCGCCAGATCGCGGTCGTCCGCTTCCGGATTCTTCTCTTTAATCGCGAGCGCCCGTGTGGAAACTGATTCGGCATCTTTGAATCGGCCCATCCTCAAATAAAGCGCGCCAAGGTTGTTCAAGCCGCGCACCACTTCGGTGCGAGACGGTCCCAACACGCGTTCCCATACTTCGACCGAACGGCGGAAAAGTGATTCCGCATCGGTATACCGGCCTATGTCGTAATAAATCGCCGCCAGACTGTTCCAGGCCTTGGCGACATCTACTTCCCGGCGTCCCGATTTCTCTGCTTCTTTTACGGCCGCCAGAGCGGCTTTCTCGGCATCCCAGTAAGCACCCTTTTCCCGGAATAGTCGCGCTTGCTCAAGGTATTTTTCCCATTGATCACCATCCGTGTCGGCGCGCACGCTGACAGAAACGACCGCTAAACACACGTATGGCAACCACCGCTTCAGGTGATTCATAACCTAAGCTCCTGAGCGCGACTGCTCCTGACGTCGCGCGCTCGTTGTCCGCATTGCGAAGTTCTAGACCGCGCTATTCGAGATCCTGGTTAGCACGTCCCGTGCCTTCCTACGCCGGCTTCGCATCGGCGAATAACTGCTTTCAGGACATTAGGACGTCACTAATGGAGAAGTGTTAGCTGTTCAATTCTGGGATTCTTCGTTTCGAAAGCGAAATCAACGTTCCATCCTTGTCCTGTCTAGTCGTGCGAATGCAGACAGGTAAAATCAGGTGAGCGACGTTACAAGTGCAAGTCACAGGCGCGGGGTATATTCCTCGCCCTGCAAGCAGATCACTTACTCTGGTGTTACGGTGATGGCCCATTTGGCACACGTGCTGGAACTGGTCAAGACGCACCGCCTGCTGCTCCAAGCCGATGCACATCTGCCCAACGTCTGCACTCTGGTTACCGGTGAGCCGGTGCGTGGTTCATGGTGGGGGCATCCTCGAAGTCACGAAATTTTCCGTGTGAATTGCAGTCTCGCCGGTCATCCCGATGTCCTGCTGCTCAAGCTCATCTCCGAAAAGAACACCTACGTGCATCGTGCGCTTTGGCCGGCCATCGTAGCGGTAGGCCAGGCCCGAGAATCTTGGCAGATGGGTGGCTTATCACGTGATGCGTTGGTTCTTCTGGAGAAGCTCGAGCGTGGATCACCGCTTGAAACCAGCGGAGGGTCATCGAAAGCGGCGTCGGAACTCGAGAAACTGTTGTTGATCCACAGCGAGCAGTTTCACACCGAAAGCGGGTCACATGCGCGGAGCCTCGAAAGCTGGGACGCGTGGCGCCGGCGCAGGAACTTCAAACACGTGCTCCCGCGTGTTCCTCAGGCTAAGCGCCAACTCGAGGGTGTGCTCGAAGTTTTGAACGCCGAGTTCGGCGGCCGCGGCCGCTTGCCCTGGCAGCGCCGCACTGAGTCCGGCCGGACTAGCCGCCGGCTATAATTACGTGATACGCCACGGGATCTTGGATATTGGGCATTTTACTTTTCGAGTGTGCCGGAATATAGTGTTCGGTGCACGATCTAACAATTCCCAGAGGGAGGATCTATGAAACGCAGCTTTTGGAGCACCCTCGCGCTTTGCCTCGGTTTGGTCGTCGGGCTGACTTTAGTGCCTGGCGTAAGCGCGAAGACAGCGAAGGCAGCTAAGGTAAAGAAGGGTAAGATTACGGGGACGGTCCACATGATCAATAAGGACACCTCGACACTCACGGTTTCGAAGGGCAGCGTGCAGCGGCCGGTGGGCTACACAGCCGACACCAAGTGGATCTACGGCACGCAGGGCAGCAATAAACCCGCGACCTTCGATCAGTTGAAAGAGGGATGGTACATCAACTGTGACGGGACGTTCGAAGGTACCAAACTGATGGCCTCCGCCTGCCGGTTTAGAGAAGCCAAATAGCATTTTTCGACGCGGCCCGTACAAATATTAATTCGGCTGGTTGCCAGATTGGGTCGTAACGGGGTGCGACGCCTCGCAGCGACGCACTCCAGCTTTTCCCCTTCCCGGCCCCGCAAATCGTCCTGCTTTTTTGACAAGATGGACTGGTGTTCCGCCTTCCCAAGCCTTTTCAGCTCTGCCTGTTTGCGCTCTGCCTGACGGGTTGTAAACCGCCCGACGAGTCCGTCCAGAAAGCCATCATCGGCGCCCTGCTCATCGATGGGAACGGCGGGCCGCCTATTTCCAATTCGGTGGTCATCGTGGCCGGCTCACGCATTCGGGCGGTGGGCAATCGTGTGACCATGCCGATCCCGGCGGGTCTTGAAAAGATCGACGGTCAGGGGAAGTTTCTGGTGCCGGGGCTCATCGACCTGCACGTTCACGTGGGCGGTCGCGCTGGGCCGCGGTATCAGGCGGCCGATTACACCCGGCGGCTTATCGAAGAAAACCTGAATACGTATCTTTACTTCGGTGTAACCACTGTGCGCAGCATGGGCACCGATTCGCAGGCTGGGTTCGACGTCCGCAAAGCTGAACGTGATGGACAATTGCTGACCGCCAGGCTCTTCACGGCGGGCCGCGGTTTCACGGCGCCGCACGGGCATCCAGCGCAAGAAGTCGGTGATGTGGTCATCCAGACCGACAGCCCCGAAGAAGCCCGCCGGCAGGTGGAAACCCTGGCATCCCAGCAGGTAGACGCCATCAAGATCTGGGTCGACGACCTCGACGGTAAGGCGCCAAAGATCAAGCCGGCCGTGTCGGATGCCATCATCGACGAAGCTCGCAAACAAAACATCCCCGTGACCGCGCATATCCATTCGCTGGCTGACACGAAAATGCTTGTAAATGCGGGCGCGGCGGGCTTTCTGCACATGATCCAGGACACCGAGAACATAGACCCCGCGTTTATCGCCAAGCTGCGGGCGCTTCAGATCGTCTTTGCGCCGACCCTGGTTCGGCAAGAGCTCTCCTGGCTGTACGCCGAACATCCCGATCTCCTGGACGATCCCGACGTCATTCGTTCTGTTGACGCCGACGTGCTGGCGGCTGTGAAGGAGACGGCTCGAACCATGAAAGCTACCCCGCATCCACGTCAAGATTTCGACCGTGCCGTACGCAACACGGGCAGACTGGCGGCAGGCGGAGTGCTTATCGGCAGCGGTTCCGATGGCGGCTCGGCCCTCGATTTTCCAGGCGTCATGACCCACCGCGAGCTCGAGTTGTTGATCCAGGCCGGTCTCTCGCCCATGGACGTGATTGTCGCGGCTACCCGCAACGGCGCCATAGCCTTGCGTAAACCAGAGGAACTCGGCACCATCGAACCGGGTAAACGGTCTGACCTCATGCTCCTAAGCGCCAACCCGCTCGAGGACATCCGGAACCTGCGTAAGATCGACGGGCTGATGTTTAATGGTGAATGGGTGGACCGTAACTCCTTGAAACTGAAGTAGGCTTGACGCCGCGCGACGCTGGCGTATCTGCATTTCAGTCGAACCGGTGGCGGCGCGGAGCCTCTTGGGATGCCGGGGACACTTTTTTCGGGGAACTCCGGTCCCTGAACTTTCGTAATACACGGCGTTGAGGTGATTATGCGTAGGAGAGTACTGCTGTTCGCTCCGGCCTTCCTGTTGTTGGCGGGCTGCGATTTCGAGGATTTAGGATCGTCGGATCGGTACACTGCCGATTTTCACTACAGCTACCCACTGAAGCCCGGCGGCCGTCTGTCGGTTGAGGATTTCAACGGCTCGATCGAGATTTCAAGCTGGGAACAAGATTCGGTGGACATTTCCGGCACCAAGTACGCGGCCACGCCTGAGCTGCGCGACGCTATCAAGATCGACGTAGTCACTTCCGGTGATTCGATTCACGTCCGCACCGTGCGGCCGTCGGAGCGCCGGGGAAACCTGGGCGCCAAATATCTCATCAAAGTTCCGCGTAAGGTGGAACTCGAGCGCATCAGCAGTTCGAACGGCAGCATACGCGTGAGCGATACCGAAGGTCCCGCCCGGCTGCGCACGTCAAACGGTGGCGTTCACGCTTCGGCCATGAAGGGCAATCTGGATGTCCAGACCTCGAACGGCGGAATTGACGTCGAGAACCTCGAGGGTTCGGCCACTCTCAAAACCTCGAATGGGCGCGTGCACGCCGAAGGCGTACGCGGAACGCTCGATGCCTCAACATCGAATGGCGGCATCAATGTACATCTCACTAGAGCCGAACCAGGCAAGCCCGTGAAACTGGAGACCTCGAACGGCGGCATCGATTTGAGTCTCGACACTACCAGCCAGAACGACGTCTACGCTTCGACCAGCAACGCAGGGATCACGGTGCGCATGCCACAATCCATCGGTGCACGCGTGCGGGCGCATACGTCCAACGGCTCCATCTCTTCCGATTTCGATGTTCAAGTGCAAGGCACAATCAGCAAGCACAACCTGGAAGGAACCATCGGCTCGGGCGGAGCGTTGCTCGATCTCTCGACTTCAAACGGGGGCATCAGACTGACGAAGCTGTAAGGGAACGCGTTGGGATCCCTCTACCCAATCACCACCAGCAGATCCTTGGCCTCCACCTGCTGCCCGGCCTGGGCGTGAATCGCCGTGACTTTGCCGGCAACCGGAGCATAGACGGTGCTCTGCATCTTCATAGCTTCGATTACGAGCAGGCGACCGCCTTTTTCCACGGACTGATTCAGTTCGGCCGCTACGCTCGTGATCATGCCCGGTAAAGGCGCTCCTACCTGTCCGGGAATGTTTGGATCCGCCTTGGCCCTCTCGGTCCCGGTGGCTCGCAATAACCGGTCCCGTACCGCCACCTCTCGTGGCTGGCCGTTCAATTCGAAAAACACAATTCGTGTGCCGTCGGGATGTGGTTCGCCGATGGTGAGGAATTTGATCACCAGGCGCTTGCCGGGCTCCAGGTCAACGCTGATTTCTTCGCCCTTCCGCATGCCGAAGAAAAATTGTGGAGAGGGCAGGACCTCGACATCACCCCAAACCTGCTGCGCCCTTGCGAACTTGACGAAAACGTCCGGGTACATTAAGTAGCTCAGTACCTCATCCTGAGAGGGATGACGGCTGATTTTCTTTTCAATCGTCAGGGACGTTTCTTCGAGATGCACGGACGCGAGTCGCGCACCGGGACGGCCGCGGTCCGGCTTACGATTCTGCAGGATAAGTTTCTGCAGCTTTTTCGGCCAGCCGCCCTCAGGCGTTCCAAGCACGCCGGAGAACATTTCAACCACCGAATTTGGGATCGCCAGATGATGGTCCGGGCCCAGCCGCTCGAACTGCTCCATGGTCATTCCGTGAGTCACCAGGAATAACGCCATGTCACCGACTACTTTGCTCGAAGGCGTCACCTTCACGATGTCCCCGAAAGCCATGTTGACGTCGGCATAGGTGCGTGCAATTTCGTGCCAGCGCGGTCCCAATCCCATGGCCTCGGCCTGCTCTTTCAGATTCGTATACTGGCCGCCTGGCATTTCGTGAATGTAGACTTCGGCGGTGCCGCTTCGCGGTCCGGTATCGAACGGCGCGTAGCAGTCGCGCACCGCTTCCCAGTAATCCGCGCAGATGTTGAGCGCATCCAGATCGATTCCGGTATCGCGTGGGGTGTGCGCCAAAGCGGCGACCACGGAGTTGAGATTCGGCTGGCTGGTCTGCCCGCTCATGGATGCTATGGCGGCATCGGCGGCATCCACACCTGCTTCGCTGGCTTTCAAGATGGAAGCCGCGTTGATACCGCTGGTGTCGTGGGTGTGAAAGTGGATCGGAATACCGACCTCATTACGCAGCACGTGAACCAGCGTCTCGGCAGCGTAAGGCTTGAGCAAGCCTGCCATATCCTTAATGCCGAGCACGTGCGCACCCATGCGCTCCAGCTCTTTGGCGATCTTGACGTAATAGGAAAGCGAAAACTTTTGGCGCTTGGGGTCGAGGATGTCGCCCGTATAACAAATCGCCGCTTCGCAAATCTTCCCGGTCCCCTCGACCGCCTCCATGGCAACTTTCATATTGGGCAGCCAGTTGAGCGAATCGAAAATGCGGAAGATGTCGATGCCCTGCTTCGCCGCTTCTTCCACAAAGCGACGCACGGCGTTGTCCGGATACGCCGAGTAACCGACGGCATTCGACGCGCGCAACAGCATCTGGAAGCAGATATTCGGAATGGCTTCCCGCAGCCTCCGCAATCGTTGCCACGGGTCCTCGTGCAGGAAGCGCATCGAGGCGTCGAACGTCGCACCACCCCACATCTCGAGGCTATAAAGATTCGAGAGCCGGTGCGCTACGAAATTCGCAATGGCCAGCATGTCATACGTTCGTACCCGCGTGGCCAGTAAGGACTGGTGCGCATCGCGAAACGTCGTGTCGGTCAGCAACAATTTCTTCCGCGCTCTGGTCCATTCCGCGAACTTCTTCGGGCCAAGCTCATCGAGCAATTGACGCGTGCCGGCAGGGGCCTGGCTCGAGTCGTGCGCGGGGACCGGCGGCGTGGGGATACGATCAGGCCGCTTCTTTCCCGCGACTTCCGGATTTTCGTTGACGATGACGTCCCCGAGATAAGCAAGCAACTTCGTCGCCCGGTCCTTGCGCGGCGTGAATCGGAACAGCGAAGGATTTTCATCGAGGAATGACGTGGTGAGGTCACCCGCTTGAAACTGCGGATTATTGACCAGGTTCTCGAGGAACGGGATGTTAGTCTTGACGCCGCGAATGCGGAACTCCCGCAACGCCCGATCCATGCGCCGGCAGGACTGATCGAACTCACGTCCCCAGGCCGTAACCTTCACCAGCAGCGAATCATAAAAGGGCGTGATGACCGCGCCACTATAAGCGGAGCCACCGTCTAGCCGGATTCCGAAACCCGCTGGCGACCGGTACGTGTGGATCTTGCCATAGTCGGGAATGAAGTTATTTGCCGGATCTTCGGTCGTGATGCGGCACTGCAGGGCGTGCCCGTAGAGCGGCATTCTATCCTGCGCGGGCAAGGATAGTGGCGGATCGTGGAGCCCGACGCCTTGCGCCACCAGAATCTGTGACCGGACCAGATCGATGCCTGTCACCATCTCGGTCACCGTGTGTTCCACCTGAATGCGCGGGTTGACTTCAATGAAGAACCACTCCCCGCTCTCTCGATCGACGAGGAACTCCACGGTACCGGCGTTCGTATAACGCGCGGCCTTGGCAATTCTGATGGCTGCGTCGGCAAGCGCTGCGCGGATTTCACCGGAGAGTCCTTGCGCCGGAGCGACCTCGACTACTTTCTGATGCCTCCGCTGCACCGAACAGTCGCGTTCATAAAGGTGTAGGATGTTGCCGTGCTGATCGCCTAGAATCTGGACCTCAATATGCCGCGCGCGCCGAACGTACCTTTCGAGAAAAACTGCGTCGTTGCCGAAAGCGGCGCCCGCTTCCAGTCGCGCCTCTTCCAGCTTTTCGGCGAATACGCCGGCCTTCTCGACCACGCGCATGCCCCGCCCGCCTCCGCCAAAGGCAGCTTTGATGATGAGCGGAAAACCGATTTGCTCGGCCATCTTGCGCGCCGCTTCCGGTGTCGTTACGGGCCGCTCTGTTCCAGGAACCACTGGAACGCCGGCTTCTTGCGCCAGTTTACGGGCCGCTCGCTTGTCACCCAAGAGCTCGAGCAATTTCGGGCTTGGCCCGACGAACGTAATTCCGGCGCGTTCACAAGCGCGCGGCAACGCGGGATTTTCCGAAAGAAAGCCGTACCCGGGGTGGATTGCGTCCACTCCCGTCTCTTTGCCCAGCGCTACGATGCCTTCGACGTCAAGGTAGGCTTCGACGGGACCCTTGCTCTCGCCGATTTCGTAGGCTTCATCCGCCTTGAATCGATGCAGGCTGAGCCGGTCTTCTTTCGAGAAGATGGCTACCGTGCGCAGCCCCAGTTCGGTCGCTGCCCGCATGATGCGGATAGCGATCTCGCCGCGATTCAAAGCCAGGAGTTTTCTCATTTGGGAGAAGTTCTGAAGTGATTCGTCCGGATATGCCGCGAATCATCTGTCAAACAGTTATTATGCACCGGCAGTGAGATTCAATCTTTAAGCGCTTGATGAATGCGTTCCGCCAGCATATCCACGAAGCGATCCGCGATGAAACCGTTCATCCGGCTCGCTACCTCGCCATGTTTGTTCACGATAATCGTGGTGGGAATCGAGGTGACCTGCATCAATCGTGATAAACCGTCCTCAAAATATACCGGGATCTCCCAATGGTTCTCTTTGAGGAACGGTGAAACCAGCTCGCGGTCTTCGTCCGTGTTCACGGAGATGAAAACGACATCTGGATTCTCCGCGAAATTGCGCTTTGCTTCTGCGTAGAGCGGATGTTGCGCGCGGCACGGGCCGCACCAGGTGGCCCAGAAATCGAAAATCACGGTTTTCCCTTTGAGTGTCGAGAGCTTCAACGCATCGCCATCCAGTGCCGGCAGCGTGAAATCCATCACCGATGCGGCTTGCGCGTTCGGGTCAGCTTCGCGCATCCGCAGTTTGCGTTCCCCAACGAGGGCGGTGGTGCGGTCGTATGATTCCAGGATCAGGTCCCCCAAGCCTTTTTCTGAGCCCTTGAGCTTCTTGTACAGGTCCCCCATCCGTATGCGGTCCTGCGTACGGGCGGAATCCGTATTGCGACTATCGGAAATCGTGAACGCATCCGCATAACGCGTGATGGCCTCTTCGTCGCGTCCCAGTTTGACCAGCCATTTCGCGATCTCGCGCGTGCCTTCAGCGGTGGGGTATTCCTGGTAACTTTTTCGGGCCAAGGCCAAAGCGTCTTCATACTTACCCAGGTTGCCGGTGGCACGCGCCTCGAGCACCAAGGCGCGAGCCACGCCCCGGTCGAGTTCCATCAACCAATCGGCCTTACTGAAATGGCCCACCGGCGGCTGTTTTCGTAAACCCGCCACCTGCTCCTCATAACGCTTGGCATACTTGAGGGCACGTTCGGCGCTCTCCTTGGATTCATTCGAAAGCAACGCTCGCGTGACTCGGTCCAGGATCTGCGGATCGCCCGCTTCGCGATCGAGCACATGTTCTCCATACAGAACGATTCTCTTCTCGTCCTTGCTTTCGATTGAGGCCTTCACCAGCGCGCGCTCGATCTCCGGACGTTTGGTTGAGTCGGGGTACTTCGCCAGGTGATTTTCCAGCGCGCGAATGAAATCCACCTGGCTGCTGCCGGCTTCAGCCAGAGCTGCGTTCAAGTCCGCATCTTCGGAGGCGCTGGGGTCTTTTTGCTGAGCCGCCGCCGTAAGAGCGAGGAGCAGCAGCAGGAGACAGAACTTCATCTGTTTGCGCGGATGGCGTCCGCCATACCGGCTGCGCGTTCGCGCGCCATGTGAATGTAGGTGTCGTTCTTGGCGATCCTGTCGAGCATGGGAAGCAACTGCTGTGGGGCGACCAATCGCTTGCGGTCGAATGACACCTGGAGCAGCAGAAGCGCCTTGTTCACTCCCAGTTTGTCGTATTTCGCCGCACGCTCCAGATTGATCAGGTGCTGCTCGGTTTCGATGATGCGCTCGAACCAATCAGCCAGCGCCCGTGCGTCCACATCCTCCGAGTAATTGAATTTGACCTCGTGTTTTTCTGTCCCGCCATCGAACCGGAACGTCTTCATGCCCATGAATGCGACCCTGAGCGGGGACTCGAGGGGCCGGTCAAAACGCCCCAGTTTGTCGGCCAGATCGAAAAGCGCGCCCACATCGTTTGTCGGGATCTGAAATTTCAAAGGCCGGTCGTCATTCGCGGCTTCCTTGTATTCGCCGTTTCCATCCCGGTCGATGACGATCTCCACGTAGGCGGGCGTGCTCCCTGGAAAGGTTTTCGAGTAAAAAAGCCTGGCCGGTGTGGCAGCCAAGAGGGGAACAGCCACCAGCGCCAGGGCCCATCTCATCGGCGCACCGCCTCAATGCGCTGCTCCGCGGTGCGGCGCGCGGCGTGGCACATGGCCACCGCAAGCGCATCGCACGCATCTTCCGAGTCGATCGCTTGCCCCAGTAGAGACCGCACCATCATCTTCACCTGGCCCTTCTCCGCCCTGCCGTAACCGACTACACTCATTTTGATTTCAAGCGGCGAGTATTCTCCGAACTCGAGTCCTGCTTCCGAGATGACAAGCAGGGCTACGCCCCTGACGTGCGCCAGCTTCAAGGCCGTTTTCACGTTGAGTGCGGTGAACACCTGCTCCACGGCTCCGTCCGAGGGCTCAAAGCGGGCAATCACATTCCGCAGTTCCCGGGAAATCTCGCATAAGCGGGATTCAAACGGCGATTTGGTATCGGTGCGGATGACCCCAGCCGAAATCAGCCGGTGGATACGGCCATCGCTGTCGATAATGCCGTAACCGGTGCGCTCGGCACCGCAATCGATGCCCAGGACCCGCATTTAATGCGCGAGTGCCTCCAGAGTCTTTTCGTCTACGTCGAAGTTGGAGTAGACGTTTTGCACGTCCTCGTGCTCTTCAAGAGCCTCGCTCAATCGCAGCATGGCGTCTGCGTTCTTGCCCTCGAGCTTGACCAGGTTCTTGGGCACCATACCAATTTCGGCCGAAACCGTTTCGATGCCTGACTTATGGAGCGCTGCCACCACCGCTTCGTGATTCTCAGGCGCTGAAAGAACTTCCCAATTCGGGGCGTCTAGGCGCAAATCGTCAGCACCCGCGTCGAGTGCAATCCCCATCAACTGGTCCTCGCTCGCCTTCTCCTGCGGAACAATGATCAGGCTCTTACGCTCGAACATCCAGGAAACGCTGCCCTGCTCGCCGAGATTTCCGCCGTTCTTCCCAAAAACATGACGGATCTCGCTGACTGTCCGGTTGCGGTTATCGGTGGCGACGTTCACCAAAACCGCCGCGCCGCCGGGCCCGTATCCTTCGAACATCACTTCTTCAATCTGCCCGCCTTCAAGTTCCCCGGTCCCGCGCATAATGGCCCGTTTGATGTTGTCCGCGGGCATACTCACGGCCTTGGCAGCCAGGATGGCAGTGCGCAGGCGCGGGTTCATGTCGGGGTCACCCCCGTTGCGGGCCGCGATCGAAATTTCCTTGATGATGCGCGTGAAACTTTTTCCGCGTTTTGCGTCCAGGGCCGCTTTTTTATGCTTGATCGTCGCCCATTTTGAATGGCCTGACATATGGGAACCTCAGGAAGGCCCAGTCTCACAACCGGGTGTAAGTTGTAATATTTTCAACTTTTGAGGATAGCAGATTGCCGCGTTTATGTCAGGTTGCGCGGCTAGTCCGCGCTAGTCCGCGGGTTCCCTGCGTGCTTATTGAGGTTTGCGCAGTGAAATGCCCAGCTCGCGCAATTGTCGCTCGGGCACCGGCGCCGGCGCGTCACACATCAGGTCCGTCGCGCGCGCGGTTTTGGGAAACGGAATCACGTCGCGAATGGACGTCTCACCGGCCAGAATCATCACCAGGCGGTCCAGGCCGAGTGCGATCCCCCCGTGCGGCGGTGCGCCATATTCAAGGGCATCCAACAGGAATCCAAACCTGCGGCGCGCCTCCTCGTCGGTGAAACCCAGGGCGGAAAACACTCTTTGCTGCACGTCGCGCCGGTGAATACGGATGGAGCCCGAACCCAGCTCGACGCCGTTCAGCACCAAGTCGTAGGACTTCGCCCGGCAGTGCGCCGGGTCGCCCGTGAGCTTCTCGAGATCTTCGTCATGCACGGAGGTGAATGGGTGATGTGCGGCCTCCCAGCGCTGCTCGTCCTGGTTCCACTCGAACATGGGGAAATCCACAACCCAGAGGAACTCGAATCTCTTCGGATCCAGCAGCTTATGTCGGTCGTTGTATTTTTGAGCGGCGAGCAGGCGCAGTTGCCCGCAGGCCTGATAAGCGGTTTCGTCAGGCTTGTGGCCCTTCGGCTCTCCCGCCCAGGACGCCAGCAACAACAGATCGTCTTCGGTCGCGCCGGTACGCTTGCGCACGCTCTTCATCGGTTCCGCGAAATCCCGATCCAGCCGCTTGACGTCGTCGAATACCCGCAGCCCGCGTTCGACGCCCAGAGCCTTCAACTCGTCGCGCTCCTTACGGCTGAGGGTACCCGTTTTAGGAATATGAATCGCCACCAGCGGCAGCGCGTGCGCACTCAGCGCGTTTTCTGGAAACAGATCTTCGACCGGATGCATGGGCGCTATGCGCCGGTCCGGCTTGTCGATACCGTAGTTGCGCATGGCTTGGGCGTACGTCACTCGCGGAAACGGAATTTCAACGTTGTATCCGGCCACGGTGCAGACTTTTTGCACCAGCGGCTCGATCACCTCATAGATTCGTTCCTGCTGCGGAAACGACATTTCCAGATCGATCTGCGTGAACTCGGGCTGGCGGTCGGCCCGCAAATCCTCATCACGAAAGCAGCGCACAATCTGAAAGTATTTTTCAAAGCCGCTCACCATCAGAAGCTGCTTGAAAATTTGCGGCGATTGCGGCAGCGCGTAAAATGAGCCGGGCTGGACGCGGCTGGGCACCAGGTAATCGCGCGCCCCTTCCGGCGTGGAGCGCGTCATATAGGGCGTTTCAATTTCCAGGAAACCCTGCGAGTAAAGGGATTCCCGGACCGCGAACGAAACCTGCGAGCGCAAGATAATGTTACGCTGCATGCGCGGCCGGCGCAGATCCACGTAACGAAACTTCAGACGCGCGTCCTCAGAGACATCCACGTTGTCTTCCATGGGGAAGGGCGGCGTGCGCGACTCGTTCAGGATCCAAAGTTTTTCCACGACGACCTCAACTTCGCCTGTAGCCAGGTTAGGGTTGACCGTCTCGGGCGCGCGGAGTTCGACTTTTCCCCCGACTCCCACCACGTACTCCGAGCGCAGCAGCTCGGACTTTGCGTGCACTTCTTCATCCAGGCCTGTATGAAACACCAGTTGCGTGACGCCATCGCGGTCCCGGAGATCCACGAAAATCACTCCGCCCAGGTCGCGGCGGCGATGCACCCAGCCCATCAGCAATGTGCGGGACCCGGCGTCTTTGGCGCGTAGTTCACCGCAAGAATGTGTGCGGCGCAACTCGCCCAGGAAATCCAACGGTACAGTCGACATATCTATTCTTTTGCCCGTAGGCGCTGCGCGATTTCCTCAGGCGCAAGCTGCTCTTGAATGCCTGAGGCCATGTGCTTCAGCGTGTACCGGCCTCGTGCTAGTTCATCCTCGCCAACGATCAGCGTATAGCGCGAGCCCAGCTTGTTCGCCAGCTCCATGGAGCGCTTCAGCTTGCCATCGAAGCCAACTTCGACAGAGTAGCTGCCGCGCCTGAGATCACGCGCCAGAAGGCCCGCGCGCTCGACCGCAGCGTCTCCCAACGCCGCAATGAAAAGATCGAGCGATGGCACGCTGATGCGATCCTCGAGCGTCATCACCAGGCGATCCTCGCCGATCGAGAATCCGATACCCGGCGCCGGAATTTTCGATCCCAGCGCTTCGGCAAGCCCGTCGTAGCGTCCTCCACCCAGCACCGCATTCTGCGCGCCGAGCGCTCCATGCACCACTTCGAACGTCGTGCGCATATAGTAATCCAGGCCGCGGACCAGTCGCGGCCGTATCTCGAATTGCACGCCCCGGTGTTTCAGCAAGCGCTGTACGGTCTCGAAATGCGGCCGACAAATTTCACAGAGATGGTCTAGAATCGAGGGCAACTGATCAATCGCCGGCTGGTCTTCAGGTACTTTACAGTCCAGCACGCGCAATGGATTGGTCTGGGCCCGGCGCTGGCAGTCCTCGCACAATGTCGGCGCTACTTTAGCCAACTCCTCGCGCAGCAGTTCGATGTATGCCGGCCGGCAGTTTTGACAGCCCACCGAATTCAACAGCAGCGTGAAATTTTCCAGGCCCACTCGTGAAAAGAGTTCCACCACCATCTCGATGACTTCGGCGTCCACTACTGGCGATTCCGAGCCAATCGCCTCCACGCCAATCTGGTAGAACTGCCGGTAACGCCCCTTCTGCGGCCGCTCGCGCCGGAACATCGGCCCCATGTAGTAGAGTTTTTGCACGCCCGGACGCTGGTCCAGGCGATGTTCGATGTAGGCGCGCATGACAGACGCCGTGGCTTCGGGGCGCAGCGTCACTGATGCGCCGTCGCGATCCTCAAACGTATACATTTCCTTCGTCACGATGTCGGTCTCTTGGCCCACTCCGCGCGCGAACAGTTGTGTATCTTCGAGAATCGGCGTGCGAATTTCGTGGTAATTGTAGGCCTCAAACACGCGTCGCGCCACGGCCTCCACATGGTTCCACACGGCCGTCGATGGAGGCAATAAATCTCTGGTTCCTTTGACTGCTCGAATCAAGATCTCTCGTGCCGAATCGGACGTTTGCATCGCCCGGCTTAATATTTTCAGTGTGACCGAATCAAGTCTTGCCTTGATTGCGCAACTGAAGGGAATGAAAACCATGCTAGCATGCCGCGATACAATCGGGGTTATGCGTAGCGCTGTGGCACGGGCATTTCTATTCGCGTGCCCACTCGTCTTTTTGAATTCATCACTGGTCGCGCAGAAGCAGCCATTCGACATCCAGGCGCTCCTGCAAATCGCGCGGATCAGTGATCCGCAACTTTCTCCAGATGGCCGGTGGGTGGCGTTCACGGTCGAAACCATCGATCTCGACAAGAACACCAGGCCCAAGCAGATTTACATCGTGCCGTTGAACGGCGGCTCTCCGCAAAAGATCGCCGATCCAGGTGAACGCCCGCGCTGGTCTCCCGATTCGAAGAAAATCGCATTTGTTTCAGATCGCAGCGGTTCTTCGCAGATCTGGATCATGGACGCCGACGGTTCGAACACGAAGCAAGTGACGAACCTCTCGACCGACGCTGACGGCGTACTCTACTCACACGACGGCAAGAATCTGGTGTTCACCAGCAGTGTTTTTCCTGAATGCGGCGCTGATGACGCCTGCAACAGGCTGAAGCTCGATGCTGAGAAAAACAACAAAGTTAAAGCGCGCATCACCAACACACTTCTTTACCGGCACTGGACAACGTGGGAAGGCGCGCGCCGCTCGCATCTGCTGGTGTTGCCCGTGACTGGCGGCGTCGCGAAAGATTTGACGCCCGGAGACCGCGACGTGCCTCCGTTTTCGCTCGGCGGTCCTGAGGATTACTCCGTCTCGCCCGATGGCGCCGAAGTCTGCTATGCCATGAATTCCGATCCGGTGCCCGCCATCAGCACGAATTCCGACCTGTTTGTGGTTCCGATCACCGGGGGACCATCGAAGAAAATCACGCTGAATCCTGCCGCTGACAACTCTCCGCAATACTCGCCCGATGGCAAGTACATCGCCTATCGGTCACAGGCGCGGGCTGGTTATGAGAGTGACCGGTGGCATCTCATGCTGCTCGAGCGGGCCACGGGCAAACTCACGGACCTCACCGATACGATTGACCGTTGGGTTGAGAGTTTCGCCTGGCACCCCGATTCCCTGCATCTGTTCTTCACCGTTGAAGACCGCGGCAGGCAATACATTCAGTTTCTTTCGATTACGGGCGGCGCAGCCAGGATCGCGCTGAGCGGCAATAGTTTTCTCGACGACATGCAATCCACGCCCGACGGGAAAAGCGTAGTCTATACACGCCAGAGCGGATCGAGCCCGGTCGAGATTTTTCGCGCCGCCTCGGCCGGAGGAGTCGAAACGGCACTCACGCATCTGAATGATGCCGTGTTGGCCAGTTATCAACTGACGCCGCTCGAAGAGTTCTGGGTGACTGGCGCGGAGAACACGCCCGTGCAGTGGTTTGTCGTCAAGCCGCCCGCCTTCAATCCCAACCGTAAGTATGCCGCGCTCATGCTGATTCACGGCGGCCCTCAGGGCGCCTGGGGCGAGAGCTGGACTTATCGCTGGAACGCGCAGGTGTTCGCCGCGGCGGGTTACGTGGTGGTGATGCCGAATCCGCGCGGATCCACCGGGTATGGACAAAAGTTTGTCGACGAGATCAACGGCGATTGGGGCGGCCGGGCTTACGACGACATCATGGCAGTGATGGATCACGTTTCAAAATTGCCCTACGTGGAAAGCAATCGCATTTCGGCCGCCGGCGGGTCGTATGGCGGCTACATGGTGGACTGGATCCTGGGCCACTCGCAGCGTTTCAGGGCGCTGATTTCGCACGCCGGAGTTTTTGATCTGCGCAGTATGGCGACGGAAACCGAGGAGCTGTGGTTTCCCATCTGGGAATTCGGCGGCATGCCTTGGGACAATCCCGAAATGTATGCGCGCTGGTCGCCCAGCCTTTTCGTCAAGGAGTTCCACACACCCACGCTCGTCATCCACGGTGAACTTGATTTTCGAGTGCCGTATACACAGGGCCTGCAGTTGTACACCTCGCTGCAATTGCAGAAAGTTCCCTCGCGGTTGATCGTATTCCCAGACGAAGGCCATTGGGTGCTCAAGCCCCAGAACAGCATTTTCTGGTACAAGAATTTCATCGATTGGATCGACACCTGGACCAAAAAGTGAAAAAGCTGATCGGCATCATCATCCTGCTGATGATCGTTGCGGTTCTGGTACTGTTGGCTTTGACGAATGGCACTAAGTTGCAGATCAATCCACCTGTCACAGCCATTGGTGTGCTCACGCCTGTTCAGATCGAAGTCACCAATCCGCACGGCATCCGGCGCATCCAGGGCGCAATCGAACAGGACGGAACCCGCTACGTCGCTTTCGATTCCAGCCAACCAGCGCATCGGTTTTTGTTCTGGCGCTATCACGAGCCGACGCAGACGTTGAAATTCGAGATCGGCAAAAAACAGGCGCCGCCGCTGCACGACGGAAAAGCGAAACTGATCATCGAAGCGCAATCCAACGATCTTCGCGGCCGCACTGATTCCATCGAGTCCGAAGTGCAGGTGATCACGCAGCCACCGCGCGTCACGGCGGACGGATACCAGCACTACATTAATCAGGGCGGCTCGGAACTCGTGGTCTTTACTCCGGCCGGATATTGGACCGAGTCCGGCGTGCGCGTGGGCAAATATACATTTCGCAGCTTTTCGCTGCCCGGGCACTCAGATCAGCGATTTTCTCTCTTCGCCTATGCCTGGGACCTCCCGGAAAATGCCGTGCCGGTGGTTTATGCGCGCAATCCCGCGGGCGCTGAAGTCACTGCGCGGTTCTGGTACAAATTATTCCTGAAGAAATTCCGCTCGCGCGATCTGGAGATCGACGACGCGTTTCTCGATAGAGTCGTGAACCAGATCGATCCGCAGGGCTCGGGCGACCTGCTCTCGCGCTTCTTGAAAGTCAACGGCGAGATGCGCAGGCAAAACAATCAGACACTTGCCGACCTGCGGCTCAAAACCGCCGACCGGTTCCTTTGGTCCGGTCCCTTCTTGCCGCTCATTAACGCCGCCGTTGAATCTGTCTTTGCCGACAGGCGCAGCTACATTTACAAAGGCAAGAAGGTGGACGAGCAGGTGCACCTCGGTTTCGACCTGGCCCGCATACAACATACGCCCGTTCCTGCGGCGAATGATGGCCGCGTCGTCTGGGCCCAGAACCTCGGGATCTACGGAAATTGCGTGGTGATCGACCACGGTTACGGGCTGCAGTCCATATACGGGCATCTGAGCCGCATTGACGTGAAGCCGGGTGACATGGTGAAAAAAGCCCAGCCGCTCGGAATCAGCGGCTCAACCGGTCTGGCGGGCGGCGATCATCTGCATTTCAGCATGCAGGTAGATGGAGTGCAGGTGAACCCTATCGAGTGGTGGGATGAGCACTGGCTCAAAGATCGAATCCTTAGCAAGATCGCCACGCAGCCGAAATAGCAGCTATTCAACCCAAAAACGGCGGTTATCGTAAGAGCCCGCCATATGAGCGTTCCTCTTCAGCCGCAAATATTTGCAGCAATGGCATTTGTCACCCATTGGGTGAAGTGCGCAGCAGTTGGAACACCAGACAGGTCTCGGACTTGCCGAGAGCGCTCAACGTCAATTGCCTTTTGTAGGTTCAAAGCAGTAGTTGCTATTCAAAAAGCTGGCTGACCTGTACTGAAAATCCGGGCAGGACGGCAGGAGACTCGACGTTCTTGGTTTCGCCGGCAACGCGCACCTCGTCGTTCGGCCCGTAAACATGCACCTTGCGCTCGCCAGGATAGACGATCCACACGGCTTGAACACCCCGGGCGAGGTACTGGTCAACTTTTCGCATCGCATACTCAGCCGCATCATTCGGGGAGACGATCTCAACCACTAAATGAGGGATAACGTCGAGGATGCTTTTCAACCGGTCAATGCGCGAGGCGGCTTCGGTGCGAATGAAGGCCACGTCCGGTCGGTGTCGTGATCAATCCTGAATTCCTGCTCGGCAATGACTTGACCTAGCCCTTTATTTGCCAGCAATTCGCCAGAAACACATGTATCGCTGTCTCGATCTTCGCCGCGGATTCGATTGTGCTGATAACTTGGGCCGGACACCGCAACCAGTTCCCCCTGGTCCAGCTCGTAACGAAGGGCTTCCTCGGCGGGCAGCTGATCGAATTGTTCGACGTCAGCAGGGTGTTGCTGGTCATATCGTGTCCTGATGCTCTTCCCGATATCATAACATTACGAAGGCGAGTTCCCTCGATTGATCCGCGACTCGGCGAAGATTTTTCCTTGCGTGTTGTCCCACTCTCCGGTAGAACAGCCTTAGTGAATCATTTCCAGGATAAGGTCAACTTCATCTGGAGCATCGCCGATCTGTTGCGCGGCGATTATAAACGGTCCGAATACGGGCGTGTCATTCTACCGTTCACTCTTCTGCGGCGTCTCGACGGCCGAGCGAATGCAAAGACAATTCTTGTGGAACAGCCGGATCATTCACAAGCCAAGTCGCGCGATGCCGCTCGTTCCATCGGCCGCTATCTCGACTCGCTTCCTCGGCTCACCCGCGAGATTCTGGACTGCTTCCAGTTCAACGAGCAAGTAAGCCGCCTGCGTAAATCGGGATTGTTGCATCTGGTCCTCAGCCGATTCGCCAAGATCGATCTGAGCCCAAGGAGTGTGCCCAACCACGAAATGGGCTACATCTTTGAAGAGCTCATCCGCAAATTCTCGGAGCAGTCCAACGAAACGGCCGGCGAGCATTTCACGCCGCGTGAAGTGATTGGGCTGATGGTCCGGCTTCTTTTTGCCGCAGGCTACGCGCACGGCAAAACGGGCTCTGCGATCAGGACGCTCTATGACCCCGCGTGTGGAACGGGCGGCATGCTCTCGGTGGCCGAGGAATACGTTCGCGAGCAGCATCCGCACGAGCACCTCGAAGTCTATGGCCAGGAATTGAATGCCGAAAGCCATGCCATTTGCAAAGCCGACGCAATGCTGAGAGGTCACGATCCATCGAACATCGCGCAGGGTAATAGTTTTCTCGACGATGCGTTTCCGGGCCGCCAGTTCGATTACATGCTCACCAATCCGCCATTCGGCGTCGACTGGAGGAAAGCGGAGAAGCAGATTCGCAAAGAACACGAGCGCTTGGGCTTTGACGGCCGGTTCGGCGCTGGATTGCCACGCGTGAACGACGGCTCGCTCCTGTTTCTTCAGCACATGCTCGCCAAAATGAATCCGAAGGGCACGCGTATCGCCGTGGTATTCAACGCGTCACCTCTTTTCGCGGGTGAGGCAGGTTCGGGCGAGAGCGAAATCCGTCGTTGGATTCTGGAGAACGATTGGCTGGAGGCCATCGTCGCGCTGCCTGACCAGCTCTTCTACAACACCACGCTCGCGACCTACATCTGGGTGCTCACCAATCACAAGAGTCCGCGGCGGCGTGGCAAAGTCCAGCTTATCGACGCCGGACAGTTTTATGAAAAAATGCCTCGCTCGCTCGGCAGTAAGCGCAACCAGATTTCATCCGCCCACATCGGCCGAATCGCGGACATTCACCGTAACTTCGAGCTAAACCGTCACTCCAAGATTTTCGGAAATGCCGATTTTGGCTATCAACGCATTACGGTCGAGCGGCCCCTGCGGCTCAATTACCAGGTTTCCCGGGAGCGCTTGAGTACCATCGCGGAAAAGCTTGAACCGGCAGTCGTCGAAGTTCTGCGCAACATGGATCCGAATATTGTTCACCGTAGTGCATCAAGTTTCGAGTCCGCCTTGGCGAGCGTGTTCCGCAATGCCGGTGTGAAACTCAGCCGTACTCTGGCCCGGCGCCTGCGTGAAGCGCTTTCCGAACAGGATGACTGCGCCGATGTCAGTCTCGATTCTCGAGGCGCTCCTATGCCTGATCCCGACCTCCGTGATACCGAGCAGCTTCCCTTAGATACCGACGCACACGCCTGGTTCGAGACCCACGTGCGCCGGCAAGCGCCGGACGCCTGGATGGATAAAACCAAGACCAGAAAAGGCTATGAAATTCCCTTTGCCCGATTTTTCTTCGAGCCCGATCAGCCACGCCCGGTCCAGGAGATCGATCGTGAAATTCAGCAGCTAGAAATTCAAATCCAATCGGCCCTGCGTGCACTGGGAGGGCCATGAGTCCGCTGTTCCGCAATGCTCCGGCCCGTTGGCGCACCGTTCGCCTGAAGGACACCGTTACCGCCTGCCGCAACGGGCTCTGGGGAGACGATCCCGATGGTTCTACGGAGAACTTGATCTGCGTGCGCGTGGCAGATTTCGATCGCCTCAAGCTCCGCGTGTCGCTGGAGAACCCCACGTTACGCCGCATCCCGCGATCCCAGCGGCATGGACGAATTCTGTCCGATGGCGATCTGCTACTCGAAAAATCGGGCGGAGGCGATGCCCAGCCGGTCGGCATAGTCGTGCTTTACCAGCAGCACGCACAGGCTGTGTGCTCAAACTTCATTGCGCGGATGCCGGTCGCCACAGGTTACGATCCCCGCTACCTGTGTTACCTGCACGCGGCTCTCTACACGCTCGGTGTGACTCGTCGCTTCATGAACCAAACCACCGGAATTCAGAATCTCGACAGCGCGGCTTACCTCGCCGAATCCGTAAAGGTGCCCGAACTGAATCAGCAACGGCGCTTGACGCGCTGGCTGGACGGCAAGCTCGAACTGCTTGATAGTTTGATCTGCGCGAGGGGCCGCCAGGCTGATTTGCTTTTCGAGATGCGCGACGCACTCGTCAGCCGGACCATCGTGCGGGGCCTCGAGCCCTCCGTTTCCATGCGCCAAACTGGTATCTCCTCGATGCCTGAGATTCCATCCCGCTGGCAGATGACGCGCTTGAAATATGTCCGCTCCGGCTGCCTGCTCTACGGTTCAAGCGAGCCGGCCTCTACGGAGAATCAAGGCATGCGTTTGATTCGGATCACCGACATCGATGACGACGGTACGCTCCGGGAAGCAAGCCCTCAATCACTCGAGCCTGATCTCGCCAGGCCCTATCGGCTGCGAGACGGTGATCTCTTGCTGGCGCGCAGCGGGGCCACCGTGGGAAAGGCCATTCGGTATCGAGCTGATTGGGGACCGGCGTGTTTCGCCAGTTACTTAATCCGAGTGCGGCCGGATCAAAGAAAAATTCATCCCGATTTTTTGCGCTACTACACACAAAGCCGCGCATTCCGTCAGGAGGTCAGGCTCGCTGCAGTGCAGGCAACCATCGCCAACGTAAGTGCCGAACGGTACGCGAACTTTCCCGTTCCACTTCCGCCACTTGAAGAACAGTGCAGGATCGTGGAGTTTCTCGATGGAACCATGGCCGCTCTCCAAACAGCGGCGGGTGCTATGCGGCGTCAGATTGACGTGTTTCGAGAATATAGGCGCGCCCTGATAGTGACTGCCGTCACGCGCGGCTGTTGCGGCGTTGCTGATCCGCTTTCCGAAGGTGTTTGTGCCGGCTAATGCCTCGCTTTTTGCTCCGCGCTCTATCTTTTGTGCGCCGCGGTGGTGTCTCGCTTGACCCGGCTGCGTCCGGCAACTGGCTGCTGAGGCTGGGCCGGGGCTGATAAATGCACGGGGCTGCCCCGGCAGTGTGGTCGATCGAACCGCGGCAGCGCCTGAATCGGTGAGCGGGAGGACGGAGGATTTTGTATGCGCAAATGACCTCCCGCTCCAGCCGCTCGACAACATCGAGCCGCATCCGCACTTCGACATGGCGATCCAAAAGTTGCCATGCGTGATACCGGCTTTGAGATGCTGACACCACGACAACGTCAGAATCGCCGGCCGTTCCGGTGTCGTGTTCCATGGCGCGGTCTCTGTTAGTACTGAAATCGGTCGAGCCATTTACTAGACGAACGATTCGCTAGGCAACGAATCTGTGCCGTTTGAGACAAGTCGTGCGGCGATTGGCCCCTACTCGAAAGGTTGTTGTCTCCGATCGAACTCGGCAGCCTCAGACGCGCCGTCCGTGTTCAAGCCGCGCTCGCCGCCGCTTGGGGGGCCCGTCGCGGCCTGGGAAATAAAAGCCGCGGTT